>CALCHR010000173.1 GCA_937901185.1 uncultured Bacteroidales bacterium
GTAATTGCAATACGTTGCGGTTACCACCCGAGAAGAGCATTTCTTGCTTCTTTTGGTATTCGTTTTGTACGGCGTAGTCACTCTGACCACCTTCTGTTGAAGATACATAGAGTTGTGAACGGTCGTGTGCACCCCATACTACTACTGATATAGGATATTTCATCAAAGAAGACCAGCCGGCATTACCATTCTTACCGTAACCACGACCTTGCATATCGAAGCCTGCGTATACGTCGAATGTGTTACGACCTAACTGCTTCGCTGCATTGACAGACTGTTGCAAACCAGCATCACTCCAGTTGTAGTTGAGGAAGAAGACGTCGGTCACAGGTTGATTGATATTTTGGTCGTGGAACCACTGGTCGTTGGCACCAACAGTCAGTTTACAACCATTATCACTCAATTGTCCTGTATTGCTAACAAATGCGTACCAATCTACGTGAAATGGCCAATTCAATTCCTTAGCCACGCGGTGACATTCAGCAAGGAAACCTTTCACAGCATTATTCACATTTGGTGCCCAGTTACCTTCTGGATTAAATGTCAAACCTGTGATACCATAATAGCGCATGAACTTGATCAGTTTCTCTGCGTAAAGGTAATTGCCGTCCCAGTCTGTTTCTGCCAATTCATACAAAGTCTTACCTGGGTCATTCATCGAGTTGACAGGAGTAGCCCAGTCGATGAAATAAGTACATCCAGTGCGTACACCATTACGGTGAGCCACGTCATTGAAAGCACCTGGCACACGCCACCAACCGTTTGACCAGTTAGAGTGTGTATTAACGTATTGCCACATGTTGAAGTTGTCGCCGTCGAAGTTGTAACGAGGCAGAGGACCCCACTTCTTGGTCATTTCACCAGTAGGCGCACACCAACAGAAGTACTTGTCGTTGCTGTCGTTCAAATCATCGTTTGCCCAATCTCCGGGAACGAATCTTTCCTTCAAGGGAACGCGAGAAATAAAGAAGTTCTCGTCCTTGTAGTCCTTACCTTCACCAAAGTTTTTGCCAGGCTCCCAATTCTTTAGAGCTTCAACCAAGCTACTTGGAGTAGCATACTGCACATACATTTCATGTGTAGGTACGCTTTGTGCCATGCCTGCTGTTGAAGAAGCAGCCAACAACACAGCCGAGAGTAATACATGTTTTGTTTTCATAGAGAAATTTTAGGAATGTAAAAATATATTCTCGGCGAAGATATGCATATATTTTCTTTTAGTCAACCTTATTTTAGAAAAATCTTTTTACAATAATAATTTTAACAGAAAAGAACCAGCATGCCAGATAATTTTATAATTTTACACCCGAAATACCTACTGACACCCCCAAGCATAAAAAATAATGGGTTCTGTATATTTCACATTCTGGAAACGATTCAAAAACTACAACCATGAGTCAGAAAAAAAGCCTTGTTACCATCGCCAATCTATCTAAAGAAAAAATTATGTATCTTTTGGAGATGGCTAGCGAATTTGAGAAACATCCTAACCGAAAAATTTTAGATGGTAAGATTGTTGCCACTTTGTTTTTTGAGCCATCTACCCGCACACGTTTATCTTTTGAAACTGCCGCCAATCGTCTCGGAGCAAAAGTTATTGGTTTTACAGACCCCAAGGTAACTAGCTCTACTAAAGGCGAGACACTAAAAGATACCATTATGATGGTCGGTAACTATGCAGACGTAATTGTGATGCGCCATTTTCTTGAAGGAGCAGCACGTTATGCTGCAGAAGTTTCACCGGTACCTGTAATCAATGCAGGCGATGGAGCCAACCAACACCCCACCCAAACCATGCTTGACTTATATTCCATATATAAGACACAAGGTACACTAGAGAATCTAGACATCTGTCTTGTGGGTGATCTCAAATATGGGCGTACTGTTCACTCTCTATTGATGGCCATGCGTCATTTCAACCCAACATTCCATTTTATTGCCCCTCAAGAATTAGCGATGCCCGAAGAATACAAGGCCTACTGTCGGGAATACAACATACGCTATGAAGAGCATGAGGATTTCAGCGAAACGACTATTGCCCAAGCTGATATCCTTTATATGACGCGCGTACAGAGAGAACGCTTTACCGATTTAATGGAATATGAGCGTGTAAAAGATGTATACATTCTCAAAGCCTCCATGCTAAAAAACGCAAAAGAAAATCTCCGTATTCTGCACCCTCTACCACGCGTCAACGAGATTGCGTACGATGTTGACAACGAGCCTTATGCTTATTACTTTAAGCAAGCTCACAATGGTCTATTTGCTCGTGAAGCCATCATCTGCGATGTACTTGGCATCACACTTGAAGATGTAAAAGCTGACACCACCATTATAGATTAACCACCCCCAAAACACTTTACTATGAAAAGAGAAGAACTTATGGTGGCCGCCATACAAAACGGAACCGTTATAGACCATATTCCCAACAATCGCCTATTTGAGATAGTACGCCTTCTGCGTCTTGAAGAGCTACACTCCTCACAATTTATGATAGGCTGCAACCTCAAGAGCAAGAAAATGGGGAATAAGAGTATCATCAAAGTCTCTGAAAAGTTTTTTACAGATACTGAACTCAATCAACTCGCACTCGTGGCCCCAAATGTATCATTATGTATTATCAAGGACTATGAAGTGGTAGAAAAGCGCGAAGTGACTCTCCCCCCCCATATCCACGGAATAGCCAAATGCGCTAACCCTAAATGCATTACCAACGCAGAACCAATGCCTACCCTTTTCCATCTTAGCGACAAAGAAGCCGGTCTGCTACAATGTCATTACTGCGAAAAGAAACAAAGCATAGAAAATATCAAACTAATTGCCAGAGAAGGCTAACCCTAAACCATATACAGCCATGTTTCAAGACACCGAAATTTTCCGCCTCATTGAAGCAGAGAAACAGCGACAACTGAGTGGTATCGAGCTCATCGCTTCAGAAAACTTTGTTAGTCCCCAGGTAATGCAAGCCATGGGCTCTTGTCTAACCAATAAATATGCAGAAGGCTATCCCGGTCATCGTTATTATGGAGGTTGCCAAATTGTAGACCAAACTGAAACCCTCGCCATTGAGCGCATCAAGAAGCTATTCAATGCTGAATATGCAAACGTACAGCCCCACTCCGGAGCACAAGCGAATGCCGCAGTCTTCCTGGCCGTTCTCAAACCCGGTGATACGTTTATGGGGCTCAACCTCGACCATGGAGGACACCTCTCACATGGTTCACGCGTCAACACATCCGGCATTCTATACAACCCTATCGGCTATAACCTCAACCGCGAAACCGGTCTAGTAGATTACGACGAGATGGAACGCCTCGCTCATGAGCATCGCCCCAAGCTCATCATCGGTGGAGGATCGGCCTATAGTCGTGAATGGGACTATGCTCGTATGCGCCAAATAGCCGACAGTGTAGGAGCTCTTCTGATGGTTGACATGGCTCACCCTGCCGGACTTATTGCTGCTGGTTTACTTGACAATCCCGTAGCTCATGCTCATATTGTAACATCCACCACCCACAAAACTCTTCGCGGTCCTCGCGGCGGAATCATTCTCCTTGGACGCAACTTTGAAAATCCTTGGGGAATCACAACCCCTAAAGGAGTTGTCAAGACCATGGGGCAACTCATAGATAGTGCCGTATTCCCCGGAACGCAAGGTGGACCACTCGAGCATGTTATTGCGGCCAAAGCTGTTGCTTTCGGCGAGGCGCTGTCACCAGCATTCAAAGTCTATGCACAGCAAGTGAAGAAAAATGCTGCAGTTCTGGCTGATGCACTCACTCAGCGTGGTTTCACCATCGTAAGTGGAGGTACAGACAACCATAGTATGCTCGTAGATCTTCGCAGCAAATACCCCGACCTCACAGGTAAGGTAGCTGAAAATGCTCTTGTTGCAGCAGACATCACAGTCAACAAGAACATGGTTCCATTCGATAGTCGAAGTGCATTCCAGACCTCCGGTATCCGTCTTGGCACTCCTGCTATTACAACACGTGGGGCAAAAGAAGACCTCATGCTTGAAATCGCCGAACTGATTGAAACCGTACTCAACAATCCTACGGATGAAAAGACTATCGCCACAGTCAAAGCTAAAGTAAATAGTACGATGCAAGCCTATCCGCTATTTGCCGAATAGACACATATATATTATATATAAGATAAGAAGAAAGAGTTGCACATCTGTGTGTAGCTCTTTCTTTTATGTCTTAAGCCTACTAGTATTTAGCTTCACTTTAAAACGATGGTAAAATCTGAAGAACAGAATAGCCAAACCAACAGATTAAGCTATGGGCTTGTCTGCTGAATTATCTCACTTTGGGATTGTAGTTTTAAGCAATATAAACTCACCTTAAGCAATTAGAAAGTTTGGTTACATGGCTTGTAACTCTTGGTTACACGACAAGTAACTATTGGTTACATCACTTGTAACCCTTGGTTACACGGCTTGTAACTTTTCGCAACTAATAAGTACTACTTCTTAAACTGGGAGTAAATAAAACTCGGAGGCTAGCAGTTTTACCTGGAGTTACCCGGTTTTTCCTACTAGCCTCCGAAGATATTGGCAGTATATTCTGTACCTATTTTAGGGGTTCAAGTGTTTGCGGCCATCAGCGTCAATGTGCACCCCCTTTCCATGAGGCACACAACGGCGCCCTTGAAGGTCATAGCTATGGGAAGGCTTGTTTTCTAATATTGGGATTGTTTCTATGGCACTTGCATTGTCCGGACCTGCTATTGTTTTAGGATAACCGGCCAAGGGATAGATAGCGGATTCAAAAGGCCAAAGAGAATAGTCTGTATCTTCCTCCATGCGCCATTCGTTGGTCATAACATCATAATAATACGGACGCGCCGAACCATTGGCCACTTGGGCTGTACCATTACCATTAAACCCTGTAAAATAGGCTGCCCCTAATCCAAAGAAGCTAAAGGTTACAGCTCTACCTGCTATTGAGGCCGGAACAGCCAACATATAAGGACCTCCAGTGGGAACAGTTTGTAAAAACTCTCTGTGCTCTTCATCGAAGCGATAGAAATAGAAATCCTTCAGAGTAACTTCGCCTTGAGGAATACCTTCTACACAAACGGAATTTACCGGAGTGGGAAAATAAACTGGATAATAACGGCCGGCCTCATAGGTGCGAGTATAACAAACAGGGTTGCTATAACCTTCCACTAAAGCTGTTGCAGTGCTTTCATCTGTAGCACAAAATTCTATTTTGTCCTTTTTACCAATGCTACGCAGATTGATATTTTTGGCTGTGGCAGGAAGGCTCCAAAAAAGCGGCAATCCCCAAGATGAACTATAGCTGTTCTCACTACCCTTAGGAACTTGTACATAAAGTTGGCATTTGCCGAATGCACCATTATTGCAAACGGCTGGCGTGCTACTCTCCGGCTTTAGTAAATGTAGAAATGAAGAGACCGTAAATGCTTGACTTGCTATATAGGTTATATGTTTTGGCAATGTATAAACATGGGCAGTAAGCCCTTCGGGATAAGCCAAAAGTTTACTGCCATCGGCCGAAAAAAGTATATTCTCAGAGGCGCTATAAGTGGTATTACCATCAGGGAAACTAAGTTGGCTCAGCACTGAACACCCCAGAAAAGGAGCGATGGGGGCTGATGCTGAAGCCACACTAACTGCAATATCAATACCCTCAGGAATAGCTGTACACAAAGAATTTACTGCAGAAAGAGACACACCTCTATATTCCTTCTGCTCTTTCGGAGCATTTTCAGGATATAGAGTAAGAAGAAGTTTCTTCAACTCAACATTGTAGTCAACAACCACCTGAAATTGACTACCCATCTCTGCTTGCGACTCAAACTTACCTTCTTCTCCACAGTTCACTTTGGCTACAATTTTTCCTGCCTTGGTCAGATAAAATTGGAAGCCTCCGGCATAGCGTTCAGCTAAAGCCTCTGCGCCGGTAGCTAATAATGAAGAGCCCCATTGATTAAAACTACCACCATTGCTCTTGGCTTGAAGCGTTAGCGTCCAATCTTCATTAGAATCAAGAGGAACTGAAAGGGGAATCTGGGCGTTGAGAGTTCCGCTACCTTTAAGAGAAGCCTCGTTAAGAAGGGGTTCAAAATCTTGTAGGGTTGAAGGCAACTGTATACTTTCAAGGTGGCTGAGATTGTGAAGTGCCCCATACTTTATCTTCTCCAAAGGAAGATTCAAATTGTTAGCAAGATTCAGTTGCATCAAGGAGCTTCCTTCTTTTTTAACATCGGTGATGCGCAAACCTCCGGTGGGAGTTTTTTCATAGAAAAATTCCCAATCTCCATATACCAGCGCTGAAGTTGGTTCAAAATGGGCTGTAATGATAGTATTATCAAAAGGCTTGAAACGTACTACGTTCTCCTCCATCCACTCTTTAGGCAATAATCGGCCATGGTTATCTTTCCAGCACAAAAGGCGTTGGCCTTCAGAAGGAGTTGCTCGCAACACCACTTCATCCGTCTTTGTATAGACATGAGTTGCAGGCTGTCCGTTAGCATCTACCGTTCCTAAAAGTTCATCTACTGATTTCACTGTAACCGTAGTGGCATAAGGAGCAACAGCAACAACATTCACCGGAATATCATAGACCATTCTGTTAGCTGTCATCTTGGCAGGAAAAGCTTTTCCTTTTTCTGTAGTCTTATATCCACTCTTCCAGGCTCCATCAAAACGCAAGCGAATATGGGTAAGGCCTAAAGGCATATCATAGGGCAACAGAATAGTAAAGGTACCATTCTTTACTGCCGTATTTTGGGCCGAGAGTGTACCTTTTACTCCCAATAGTTCATCGTCCATATTAAATTCTCCATCTGCATTCAAATCAAGATAAGCAGAGAGGTATGTATATTGCAAACCTCCGGCATCACTCCAACTTATAGAGAACTCAGCTCCGGGAGCTACTTCGATTTGCTTAGGCACTAAGTTAAACAACTGGTCCGGGCAAGCTGTAGTTTCATATAAATTTGTAGTTTGACCATTTTGCTTAAGAGAAATAGTACTTACATACTGTTTATAGGAAGTAATGTCAGCCCAGTCTGCTTTATCTTCATCCAGAGCCCCCCATTTATTAGGTACAAAGTGGGCCACTAAGTCAATAGCAGCCTTTCCACAATAGGTATACGGATTGTCTGAGCTGACAACATTGCCCTCAGCATCTGTCCAATTAAAGAAATTGAAGCCATCAGCAGGAGTAGCTTTCACCGTAACAAAATCTCGGTTTGTCACAGAAGTTTCCTTAGAGCCTACAATCTCCACACAGCCTTCCGCTTCATTAGCGGTCTGCACTGTTACAGTTCTTGGCTTGTCTATATTGTCCTGCAACATCAACATATATAGGAAGTTGGTACCATCAGGAAGCATAATGCAAGCTTTTACCTTACCGGCAACCGCTGTTTCTGGAATATCAATACTAAGTAGACCAGTCTGAGATTGTAGTTGAGTTTTCTCACTTGTCTCAAATATACCATCATTATTAAAATCAATGGCAAGAACAGCTTCTTCTCCTTTAGGAATCTTTACCGGAGACACGTAATTAGCACCACGAGCAGCAGTAGTACAAATCTCAGCCGTTTTGTCTGTGCGCAAGGCTCTATATATATAATAATTGTCTCCACTCTGAAGGGTAAAATCTAAAAATACTTTTCCCCATATAGTCTTGAGCACATCGGCAGTATTTCCTTGCGGTGTATTGGAATAGCTAAGTTTATCATTGAGTGCCCAAGCACGCTCCATTTTGTACCAACCTCCAGACGGAGCTTTCAGATTATTATTGAAGAAGTATTCCCATCGAGGCAAATAATAGTCTTTCAACATTCCGGCCCACTCTCTATATGAGTAATCGCGCAAGCCACCAGAATTGGCATTAACTTCTTCCCCCCAAGTAGAGATAAGCGTACGGGCATTGTTCAGCTCCAACCATTTTTTGTCACTCTCTGTAGTTCCACTCACTTCTGAAGCGATGTCGCGAGCCATTTGAGTCCAGTTGCCCAACATAAAGTTCTTGTTGGTGTTAAGAAGTTGGTCCAACGAGTTGATAAGTTGAAGGAATGCATCACGGCGACTATTGAAAGCCTCGGTGTCCCCTGCACTATGAGCCTCGTTTATTGACTTCAGCAAATAGTAGGCATAATCAGTTAAGGCTTGACGAGCCACATCTGTTAAGTCATAGCTATAATTTTCACCCGAAAGACCGGCATCTAGTAATTGGCGAGCCGCATCTACTACATATTGTGCATCATAAAAGATATTAGTGCCTCCCCACGACGACACTTTGTCGACAGTCAGAGCCGGACGGGCACAAACTACAGCTTCATGAGGTCCTTGCAAAGTGGACTGGCAATTCAATGCTGAGTTTCTCAACTTCTCCCAAGCTTTTTTAGCAAGAGCGTTAGATTCTCCATAACGACTGATAGTATAATTTTCCATCCATTTGGCAGCATCCGGCTTTGAGTCATACCAAGGTAATTCAAATAGAATATCATAAAGAACTGGAACCGACTCTATAGCTTCTGGTGTAGCACCAATGCCTTTGATGTTTGAAAATTTAGATTTTTGGTCAAAGTAACCATCAATCACTCCATTGAAACGGCCCATCATACCAGTACGTCCGCCAAAATTGGGCAACATACAATAGACTGCATCATGGCCTTTATAATCTCCAAAATGAGTATGAGCGGTTGAGAACAGATCAAGAACAACAAGGCGCCCCTTTGTAACCTTATCAAGCACATTATATTGTGCTCCGCTCCATTGCCAATATTGTATTACCCATTTCTCGTCGATGTCATCATTGGCTGCAAACATAGCCTTGGCTATAGCGGCATAGGCTGCAGGCACATCAATGCCATTTGTGTTAGCTCCTTCATGGAAAGGGTCCATACTATAATAAAGAGAAGTACCCATTACTTCCTTCAACACTTTATAATAGTTGGCAGCCATAGAGGCGAACACTGCATGATTAGGATTGAGAATATAGGGACGCTTAAAGCCACACCAGTTACCTTGTTGGTTTGCTGCATGACCAGTTTTCGCCGTAAAATTGCTTGGCACCATTCCGCTGAAACCAGGTAGTACCGGCTGCATGCCCAATTCGCGCATACGGTCCGTTATATTTTTGGCCAACTTGGCTTGTCTATCATACCACCAAGTAGGGTTCGGTCCTCCCCACCCTTCCAAGTTGTTCATACCCCACCAGGCTTGAAAACAAGGGCCGGCAATGAAAGCTGAAGCCTCAGCCTCTGTATAACCATAATACTCTGTCAATAGACGCATCCATACAACATCAAGCCCCACAATCTGCAAAGGCATATTGATACCATGGAGTGCCATCCAGTCTATTTCCTGTTGCCAACGCTCCCAAGTCCATACCGACATTGAATAAGAGAATGTACAATAATTAAGATAATAGCGATAGTCTGCATGGCAAGTGCGAATCTCCTCTTGCTCCGGAAGCGGAAGTGTACGAGTAGCTAAATCTTTTATAGAAAGATTATTCCAAGCAAGATTGATGTGGGCATAATGGTTAAGATACCAACCCACACCTGTAGTTATGGCAGAAATTGTAGAACCCTTGATGCAGGGTTTACCATCTTGAGCAGAGATGGAGAACACTTCCCCATTTCCACCTTCTGAGGAAAGCGTCTCATCTAGGATTGTTACAAAGCAGTTTGCCGTTCCTTCTCCGCCAATACGGTCTAGCATTTGGCTTACAGCTTTTGGATTAAATTCCTCGGCCTTGACTATAGGAAAGAAGAACAAGCAGCATGCAAAAAACAAAATGATTTTTTTCATGGTCAACATATTTAATATTTGTTTCTAATTATCTCAGCAATTTGAAGTTAACGAGTTTTAGATTTGGTATAGACCGGAAGAGTGTATCCCCCAATCTAACACACGATACAAAAATACAGAAAAAATCCTACAGCAACTATACCACTTTGCGAAAATACACATTTTGCAAACACAATAATTGCCCCTCAGAAATCCTTACATCTTAGCTCTACTAAAAAACTACTCAAGATGAAGGAAACTGAGTTCGATTTTCCTATATAAGGAGTAGGTTTTCTTCGGTAAAAGCTAGGTAAATTTCGGTAACTACTAGGAAAAATTCGGTAACTAC
>CALCHR010000174.1 GCA_937901185.1 uncultured Bacteroidales bacterium
GCCTATCTTCATGATGCCGAGCCATAGCGAGAGCACGCCGGTGAGTCCGAGAGAGATTTCGAAGGCGGTTTTGGCGGTGACGAAGGTGGAGTCCATGATGGCTGGAAACACGGTGGTGTCGCCAAAGAACACCAGCTTGATGGCAGCAATGCCGAAAGCTATCAGGAAGAAGGCTATCCAAATATAGTTGAGCACCATTTTCTTGTAGATTTTAGTCTGTGGGGCAAAGTTAGCATTTTTCTTTTCATGCGGGCGGATTCATGGCTGCTGCCCCTTGTCATTTTTCTAAAAAAACTTTCCGGCGGTCTAAAAAAACTTAAATCAAGGGGGCTTGGTGTGCTTTATCCAAGAAGTTACACTTACTTTGCAAGTAGAATCAAGGCCGGCTTTCTTCGATGGCCGACCGAAAAAATCTACGCGGCTTTGAAAAAACGATGGCACAACATACTTGGCATTCTCTGCTCCACGGCGGTTGGCGTGATGCTGATGGTGTGGCTCTACCGGGGCTTCGACTTCCGGCAGATTCAAGACTTGTTTTTGTTGCGCAGCAATTATCTGTGGATTCTCTCTACGCTGGCGGCCGGCATAGTGGCCAACGTGCTGCGCGCCCTGCGCTGGCAGATGCTGCTGAAGTCTACGGGAATCTCTGTGAGCCGTCGGCACGCCGTGGAACTGGTTTTTATCTCCTATCTGATTAACAGCGTGACTCCGCGCTTGGGCGAACTGACGCGCTCCGTGCTCGTGGGGCGTGGACGGGTTTCTGTGTCTACCCGAGCCATCGGAACGGTGGTGGTGGAGAAGTTGGCCGACGTGGGTTGCCTGCTCCTGGTGGTCGTTGCCGCCGTGGCGCTGCATTGGGAGAATACCTCCGAACTGGCCTCGAGTCTCGGGCGGCAACTGGCCTTTATGTTCCCGCCCTACACATTATATATAATAATAGGGGGCGGCTTTATCGCCATCTTGCTCGGCGTGCTGTTGCGCCACCGCGTGCGCTCGTTTTTCTGCCACCTGTGGCAAGGCATCTCAGCCATTGCCCGCCTCGACTCGCCGCTACGCTTCGGCTATTTGTGCTTGGGCATCTGGTTTTGCAACTTCATGCAGCTCTATCTGCTCGTGCCTTGCTTCGACTCGCTCGCTCAGCTTTCCCTCGCCGATACTTTCTACCTCTTTGCAGCTGCCAGCATCGGCGTCTTGATTCCCACCCCCGGCGGCGCCGGTCCTTGGCATTTTGTGATAGTGAAGACACTGACGGGCGTGTTCCACATCGGCGAGGCGGTGGCCAAATCGTTTGCCCTTGTCACCCACGGACTGAAAACCGTCCTCGTGATGCTCCTGGGGCTGCTGGCTTACCTCACCTACTACGGAGAAATAGCCGCTCGTCTGCGCCGCAAAGCCCAAACAAGAAAGGACCGAAAAACAGACTTTGTAAACACTTGATTTTCAATACCCATTTTCGGCCGTTTCTTCGGAGTTTACTAAGTAAAACTCGGAGTTTACTAGTTTTT
>CALCHR010000175.1 GCA_937901185.1 uncultured Bacteroidales bacterium
GACCACGTGAGGCCATACCAGACTATAATGTGTCCGCCGTCCTGGAGGTTCAAGCCGTGGCCTATGCTCGCAGGGTGTGCAAGTGCGACTGGTATCTCCCCGCGGTTCCAGGCGTCCATATCCTCGGGGGTGTCAAGTTCTCTGCACTTGATCCGCTGCTGTATTCGGTCGCGGTCGTGCTTGTAGGCATAGAGCACCAGCACGGGGTCGCCGCCCGCCTCTTCCAGTAACTCCTCCAGAGCGTCCAGCTTTATGTCGTGGAGTTCGTGGACGTTCCCGTCCATGTCATATATGGCGCCATTTGCGAACTGTAGCAGCTTGTTGGTCAGAGCCGCCGCAGAGCCCGCCACGATGTCGCCGTCAGCGTCCAGGCACTCCAGCACCCTGTCCCGTTCAAACTGCTTATATTTTTTAAGCAAAGCGGGCGGGGCGGTCAGCTCTATATCCTCATATATCTGCCCGGGGAGGCTCAGCACGTCGTCCTTGCGTATGCTCATGCAGATGTCGCCCAGTAGGTCGTAGACCTTAGCCTCTGCGCCCTCTCGGGGTCTGTAGCTGTAAACTATGTGACCGTTCATTTTCTCAGGTACCAGGAAGCGGGCACGGAAGGCGCCCAGTGTCTTACCCAGGCGGGCGCCTTGGTCGAGGAGATAAACCTCGGGCCAGAGGTCCTCCAGACCGTTGGGCCTCGGTGTGCCTGTCAGGCCTATAAGCCTGCGGATGCGTCCACGTACACGGCGGAGGGCCTTCCAGCGCTTTGCCTGAGCGCTTTTGAAGCTGGACAGCTCGTCTATAACTACAATAGGGAACGGCCAGCAGTTCTGCAGGCGCTCCACCAGCCAGACGACGTTCTCGCGGTTTATAACGTAAAGGTCCGCGAGTGCATCCAGGGAGGCCAGGCGTTGCTTAGCGGTGCCCATAATCTTAGAGACTCTGAGGTGCCTTAGGTGTTCCCACTTTTCTGTTTCTTTGCTCCAGGTGTTCTCTGCTACACGCTTAGGCGCTATTACCAGCACCGGGCCGTCCTCCAGGTAGTCGTGCAGCAGAGTGTCAATAGCTGTTAAGGTCGTCACTGTTTTGCCCGTACCCATGCCCCATAGGAGCGCACAGGTGGGGTGCTGGGTGATCCAGTCAATGCCTGCACGCTGGTGCGGGTAGGGTGTAAAAGTGCTCACCGCCTCACCTTCTTTCTTTTCTTCTTTTAGTTGTAGCATTTATAAGTTGTGCAAGGCGCAGCCCGGTTTCTGTGAGTTCGGGGAAGGTAGATATAAGACCCTTTTGGTTCATTCTAGCCAGTTCGGCTCTGGTCACAAGGAGAAGGTTCGACACATCGCAGTTAGTAGTGTCCCTGTCCTTGAATATAAGGGCGCACCCTTTGGGCACTGGACCATAAATAGCCTCCCAGTTTATAACATGCACGGCCCG
>CALCHR010000176.1 GCA_937901185.1 uncultured Bacteroidales bacterium
TACCGAATTTTTCCTAGTAGTTACCTAGTTTTTCCTAGTAGTTACCGAAGAAAAGCCCCTTCTTGTTAAATTTTTTCTTCCTCAGAATCAAACAGTTGCAAGAACGAATTTCGGAGCAGGAAAAAGACCTTGGAAAAGGCTCCATACGCAGGCGCCACACATTATTATATATACGTGCGCGCGTATGGGCTCAACTGAAGAGCTCGCGCAGCACGTCGAGCGATTTGAGTTCCGGGAAGTTGGGGATGTGAAGGCGGTAGTAGTTGTTGATGTGGCGCAGCAGGCTGTTGCGCTCCTGTCCCGAAAATTTGAAGATGTGCATCGTGGCAAACTGCATGCGCATGAGCAAGGGGAGCAGGGCTGCATCTTTGGGAGCAAGGTAGTGGCCGTGGAGCGGCTGCTTGTCGGTGAAGCAACTGTTGAGCATGTCGAAATAGCAGCCCTCTCGGAAGTCGCGCAGGTTGGGGTGGAATCCCAAGAAGCGTGTCAGGCGGAGCAAAAAGACGATGTGGAAGTTGGCGAAGCCCCCCATACACGTGTCGAGCCACTCTACGGAGCGTACCAGGTATTCAAAAAGCAATTCGCTGTCGTGCTCCTCGCGGAGGGTGTGGTTGAGAAATTCCGAGATAAACATGGCGATGGCCGCTTTGTAGGGGTCGGTGGGAATGTTGACCACCTGCTTCCACACGCGCACTGTCTTAAAGCGCGCCAGTGCAGCCCGTCCGTGGTTCCATTCCGCTTCAAGAATAGAGAGCGGCTGCAAAAAACCAGGCTTGACCAATGCATGCTTTGAGCGCGAGAGTTTTACGATGAACGACACCTTACCCAAATTCTCCGTGAACGTATCTACGATCACCGTGTCCTCTGTATATTTCAAAACGTGGAGCACCACGCATCTGGATTTGATGAGCATCTTCTCAGAAAAAAGTAAGTTGAACCAAAGAGAAATATGAAGGCTAAATTACAGAAAATGCTGAAAAAATGCCCTCGCAGAAGAAAAAAGTAAGATTTTTCTAAAAAAAAACAGGAAATCCTTTGTTGGTTAAAAAAAATGTCCTACTTTTGCACTCGCAAATCAGCCCCGAAAGGAGTTGAGAGCAAAACAAGGTTTGGCCCATTCGTCTATCGGTTAGGACGCAAGATTTTCATTCTTGAAAGGGGAGTTCGATTCTCCCATGGGCTACACAAATAAAAAGAAAATTAAAAAATGGCAAACCACAAATCATCTGTAAAAAGAATTCGTCAGACGGCGACTCGCAGACTGCACAACAGATATTACGCTAAGACAATGCGTAACGCAGTTCGTAAGCTCCGCGCTACAACTGACAAGGCGGCTGCCGTAGAACTTCTGCCGAAGGTTCAGAAGATGCTGGACAAGCTTGCTAAAACTAATATCATTCACAAGAATAAGGCCGCTAATATCAAATCAAGCCTTATGCTTCACGTGAACAAGTTGGCGTAACGACGAATCAAAGAAAAGACATAAAGCTGAATCCTTAGGGTTCAGCTTTTTTGTTTATAAGCCTCAGCAGCCAAGGGTGCAGAAATCCTAAGATTTACTTTGCCCATTCCCTGGCTTGTGGTATTTTTGCAAATACAAACTGTAAAAAAATAGATTATGAAAATTTTGTTGCTGGGAAGCGGCGGACGCGAACACGCGTTGGCCTGGAAAATTGCCCAAAGCCCGAAGACTGAAAAACTATTTATAGCACCCGGAAATGCCGGTACATCGGCCGTGGGAGAGAATGTGGACATCAAGGCAGACGATTTTGAGAACATCGCAGCCTTTGTCTTGACCCACGGAGTTGACATGGTGGTTGTAGGACCCGAAGACCCCTTGGTGAAAGGTATCTACGACTATTTCTTGCAGCGCGAGGACTTGAAACACATCCCTGTGATCGGTCCTTCCAAAGCCGGTGCTGTGCTCGAAGGTTCTAAGGACTTTGCCAAAGGCTTTATGAAGCGCCACGGCATTCCCACCGCAGCTTACGCCACCTTCGACGGAACCACCGTGGAAGAAGGTTGCCAATTCCTGGCTACTTTGCAGCCGCCTTACGTGTTGAAGGCCGATGGCCTCTGCGCCGGTAAGGGCGTGCTGATACTGCCTACGCTCGAAGAAGCTCAACACGAGTTGCGCGGCATGTTGGCCGGCATGTTCGGCAATGCTTCAGCGCGCGTAGTAGTAGAGGAATTCTTGAGCGGAATAGAGTGCTCGGTGTTCGTGCTGACCGACGGCAAGAACTACAAAATTCTGCCCGAGGCAAAAGACTATAAGCGCATTGGCGAAGGAGATACCGGTCTGAACACAGGCGGTATGGGCAGCGTGTCGCCCGTTCCTTTTGCAGACGCAGCATGGATGAAAAAAGTAGAAGATGAGATTATCCGCCCCACCGTAGAAGGCTTGGCAGAAGAAGGCATCGTCTATAAAGGATTTATCTTCTTCGGCTTGATCAACTGCGACGGCCAGCCCAAGGTGATAGAATACAACTGCCGCATGGGAGACCCCGAAACCGAGACCGTGATGCTCCGCTTGAAGAGCGACATTGTGGAACTCTTTGAAGGAGTGGCCCATGGCAACCTGAATGAATATACTGTGGAGTTTGACCCCCGTGCTGCTGTTTGCGTGATGTGTGTTTCGGGCGGCTATCCCCAAAGCTATGAAAAGGGATTCCCCATTACGGGAGCAGAAGTAGAGGGCAGTGTGGTCTTCCACGCCGGCACAGCTCTCAAAGATGGCCAGCTGGTAACAGCCGGAGGCCGTGTGATAGCTGTCAGCTCTTACGGAGAAACAAAGGAAGAGGCCCTGCAAAAATCAATGCAAGGAGCCAAGCAAATAGATTTTGAGAAGAAATATTTCCGTACGGACATCGGCCGCGACCTCTAATTCCCATATCCCGAGAGAAAAGAAGTGGCAGAAGAAAAGACTTTCAGGTATCACGTGACGACCGGCTCGTTTACGCTACCCGTTACGAGTTTGTTGGCGTGTGTGCTCTGGTATTTTTCAAGAGAGGGAGGGCTGCAGCATTGGGCCGGCTTGATTGTGGTAGGTGTTTGTGCCTACATCATAGCCGAATGGAATAACCAAAATGGTTTGCTGCGTGTGCGCTCCCGTTTGATGAGCGCCACCTACTTGGTACTGATGGCGGCCTTTTCCTTTCTGCACAAGTGGGAAGTAGAGACTTTGTCGACCGTCTGCCTGCTTCTCTCTTATGTAGCGCTGTTCATGGCCTACCAAAAGCCGATGGCGCAGGGTGAAGTGTTTCATGCCTTTCTTTTCTTAGGCTTGGGCAGCCTTTTCTTCCCACCCTTGCTTTTACTGGCTCCATTCTTTTGCTCAGCGATGCTTATCCAGTTGCGCGTGCTGAACTGGCGCACCTTTATGGCCGGCGTGTTCGGCTTGCTGTTGCCCTACTGGTTTTATGCCGCTTGGACATTGTGGCAAGACTGTTGGCAGCAGGAGGTGTTGCGATGGACCGAATTTTTCCACACACCCCTCTTAGATTATAGCAGTTTGGGAGAGGAAAAACTGGTTTCGGCATCCGTGCTCGCAGTACTTTCCTTGTTATCCGTGGCCCACTTTGTGCGCACCTCGTTTAATGATAAAATCCGTACGCGCATGCTCCTATATATAATTATGGTGCAGGAGGTGGTTTTGGTCTTGATGTTGGTGGCTTGGCCTGCCCATTTCGATACGCTGATGTATTTGTTGGTGGCAAACAGCTGTCCCTTTATAGCCCATTACTATGCACTGGCGCGTGGCCGTTGGATGAATGCTTTTTTTATAGTAACCACTGTGTTGGTGGCGGCGCTTGCGGTGATGAATAACTTAAATCTATGGAGACTGTTGTAGAGTTTCTCGTGGCGCATGGCCCTTTGGGGATGTTTATTGCAGCTTTCTTGGCCGGCAGTTTCTTTCCCTTCAGTTCCGAGGTGGTGATGCTGGGGCTTTTAGGCGTTGATGCCGACCCCGACGGCTTGCTTTGGTGGGGCACGCTTGGTAATACGCTGGGCAGTTTGTTTAACTACGGCGTAGGAACCTTGGGCCGCGAAGAATGGATTACGCGTTACACGAAAGTGACACCGAAGCAGTTGGCTCGCGGCACTTACTACGTGCGCCGCTATGGCGCTTGGGCCGGTCTGTTGGGTTGGACGCCGTTGTTGGGCAGTTTGATTACTGTAGCTCTGGGCTTTATGCGTGTGAACCTCCCACTGTCGATGTTCAACATAGCCCTCGGAAAATTTTTACGCTATTATATACTTATATCTGCATACACAGCCATTTAATATTTCAGAGATGAAACGCAACCTATTATTTATCTGTTGCCTCCTGCCTTTGCTGGTGGCTTGTGGGGGTAAGAAGGAAACTCCTGCATCGCCTTTGGAGAATCGTGTAGTGGTGACCATCGAGCCTATGCGCTACTTTGTAGAAGCCATAGCCGGCGACCGCTTTCAAGTGACTACGATGACGCCACCCGGTGCCAGTCCGGAATTGTATGAGCCTACGCCGCAGCAGATGATAGACCTTAGCAACAGCCGCGCCTACTTCAGAGTGGGCACACTGGGTTTTGAGCGGACCAAATTGCAGAAGGTGGCCGACAATGCGCCCCACCTCTATGTTGTAGAC
>CALCHR010000177.1 GCA_937901185.1 uncultured Bacteroidales bacterium
TTCCTAGTAGTTACCTAGTTTTTCCTAGTAGTTACCGAAGAAATGGCCAAAAATGCCTATTGATTTTCAGGTACTTACAAGGGCGGTTTTTGAGCCTCAGATTAGGATGGGGATAGTTGGGTGGTATCCCCGCCCTTGGAACTATTTCTTGGCTGCCTTATTTTGGAAGGCGAAGATAAAGGCTATGGCTACGCAGAAAGCAAAGCCGGCGAAGATGAACCAGGCTGTTTGCCAGTCGCCCAAGAGATAATTGCCCTGCCAAGCACAATAGTGTTCCACCACTTTGCCGGCAGCCAGTGTGCCGATAGTGGCACCAAGTCCGTTGGTCATCAGCATGAACAAGCCTTGTGCTGAAGCGCGCATGCTGGGCTCGCACTCCTTGTCTACAAAGAGGCCGCCCGATACGTTGAAGAAGTCGAAGGCTACGCCATAGACTATGCAGGAGAGGACAAACAGGATGACGCCGGGCATGGCCGGGTCGCCCAAGCCGAAGAAACCGAAGCGGAGCACCCAGGCGAACATGGCGATGAGCATCACGGTCTTGATGCCGAAGCGCTGCAGGAAGAAGGGGATTAAGAGAATGCAGAGTGCTTCGGCTATCTGGGAGATGGATACCAGTAGGGTGGCGTTGTTGGCGGCAAAGGTATGGGCCATTTCAGGAATGCCGGAGTAGCTGGTGATAAAGGGGGTGGCATAGGCGTTGGTCACTTGCAGACACATGCCCAGCAGCATGGAGAATACAAAGAAGATAGCCATCTCGCGACGCTTGAACAATTGGAAGGCGTTTAGTCCGAGCATCTCGCTCAAGCTGCGGTCGCTCTTCTTCTCAATGGGGCATTGGGGCAGGAACAGGCAGTAGATAAAAAGCAGAATGCCCAATATGCCGGATACCAGGAACTGCATCTGTGTGTATTGGAACTTGCCGGCGTTGCTGCCGAAGGTGAAAAAGATCTGGCCATCTTCTAAAGCGGCGCAGTTGACAAACCACATTGTGGCAATGAAACCTACGGTGCCAAATACGCGGATGGAGGGGAAATGTTTTACGGTGTCCATGCCGTGGTTCTTCAGAATAGAGAACGCAGTGGTGTTTGAAAGTGCCAAAGTAGGCATGTAGAACGCTACGCTGATGGTGTAGATGGTCATGAAGGTCACTTTGTCGGGGGTGGCTTGGGTGGAGCCTAAATAGCAAAGTGCCAGCATGGCGGAGCCGGCTATAAGGTGGCAGAGCCCTAATAGACGCTGCGGTTGGATGAGCTTGTCGGCGATGATGCCCATGAGGGTGGGCATGAAGATGGAAACGATACCTTGGATGGCGTAGAACCAAGAAATCTCATTGCCCATTCCGGCTTTGCCGAGGTAGTTTCCCATCGAGGTAAGATAGGCGCCCCAGACGGCAAACTCTAAGAAATTCATCACCGTGAGGCGGGTCTTTAAGAATTTGGTGTTCATAGTTGGCTTAATGATTGAGTTATTTTTTATCGGAGGTTACAGCCTTGATGGCTTTGAGAAGTTTGCGGCGTGACACCTTTTCTGAAAACATTTGGTAGATGGTGCCGCTGCTGTCGGAGATGTATAATTTAGGAATACCCTGCTGTGCAAACAAGCTATAGATGCTTCTGTCTTCTTGGGCAGAGAAAGGCAGACTGAGGCTATGCTCGCTCCAAAAAGCTTCGATGCTTTCCCGAGATTCACTCCTGCTTACACATATAATATATATATAAGGGTGCCACTGTTCGTAGATTTCTTGCAACACGGGCAGTTCTTTGCGACAGTCAGAACAGCGTGTGTTGAAGAACGCAATGAGCGAAGGCCGTCCCTTTAGAGAATCGGTTGCTACCTGACACCCGTTGTTCAGAGTCAGAGAAAAAACAGGTAGCGTATCGCCTGCGTGCAGCGTGGAGCCATCTTTTTGAGCCTGCATAACCAGCGGGAGCATACACAAAGCAAATAGGAGAAATAGCCGATAGATTTTTTTCATATAAGAGGTCTGTATAGCTTTCTGATAAATATTTTCTGACGGACAAAATTAGAATATTTTTTTCACAAGGAGAAAAGTATTGGGCAGGATAGCGCATAGGAGAGGGCAGATTATTGCTGCGTGGCTGCTGAAAAAGAAGTGGCAGCCCCTTTTGTATGCTTGAAAATTTCTACCTTTGCCGGTGCAATGGATTTCAGGACTGTCGTACAACTGCCACAAAAGTCATTTCGGCTGACTCCCTCATCGCACATCGTGATGCTGGGTTCTTGCTTTGCCGAATATATCGGAGAGAAAATAGCAGAGAGTCTGCCGGAAGGTGCAGCCTCAGTGAATCCCTATGGAGTGCTATACAATCCGGAGAGTATTCGTCGAGCGCTTCAAGAACTGTTCTTGAATCAAGCCCCAAACGATGAGCAGTTTTGCTTTAAGGGACGCAGCGGACTTTGGCATCACTGGACGTTCTCCGGAGTGGTCTCGGCCGACTCTCAAGAGGCTTGTTTGAGAGCCGTTGCTGAGCGGCGAGAAGCAGCAAAGGCTGTTTGCGAAAAGGCAGACGTGCTGCTGGTCACATTCAGTAGCGACCACGTATATAGATTATGCTCCGGAACCTCTGCAGGCTTGACGGTGGCCAACTGCCACAAGGAAGCAGCCGCCTTGTTTGAAGAGGCGGTGCTGGATGTTGACCAGGAGTTTTGTGAGTGGAGCGCATTGTTGAAACGCTTGGCTGTGCTCCGCCCGGGGCTTAAGGTAGTCTTCACGCTCAGTCCGTATCGATATCTGAAATATGGTTTGATGGAAAGCCAGATGGGTAAGGCGCGCCTGCTTTATCTGATAGGAAAATTGCAAGTTCAGAATAGTAACGCGCTATATTTTCCGGCCTACGAGATAGTGGTCGACGAGCTACGCGACTATCGTTTCTACGACCGCGATATGCTTCATCCCTCCGCTCAAGCCGTTGATTATATTTGGGAACGTTTCCAAGCTTGGTGCTTCTCTTTGGAACTGGTTACATACAGCAAAGAGAAACAAGCGCTGCTGCGTTTCCTTGCTCATCGCCCTCACCATCCGGACAGCGAGGCGGCTCAAAAGCATTTTGCCGAGTGCGAACAAAGAAAAAAAGATTTTATTGCTAAATGGAAACTCTGCATTACTCAATAGACAAGATAGCGTCGCTGATTGGAGCACGCAAGTATGGAGAAGGTAGCGCCATCGTAGATTGGCTACTGACCGACAGTCGTTCGCTAGCTTTTCCCGAGGTGACGCTCTTTTTTGCCTTGCGCACCCGCCTGGGCGACGGCCATCGCTATATAGCTCCGCTCTATAAAAGAGGTGTGCGCAGTTTTGTTGTAGAGCATTTGCCGGCCGACTATGCAAACTATCCCGGCGCTCATTTTCTTGTGGTGACCAATTCGCTCAAGGCTTTGCAGCGTTTGGCAGAGCGTCATAGAGAAGCCCACAACCTTCCCGTTATAGGTATTACGGGTTCCAATGGTAAGACGGTGGTGAAAGAGTGGCTCTATCAGATACTCTCTCCCTCTAAGAATGTGACGCGCTCACCGCGTTCTTACAATTCGCAAATTGGAGTACCCTTGTCCGTCTGGCTCTTAGATGAGGGTAGTCAAGTGGCTATCTTTGAAGCCGGAATGTCGCAGCCCGGAGAGATGGACGCTTTGCGTTCCATCATTCAGCCCACTATCGGCATTATGACCAATCTTGGTGCTGCCCACCAAGAAAACTTTTCCACTTTGGAAGAAAAGTGCCGGGAAAAATTGCAGCTCTTCAAAGACTGTCAATTGCTTATCTATGAGGCTGACGATGCTATCGTGGCTGCCGGAATCAAAGAATCGGGTTTCCGAGGTGAACATTTGGCGTGGTCGCATAAGGATGCCTCAGCTCCCCTCTTTATCAAGCAAGCAGAGGTTCAAGAAACCGATACACATATAATATATATATATAAGGGCATGGAGCATGCTTTGACATTGCCCTTTACGGACGCAGCCTCTTTGCAAAACGGGGTGCACTGTCTCGCTGCGGCTTTGGCGCTCGGTCTTACGCCGGAGGAGATAGCAGAAAGAGTAGCCTGTCTGGAAACTGTGGCGATGCGCCTTGAAGTGAAGTCGGGAGACCGCGGCCTTACCTTGATAAATGACAGCTACAATTCTGACATCAACTCCTTGGATATCGCTCTCGATTTTATGCAGCGTCGTTCTCGCCATGGCTCAGAGAAGAAACGTGCCACCACTCTTGTGCTCAGCGATATTTTGCAGAGTGGAATGTCGGTTGATGTGCTTTATGGACGTGTGGCAGAGATGGTGGCTCGTCGTGGTGTGAATCGTATTATAGGTGTGGGCAGAGATATTGTGAAGGCTGCCGAGGCTTTTACTGTTGAGAAATATTTTTTTGAGAATACCCGGGAATTGGAGGCCAGCGGCTTGTTGCACACCCTGCATGATGAGATTGTTTTGCTGAAGGGATCGCGCCGCTATAACTTTGAACGCTTGGTGGAACACCTCTCGCGCAAGGTCAATGAGACGGTGCTCGAAATAAACTTAGAGGCCTTGGTGGAAAACCTCAACTACTATAGACGCCGGATGAAGCCCCAAACAAAAATCGTCTGTATGGTAAAGGCTTCAGGCTACGGAACCGGTAGCATAGAGATTGCCAAAACTTTACAGGAGAGGGGGGTGGACTATCTCGCTGTGGCTGTGGCCGATGAGGGGGTGGAGTTGCGAAAGGCAGGAGTGGCCGGTAATATTATTGTGATGAATCCGGAGATCTCTTCCTTCGGAAAATTGTTTGAGTATAGCCTGGAGCCGGAAGTTTATAGCTTCGGTTTGTTGGAGGCGCTTGTGCGTTCTGCTGAGAAAGAGGGTGTGTCGCATTTCCCCATTCATCTGAAAATGGACACAGGGATGCATCGCCTCGGTTTTAATCCCTTGACAGACATCCCGGAGTTGGTGGCATGCTTGTCGCGCCAGAATGCCCTCGTTCCTCGCTCAGTATTCTCCCATTTTGTGGGAAGCGACAGCCCCGACTTTGATAAATTCACCGAGCAGCAGTTCTCCCTCTTCACCCAAGCTGCCGACCAGTTGCAAGCCGCTTTCCCTCATAAGATTCTTCGCCATATCTGCAACACAGCCGGCATTGAGCGCTTCCCAGAACGCCATTTGGATATGGTGCGCCTTGGTTTGGGACTCTACGGTGTGGACCCGGTGAGCAATAGGGTGCTGAAATGTGTCACAGCGCTGAAAACCATCATTCTGCAGATTCACGATGTGCCCGCCGGCGATAGCGTGGGCTATTCGAGAAGAACCTTTGTGGAGCGCCCTTCGCGTATTGCGACCCTGCCCATTGGTTATGCCGACGGATTAAATCGCCGTCTGGGAAATCGCAATGCCTACTGTATGGTCAATGGGCATAAAGCTCCCTATGTGGGCAACATCTGCATGGACGTATGTATGATAGATGTGACAGACGTTCCTTGCCAGGAGGGCGATGCTGTGGAAATTTTTGGCGATCATCTCCCCGTCACTTATCTGAGTGATAAATTGGAGACCATCCCTTACGAAGTGCTAACCGCTGTTTCAGAGCGAGTGAAGCGAGTTTATTTCCAATAATCCGACGGCTTCTATTTCCTCCTTATAGCCCCTTGGAAAATCATTGGTGTGAAGGTTGTTTTCTTAGTAGCTTTCTAGGAAAACTTAGTAAACTACAAATTTTTCTTAGTAAACTCCGAGTTTTTCCTAGAAGTTTACTAAGAAATGGCGGAAAATGCCCATTGATTTTCAGATGATTACAAAGGCTGTTTTTGGCCCTCCCAGCCCCTTCTTTAGAATGTTGAAGAATCTAAAAAAGAGAGAGGAGGGGCGAAGATATTTTTCTCATTTCAAAGAAAGTACTAACTTTGCAGATTATTCTATGAACCTAATTGTAGATATAGGCAACTCTGTGGCCAAACTCACCGTGATGTGTGCGGGCGAGCCAACCTATGCCACCACAATAAGTGCAGATGGTTGGGCTGCAATAGAGGAGATAGCGCAGCGCTTTCCTCTCGCAGGTTGTGCCGCTGTCTGCGTCGGCTCTCAGCGTGCTGTGGCCGAGAAGGCATTGAGGACGTTGCCTTTCCCTGTGCTTTGGGTTACAGGAAACACACCTTCGCCTCTGGCGATGTCCTATGAAACGCCTCAGACACTCGGTGCCGATCGTTTGGCAGCTGCAGTAGGTGCGTGGGTGCTCTTTCCGGGGCGTGAGTTGTTGGTAGTCGATGCCGGCACTTGCATCACCTACGACCGCATAAGCGGTTCGGGGCAATATCTCGGAGGTAATATCTCTCCAGGAAAGAATATGCGCCTGGAGGCTTTACACACTTTCACCGCCGCCTTGCCGCGCGTGGCTCCCGATTGTGAAATCCTGGAGATAGGCAAAGATACACCAACCGCCATCATGGCCGGAGTGGAATGGGGCATCAGGTTTGAAGTGGAGGGCTATGTAAGAAAATGGAAAGAACTCAAACCCGGACTGCAAGTGGTATTGACGGGTGGCGGTGCCGCAAGTTTGGCAACTTACTTAGGCCCGGAAGTAAAGACCGACGCACATCTGATAGCCCGAGGGCTTAATAAGATTTTGGGTTATCAGACAGAACCGATTTTTTGAAGAACTACATATAATATATATAATGCTTAATTGTAGAAAACTTATAGCTGTTTTGTTCATGGCCGTGACAGTTGGCACCGCCTTAGGACAGACAAACGGAAGTAACTCTCCTTACTCTCGCTACGGATTTGGTCTGTTGAGCGACAGAGCGGGTGGTTTCAATAAAGCAATGGCCGGAGTGGGCTATGCAATGGCCGATGGCAAAGAGTTGAATGTGAAGAACCCCGCGAGCTATGCATATCTCGACTCGCTCTCCTTCCTCTTCGATATAGGACTCTCTGTGCAAAATGCCAACTTCTCTTCCGGCGGTCAGAGCGTTAATGCTAAAAATACTTCGCTCGACTATGTAAATATGGGTTTTCGCCTCTCGCCCAACTTGGGAGTATCGCTTGGCTTAATGCCTTTCAGTACTATCGGTTACAGTACAACCACAACTTCTACGCTTAAGGTGGCTACCGGCGATGTGGTCCAGTCTGATGGTTATGCTGGCGATGGCGGTCTGCATGAAGTTTATGTCGGTATAGGATGGCGACCGGTAAAAAATATCTCGATTGGAGCCAACGTAGGATACCTTTGGGGCGATTTGTCTCATACGGTGTTTACCTCCTTTAGCGATGCGAACATCCAGTCGCTGCGTCGTCATTATGAAACAGATATGCGAACCTACAAAGCAGACTTTGGTTTGCTCTATCAACAGCCTCTCAATAAGAAAAACAACTTGATGCTGGGTCTGACCTATGGTCTGGGGCACGATATCAATTCGAAGGCGGTTTACCACAATCAGAAATTAGCCTCAGGAACCGTGACGGTCGGCGACACATTGAAGGCATCCAATGCTTATCAACTGCCGCATACCTTAGGAGCCGGTTTGGTGTGGGAGCATAACAACCGTTTGCGCTTAGGCTTTGACTATACTTGGCAAAAGTGGTCCTCTGTGAAGTTTCCCACTTTGGAAGAAAAAAATGGAGCACTGGAATACAAAGCTGCAACCGGAGGATTTACCGACCGCCATTCAATCGGCGTGGGGTGTGAATACATCCCTAATCCTATGGGCTTACGCTGGAGAAACCATGTGCGCTATCGTGCCGGCTTCTCTTATAGCACTCCCTACGCAAAGATAGATGGAAAAGATGGACCGCGTACCTACTGCGTAAGTCTTGGCGTCGGCTTGCCTATCTTGAACCGCTACACCAACCGCCCCATTGTAAATATCTCGGCACAATATGAGCGCGTAGAACCAAAGGTGGCAGGCATGATTACAGAGAACTATCTGCGTTTGTGCGTGGGCATCTCCTTCAACGAGCGCTGGTTTATGAAGTGGAAGGTACAATAAAATATTCTCTGCGTGAACAGCAAAACTCTATTTCCTAAGCACCTGCAAGGGCAGAAACCATTGCGCTTTTTCTTTAGCGCTGTGGCCTTTTGGATGCTGGCTGTTTTATTGCCCTCTGCTTGTGGAGACGAAGCCCCTCCTTTTGGACAGGCTGTAGAAAATAGAGACTCGGCTTCGGTGATGAGTACGTATGGTGTGTCAAAACTAATCTCCGACTCAGGTGTTATTAAATATAAGATTATAGCAGAGGAGTGGTGCATCTACGATCGTACATTGCCGCCCCGACAAGAGTTCTTGAAAGGAATTTTCTTGGAGCAGTACAATGAAGCCTTTCAACCCGTGATTCACATCACAGCAGATACGGCTTACTGCTTTAACCAAAATCTTTGGGAACTGCGTGGCAGAGTGCTGATAAAGAACCACGAGAACGGAACCATCTTCCGGACGGAAGAACTCTATTGGGATATGCGAGAACATATTATCTACTCCAATAAGCATATGAAGATTGTTACCCCCGATAGAGAAATAGAGGGCGACCGCTTCCGCTCTAATGAGGAGATGACTAAGTACCACGTATCGCAAAGCCGCGGCTCCATCCCTGTGCCTAAGGAAAAACAATCCGAAAAGTCGGCCGACTCTCTTGCTGTGGGCAACGCTGCAGAAGGCCCTCTTCCGACGCCTAAAAAAGGCACTTAGAATTTGCTAACTCTTACCTAGGTAAATGGAGATAATAAGCAGTTCGCAGCAGTGGAACTTTCTGTAACCTTTAAGAATGGGGCACTCGCACAGCCTTTTTTCAAAAAAAATATTGTTAGTAAGTACTTTTTTTATATCTTTGTGCGCCTTTAAGAAACAACTAAATAATAATAATAAATACAACTAATGGCAGCATTACAATCTATCAGAAACAGAAGTGCCATCCTGATTGGTGCAATCGGTTTGGCCTTGTTTGCATTTATTGCCGAAGAATTTTTCCGCTCGCTTGAGACTACCTCAAATATGAACAAGCAGCAAGTCGGCGAAGTTTATGGCGAAAAACTGTCTGTTCAAGACTTCCAACAGCAAGTGGACGAAGCATCTGAGTTCTTTAAGTTGCAGTATGGCAACTTGAACGACCAAATGCAGGACCGCGTGCGTGACCAAGTTTGGAACAGCTATGTGAACTACAAACTTATCGAGCATGAGACTAACAAGCTCGGCTTGATCGTAACAGACGAAGAAGTACAAAACGCTTTGCGCGAAGGTACAGCAGAATCTTTGCGCAAAATGGGTATCCTTAACCAGATGGGTATACCTATGGTTGACCAAACCGGTCGCTTTAATGTACAAGCTCTTCAGGATTTCTTGAAGCAGTACAAGGAAGAAAAGGCTAATCCACAGGTTAACCCCGGTATTTTGGAGGCTTTTGAAACTATCCACAAGATGTGGCTGTATGCAGAGAAAGAACTCCGCAAAGAACTTCTCTCTACTAAGTTTAATATCTTGCTTCAGCAGTCATTTATCTCTAACCCTGTAGCAGCCAAGATGCTCTTCGATGAGAACAACACTAAGAGCCAAGTTGAGTTGGCCGCTGTTCCTTTCTCTTCAGTAGAGGATAAGGATATCGAAGTGAAGGATGCTGATTTGAAGGCTATGTATGAGAAGAACAAAGAGCAGTTCTTGAATCCCGAGGAGACTCGCAATATTAAATATATAGATGTAGAGGTTGTTGCAAGCAATACAGACCGCAACGCACTTCAGTCTAAGATGAAAGGCGCATACGACCAGTTGGTTGCCAATGAAGATGCTGCTACTGTTGTGATCAGCTACAATTCTTTGGTACCCTATGTAAATGCTCCTTTGTCAAAGAAAGCATTCCGCCAGGAATACCATGCCGCTCTCGACTCAATGGCTGTTGGTGCAGTTAACATCCCTTATTACACTCCCGGCGACAATACTTACAACCTCGTTAAGTTGATTAGCAAGATTCAGGCTCCTGATTCAGTACAAGTATGTCAATTGGCTATTGTCGGTGCTACTGCAGAGGAAATCAAGCAGCGCACAGATAGCGTAGTGAAGGCTCTTGCTGATGGTGCTAAGTTTGCAGAATTGGCTAAGACTTATGGCCAGTCTTCTGATACTTTGTGGCTGACTTCAGCTCAATATGAAAACAGCATGTTGGATGCTGACGGTGCAAAATATGTTACAGCATTGAACACTACTCCTGCCAATGGAGTTGCAACTGTGGAGATGACACAAGGTAACATGGTAGTAAAGGTATTGGCACGCAAGGCAATGGTTACCAAGTATAACGCTGCGATTGTAAAATGTGCAAATGATTTCTCTAAGGAGACCTACCGCGCTGAGTTGAATAAGTTCAACCGCTTCCTTTCTGAAAACCGCACCTTGGCAGAGATTGAAAAGAACGCAGGTCAGAATGGTTACCTCTTGAAAGTTTCCAATGAATTCTCTAAGGCTAGTCATGATGTAGCCGGAGTGGGTGCAACAAAAGATGTGGTTCGTTGGATCTTCGATGAAGCAGAAGTGGGCAATATCTCTAAACTCTACGAGTGTGGCGAAAGCAAAAACCACCTCTTGCTCGTTGCCTTGACTGCAGTAAATGAGAAAGGCTATCATCCTTGGGATAATGAAAATGTTAAAGAACGTCTTACACAGATGGTGAAAGCTGAGAAGAAAGCTGAACTTCTGAAGCAGCAACTTGCAAGCGTGAAAGATATGGCTGCAGCTAAGGCTGTGAAGAATGTAGAGGTTGATACCTTGAATAATATCTCTTTCTCTCGCCCCGTGTTCATTGCCAGCGCAGGAGTGCCCGAGCCTATCGTTGTTGGTGCTGTTTGCAAAACTGAAGCCGGTAAGTTCTGCGGCCCTGTAGTAGGTGCTGAAGGTATCTACATGATGCAAGTGCTTAACAAAGAGCAGGGTAAGGCTGAATACAACGAAGCTGAGAGTATGCAGATGGTTGTTGACAGACAACTGCGCGCTATGGGTAACCAACTTGGTAGTGTGCTTAGTCTCAAGGCTAATGTTGTAGACAACCGCTATAAGTTCTAAACTTAGTAGCAGCATCTTGAAAGTCTTTTTCTGATTTACTTAAGACTTTCAAGGCTCATAGAAAAATAATTCCCTTTGTGGGATTGCAAATATAGAGGCTCACAGAAACTTCTGCGAGCCTCTTATTTTTTCTTGTATTTTACGTGGGATTTTTTAGTAGTTACTTTCGTGTTCTTAGTAGTTACCTAGTTTTTCCTAGTAGTTACCGAAATTTTCCTAGTAGTTACCGAAGAAAACCGGGTAACTTTTTGTGTGTTCCATCCTTGTGTTATAGTATTAGTTGGGGCACAGAAAATGGCTTTGGAGATTGGTGAAAAGAAAATTTCTCCCTGCACAAAGGAAAGAGAAATTATAGACTGCTTAATTGATAAACTCTTTGTTCCCCAGATGGTTACCTGTCGGCAGAAAGTATAACGCAGGCACCATTGCAGGCGGCTCCCATAGGTGGATTAACTTTGCAGAGTTTGATTTCTATATGCTCAACGGAGTCAAAGGTAATAAAGATTTTTTCTAAAATTCTTCCGGCAACATGTTCCAATAGGGCAGAAGGCTGTTGCATCTCTTTTTTTATCAACTGATAAACAGTTGCGTAATTCACAGTCCCTTCCAGGCAGTCGTTGAAAACTGCGCTGTCCGGCTGAGTGACTTCCAAAGAAATGTTGACCAGATATTCGCCGCCCACTATCCTTTCTTGTTCAAGGACACCGTGGTAGGCATAGAATTTTAGATTCTCCAGAGTGACAGATAGCTTTAAGTTGTTCATGCGGGTAAAGATTGAGCTGATGCAAAGATAGAAAAAGCTACGCAAGAAAAGAAGTTCGGCGTCTTACTTTTTCTGTTTCTGTGTTAGAGATTTTAGTGTGGAGCTTTCTGATAATGTGGCTTTTTATAAAACGATTATAACTCTGCCGGTTTCTTTATTGGTGCATAACCTGCTGATATATTGGTTTGTAAAAATACTTTTTGGGAAACTTTTGTATTATTGAAAAATCTTAAATGGTTGATATGTAGTTTGTTAAGATTTGAAATTGGGAAACTTTTATTTTTCTGTAAAACTTTACGCTTAACCTTTTGGTGTATCAGAAAGTTATATGTAGATTTGCATTCCGAAAGGCGGAGGAGACTCCGCACTTTCTTTTCTGAAGATACATATTATAATAATATATTACCGTGGAAAAGAAAATTTACAGCTACGAGGAAGCTTTCAAGGCTTCTCTGGATTACTTTGGTGGCGATGAACTTGCGGCTCGTGTGTGGGTTAATAAGTACGCCATGAAAGATTCGTATGGCAATATCTTTGAGCAGTCGCCTGTGGATATGCACTGGCGATTGGCCAATGAGGTAGCACGTATCGAGTCTAAGTATAACAACCCCATCAGTGCAGAACAGGTATTTGAGCTCTTTGACCATTTCCGCTACATCATTCCGGCCGGAAGTCCGATGACAGGTATTGGTAATGATCAGCAAATAGCTTCGCTCTCCAACTGCTTTGTTATTGGTCTTGAGGGCGACTCAGACTCTTATGGAGCCATTATGAAGGAGGACGAGGAGCAGGTGCAGTTGATGAAGCGCCGTGGTGGTGTGGGTCATGATATGTCGCAGATACGTCCCAAGGGTTCACCTGTAAAAAACTCGGCTCTCACCTCTACCGGATTGGTTCCTTTCATGGAGCGCTATAGCAACTCCACTCGCGAGGTAGCTCAAGACGGACGCCGAGGCGCTTTGATGCTCTCTGTAAGCATTAAGCACCCCGATTCTGAGGCTTTCATTGATGCCAAGATGACTGAAGGAAAGGTGACAGGCGCTAATGTCAGCGTAAAAATCGATGACGAGTTTATGCGCTGCGCCATTGAAGGCAAACCCTATCGTCAGCAGTATCCAATTGTAAGTGATAATCCACTGGTAACTAAAGATATAGATGCAAAAGCTTTGTGGGAAAAGATTGTACACAATGCTTGGAAAAGTGCAGAGCCCGGTGTGCTTTTCTGGGATACTATACTAAGAGAAAGCATACCCGACTGCTATGCTGATTTGGGCTTCCGTACCGTATCTACCAACCCTTGTGGAGAAATTCCCCTTTGCCCTTATGATAGCTGTCGCTTGCTGGCTATCAATCTTTACTCCTATGTGAAGAATCCTTTTACTGCAGAGGCAGAGTTTGACTTTGATCTCTTCAAGAAGCATGTGACCTTGGCGCAGCGCTTGATGGACGATATTATCGACCTTGAATTGGAGAAGATTGACCTCATTCAGAAAAAAATAGACAGCGACCCGCAGAGCGAAGAGGTGAAGCATACAGAGCGCCATCTTTGGGAAAAGATTAGCCGCAAGACTGCAATGGGACGTCGCACAGGCGTTGGCATCACAGCCGAAGGCGATATGCTCGCAGCAATGGGCCTTCGTTATGGTACACAAGAGGCGCTCGACTTTGCAGTGAAGGTGCAGCAGACACTGGCTGTTACTGCCTATGCTTCTTCTGTTCAGATGGCAAAAGAACGCGGCGCATTCGAGGTCTTCGATGCTGAGCGCGAGGCCAACAATCCTTTCATCCTGCGTTTGAAAGAGGTAGATCCGCAGCTCTATGAGGATATGAAAAAGTATGGTCGCCGTAACATTGCCTGCTTGACTATAGCGCCGACCGGAACTACCAGTTTGATGACACAGACAACCAGCGGCATTGAACCCGTATTCCTTCCCGTCTACAAACGCCGCCGCAAGGTAAATCCCAATGACCCGGAAGTGCGTGTAGACTTTGTGGACGAGTCGGGCGATGCTTTTGAGGAATATATTGTGTACCACCACAAGTTCCTCACCTGGATGAAGGTAAATAATATTGATACCAATAAGAACTATACGCAAGAAGAGATTGACGAACTCGTGGCTCGCTCGCCCTACTATAAAGCCACAGCCAACGATGTAGATTGGTTGATGAAGGTAAAGATGCAGGGCGCTATCCAGAAGTGGGTGGACCATTCTATCAGCGTTACGGTAAATCTCCCGGCCGATGTCGATGAAGATCTGGTGAATCGTCTTTATGTCGAAGCGTGGAAGAGCGGCTGCAAGGGTTGTACCATCTACCGCGACGGTTCCCGCGCCGGTGTGATGATCAGCGTGAAGAAGAAAGATAATAAAGAAGCCGATAAGTCTCTGCCTCCTTGTCAGGCTCCCGAAGTGACAGAGCGTCGTCCCGAGGTGTTGGAGTGTGACGTGGTGCGCTTCCAGAACAACAAGGTGAAGTGGGTGGCTTTTGTAGGTTTGCTCAACGGACATCCCTATGAAATCTTCACTGGTCTGCAGGACGATGACGAAGGAATTGTGCTTCCCAAGACAGTGACCAAAGGTCGTATCATTAAGAGCATGAATGCCGACGGTACCAAGCGCTACGACTTCCAGTTTGAGAACAAGCGCGGCTATAAAACTACTGTGGAAGGCCTCTCTGAGAAATTTAACAAAGAGTATTGGAACTATGCCAAACTGATTTCCGGAGTGTTGCGCTACCGCATGCCTCTTGAAAATGTTATCAAGCTTGTGGGCAGTTTGCAGCTGGAAAGCGAGCACATCAACACCTGGAAGGTGGGTGTGGAACGCGCTTTGAAGAAATATATCAGCGATGGTACAGAGGCTCGCGGACAGAAGTGTCCCAACTGCGGCAATGAGACGCTGGTTTATCAGGAAGGCTGTCTCATCTGCAAGCACTGCGGTGCGTCACGTTGCGGATAGTCTGCCGTAGAAGTATATAAGAAACCGAAAAAGGCCGGACCGAATTTCCTATAGGAAGTTGGGTCCGGCTTTCTTTTGGGGAGCGTTTGTAGATTGCTTGGAGGCTGTTCAAAATCTGTATGTGGCTCCGGCTTTTTCTTAGTAGTTACTTTCGCGTTCTTAGTAGTTACCGAAATTTTCCTAGTAGTTACCTAGTTTTTCCTAGTAGTTACCGAAGAAACGCCCGAAAATGACTATTGAAAATCAAGTATTTACAGAGGGATCTAAAAGGGGAATGGAAAAGAGGAAGTGCCGGCTGGCACTTCCTCTTTGATTGTTAGGTGATTCGGAGTAGCTAACTGCTTTGCAGTGAGTGTGGTTAAGTCAGACTCCGGCTTTCTTCTCGATGATGTATCGGGGGCGGCGCTTCACTTCGTTGTAGATTTTTCCCACATATTCGCCGATGACGCCCATGGCGGTAAGGATGGCACCTCCGATAAACCACATGGATACCATCAGCGAAGTCCAGCCCGGCAATGCTCGGCCTTCGGCGTAGGAGAAGAGGCCCCAAATGATAGCGCCGAGGGCGATGAGAATGAAGAAGATGCCTAGCAGTACGATGAAACGTAGGGGGCGGATGGAGAAAGAGGTGATGCCGTCGAGGGCGAAACTCAGCATTTTGCGCAGAGGGTATTTGGATTCTCCGGCGAAGCGCTCCTTGCGGTCGTAGAACACTTTGGAATGGCGGAAACCTAACTGGCGCACCATGCCGCGAAGGAATAAATTGCGTTCCGGGAAACTGATGAGGGCGGCGAGCGCACGGCGACTCATCAAGCGATAGTCGGCATGGTTGTAGATAATGTCGCCTCCCAAATTGTTGATAAGTTTGTAGAAGAAGAGGGCCGAATGTTTTTTGAAGAAGGTGTCGTTGGGGCGCTCCTTGCGTACGGCGTAAACTATTTCGTCGCCCTCAAGAAAATGCTCCACCATCTCCGGAATCACACACACATCGTCCTGCAAGTCGGCATCTATAGAAATGGCGGCATCCACATTCTCGGCAGCCCATTCCAGCCCGGCCCATAAAGCGTGTTGGTGTCCGGCATTGTGGGCCAACTTTAGTCCACAGATGGAAGGGTGTTCTGCTGCGAGCGATTCTATGATGCTCCATGTGGCATCCCTGCTTCCGTCGTCTACATATACAATCTGTGTGTTGGCGATGCGGCTGTTATTGTTTAGCACCTCGCACACGGCCATCAGTTGCTTGGTGGTCTCGTGGAGAACAGCCTCTTCGTTATAGCAGGGAACAACTATTGCAATTTTCATGGTAGTAGTTATCAATTTCTCTACAAAGGTAAGAAAAAGAACTGTAAAAAATCCTTTTGGGATAGCTTGTTTTTCTTCTGTAGCTCCGTCTTGTTTCTTTGAAGGAAGAGGTGCTTCGTGGCCCTAAAGAATTTGCTGCTATCTATTTCTCAGATGTGGAAAAATTACTACCTTTGCAACCGACAAGAAAAGTAGGTTCGGCAAGAGCCTTTGTGCTTGTCTCTTCGTGGCGGTAAATGTTTGAATTTCAGTGCGAAGATATGTTTAACTAACAAACTTTTTTATGGGGCTATTACTCCTCTATTTTTTTATAGCTTTAGGAATTTCTTTCTTGTGCTCAATTCTTGAAGCCGTATTATTGTCAACCCCTATGTCCTTTATCACGATGAAGGAACAGGAGGGCGTGAAAGCAGCACAGCGACTAAAAAAATATAAGATAGAAAACGAGAGGCCCTTGGCCGCCATCCTCTCTCTCAATACCATTGCTCATACGATTGGTGCAGCCGGTGTGGGTGCGCAGAGCAATGATATTTTTGGCGATGAGTATTTCGGCATCACCTCGGCAATACTTACGTTGCTCATTTTGGTACTCTCGGAAATCATTCCCAAGAATATCGGCGCCAACTATTGGCGACAGTTGGCCATTCCGGCTACCAATGTGATTCACTCTTTGGTGATTGTGGCGTACCCCTTAGTGCTGATGTCCGATTGGTTTACCCGCTTGGTGACATCTAAGAAACAGGTGGTTTCAGTAAGCCGAGAAGAAGTGTCGGCCATGGTGGCTGTCGGTGCAGAAGAAGGTGTCTTGGAAAAAGAAGAGAACAGCATGATACAGAACTTGCTGAAACTCGACGACATCACTGCCCGCGACATCATGACTCCCAGTTCGGTGGTAGAAATCGCTGAAGAGAATATGACGCTGAAAGAGTTTTATCAAAACGAAGCCTACCGCACCTATTCTCGTATCCCTATCTACAATGAAGAGAATGACGACTACATCAAGGGCTATGTGTTGAAACAAACCATTCTGGAAAAACTCTCCGAAGATAAATTCAGCATGCACCTTTCCGATGTGTCTCGCCCCATATTGTCGTTCCAGGAAAACGTATCGGTTTCCGAAATCTGGGAGACCCTTTTGGCTAAGAAAGAACATATCTCCATCATCATAGATGAGTATGGTTGCTTCCGCGGAATCGTTACTATGGAAGATGTGATTGAGACCATGCTTGGCACAGAGATTGTAGACGAGAAAGACACTGTGACCGATATGCAAGAGCTGGCCCGTGAACGCTGGCAAGAACAGAAAGAAATCCAACAAGAGAAATAACTCTTAGAGGCGCTTGTGATTCCCTTCTAGGAATGCAAGCGTCTTTTTCTTTTCCCTAAAGGGGAAGCGTAAAAGAGAAACCCAATAGAATATAAGAGAAGCCTTATGAGTAACTTGAGGTTCAAAGTTGTAGAAAAAGCTTTTAAGAAACATCCGCTGGAAGTTCAGATGCCGGCCGAGCGCCCCTCTGAATATTTTGCAAAATATGTATTCAACCGCGAGAAGATGTTTAAGTATCTCTCGCCCGATACTTGTGCACAGTTGTTAGCCTCTATCGAGCAAGGCATCTCTTTGCCCCTTGATGTAGCCAACAAAGTAGCTGAAGGCATGAAGACCTGGGCGATGGAGATGGGCGTAACGCATTGCACCCATTGGTTCCAGCCGCTGACAGAAGGCACTGCCGAGAAACACGACGCCTTTGTGGAGCACGACTCTAAGGGTGGCATGATAGAAAACTTCTCAGGAAAAGCACTGGTACAACAGGAACCCGATGCTTCCAGCTTCCCGAATGGCGGAATTCGCTCCACGTTTGAAGCCCGTGGCTATTCCGCTTGGGACCCGGCTTCTCCGGTGTTTATCATAGGCGACACGCTGATGATACCCACTGTGTTTATTTCCTACACAGGCGAAGCGCTCGACTATAAAGCTCCCTTGAAGAAATCGCTTGCTGCAGTAGACCGCGCAGCTACTTCTGTCGCAGCCCTTTTTGACCCTAATGTGAAAAAGGTGACTGCCAATCTGGGCTGGGAGCAAGAGTATTTTCTTGTAGACGAAGGCCTTTATGCCGCACGCCCTGATTTGTTGCTCACCGGTCGCACCTTGATGGGCCATGAGTCTTCCAAAAATCAGCAGATGGACGACCACTATTTTGGCGCTATCCCTGAGCGCGTGGCAGAGTTTATGAAGGACTTGGAGATACAAGCCTTGGAACTCGGTATCCCTTGTAAGACGCGTCATAATGAGGTGGCCCCCAATCAGTTTGAGTTGGCTCCGATTTTTGAAGAGTGCAACTTGGCTGTAGACCACAACATGCTGCTCATGTCTTTGATGCGCAGCGTGGCGCGTAAACACGGCTTTCGCTGCCTGCTCCACGAGAAACCCTTTGCAGGCGTCAATGGTTCCGGTAAGCACAACAACTGGAGCCTGGTGACTGATACCGGTGTGCTGCTTCATGCTCCGGGTAAAACTTCCGAAGAGATTTTGCGCTTCATAACCTTTGTCGTAGAGACTTTGGTGGGCGTGTATCGCCATAATGGTTTGCTCAAGGCGTCTATTATGAGTGCCACAAATACCCACAGACTTGGGGCAAACGAGGCACCGCCTGCTATTATTTCCAGTTTCCTTGGCACACAGCTGAACGAGTTGTTGGCGAAGGTGGAACGCTCTGCGACGGACGAGCTCTTCACGCTGGAGGGTAAGCATGGCGTGAAGCTCGACATTCCGCAGATTCCTGAGTTGATGATAGACAATACCGACCGCAACCGCACTTCGCCCTTTGCCTTTACCGGTAACCGCTTCGAGTTTCGCGCTGTGGGCTCGATAGCCAACTGCGCCAGTGCGATGATTGTTCTCAATACCGCAGTGGCCGAGGCTTTGACCGACTTCAAGATGCGTGTTGACAATCTAATAGCCGGTGGTGAGGAGAAAATCAGTGCCATCCTTGAAGTGCTGCGCGAGGACATCTGCTTATGCAAGCCTATTATCTTTGATGGCAACGGCTATAGCGAAGAGTGGAAAGAGGAAGCCAAGCAGCGCGGCTTGGACTGTGAGACTTCTTGTCCTCTTATCTTCGACCGCTATCTGGATGATGCTACAGTCCGTATGTTTGAACAGATGAAGGTGATGCAGCGCCACGAGTTGGAGGCACGCAATGAAATCAAGTGGGAGACCTATTTCAAGAAAGTACAGATAGAGAGCCGTGTACTGGGCGACCTCTGCTTGAACCACATCATTCCCGTAGCTACAAAATACCAAAGCGAGCTGGCTGACAATGTGCATAAGTTGCAACTGGTGTTTTCCGATCCGCTTAAGCAGAAAGAACTGACCGGCTATAATATCAGCCTGATAGAGAAAATCAATAGACACACCAGCTTCATAGCTGAGAATGTCGACGCAATGACCGAGACGCGCCGTGTGGCCAATCGCATAGAAGAAATCCGCGAGAAGGCCATTGCCTACCACGATAAGGTGGAGCCTTTCCTCAATGCCATCCGTTTCCACATCGACGAGTTGGAACTGATAGTGGAGGACGAACTTTGGCCCTTGCCTAAGTATAGAGAACTTTTGTTTATCCGCTGATAGAGAGAAAAGCCGGAAACGCCTTGCTCTCCTCCTCAGAAAATTGTTAATTTGTACCAGAAAAGAAATTCAAACCTATAATCTGATATGAGAAAGTACATCAGTCCTGCAGTCGCTCTTTTGTTTGCGCTCACCCTGAGTTGTGGTGGAAGTAAGGAGGCAGAGGTGAAAAACACCAAGCCGCAGGAAACTACCGAGGTGGCTCAAGGACCTATCGCAGACCGCGAGTGGAGCTATAAGTACAACGAGTTGCTCGATGGACATCAATATGAAATAGCCATACGGCGTTACAGCAATCCGGAGTTGCCGCTCATCAAAGACGAGTTGGGCCAGGAATACTATGACAACTCTGTGGAGATAAACATCCAGCGCGATGCTAAACATTTCTATAGCAAGACGTTTACCAAGGATGCTTTCTGGAATTTCCTATCTGATACATATAAGACCAACAGCATCTTGCAAGGCATAGCTTTTGACAAGTCGGATGCTGAAGGTCTGCATTTTGGAGCGCAGATAGGTTTGCCCGACGGCGAAGGCGGCCCGGCTTTCATCGTGACCATCTCAAAGCAGGGCATGATGAGCATTGTGAGAGACCACAATCAAGACACGCAGGGAGAAGGCTTTGTGGTGAATTGATAGTAGCGTTGCAGGGGGGTGACAGTTATCTCATACAGGGTAGGACCTGATGTGGATAATGTGTTGAATACCCGCTCGATGGCATTTGGCGTCTAAGAAAATTATCCCTGTAGATAATAATAGTAAACAAATAGGTTCTGATATATTATGATACCGGAGGAGTTGTTGGAGCAAGCTATAGAGGAATGCCCGGAGTATTCCCATCTTTTTAATCTGACCAATGCTATAAATTATTTGGAGTTTACCCCCGACGGTGATACCAATGATTATATTTTATATTGCCTAAACTATACCTGAGAGCCGGGATGGCGATAAATGCACCGGGGTAAAAATCTACATCTGATTTAGCTCAAGAATTTCCAAACCTGCATACGGAGGATGTACCTGTTTCGAGGGTGCATCCTTTTTCTGTTTCGGGTGGGGCTGTCGTGCGGATGTTTTGATGAGGTAAAAATAGCCTTTGTAACCGCTTGATTTTCAATACCCATTTTGGACCTTTTCTTCGGTAACTACTAGGAAAAACTAGGTAACTACTAGGAAAAATTCGGTA
>CALCHR010000178.1 GCA_937901185.1 uncultured Bacteroidales bacterium
CTTCAAGGTCGGTGGTAGTGCCGCCGTCGAAGCGGAAGGTGAACTTAGAGGCATTAGCAGCTGTAGAGTAGGGCAAGTAGATCTTGTTGGCAGAGCATTGGAAGTGGCCACCTTCGTTGGTGTTCTTCGTGCTCTGGGTCACAAACTTCTCAAAGTAGAAGCTGCTGGAGAACTGGCCATTGTAGAAGCCATCACCGCTTGCTTGGTCCCACTCTTTAGCATACTCTACTACAAGATAGTTGCTGCCTGATAGTTCTGCAGACTGTATAGACAGGCAGCCGGCTTGCAGGCCTTGGTTGCCGGTTACTTGTTGAGTGTCATAGAGGTTCCAGCGATAATCACTGTTGCTGAGGCTCTGCCAAGCAAAGTACTGGTTGGTGGCTACGTTCTTGAAGACGTAACTGGGCTTCTCGACGGGGAGATACACATTGTGCATGGTCCATGCACCAGGTCCACTGTTGTACACAGGAGTGCCTCCTGTGCCTTGGCAGTTAATCCATTTGCCTTCGTTGTCGCCCACGCACTTAAAGCGAACGAGGTTGGTAGCGTCGGCGCTGGCTTCGGGAGCATCGGTGGGATAAGCATAGACAGCGGTAAACTTCTGTGCTGTGGCTTTAGCTCCAATCTCTGAGGGCTTGGTTGTCTGCAGGTATCCTTCGCCTTGAGCTGCTGTGGGATACTTCTTCTTCAAATAGAAGTTGCCATCGCCGGCAGGTTCCCAGATGAACACGCTTTCAGTAGTGGGGTTCTCTACATTCTTGTTGCCGCAGAAGTACCATCTGTTGGAATCGGAGATATTGCGGACCACGATTTCCATTGCTTGGCTGCTGGCGGCCATGGTCTCTGCGCTTTGGGTATCAGTGCCTGCAGCCACGCTGCTGGGCAGTTTGCCTTCAGAGCACAACCATCTGTAGCTGTCGTCTATCTTCTTCTCCTTGTTGAAGGCGATGGCGCCGTTGGCAGCGGAGAAGACTACATCCTCGCCACTTGTCTGCTTGTTGCAGAGGTAGTAGGTGTTGCCGGGGATGGGGTAAGCGCCGTTGAGCGTGCCGCCGGGCTCGGTGATGTTGGTCTGCTCGGTGGTGCCACCCATGCTGTATTGCTCGTAAGCCTTGTAGAGACCTACCACGCCGTTCTTGGCTCCGAAGAGATAGTAGTCGGTATTGGGCTCAGCCTTGACATACTTCAGATAGTTTGCGCCGTCGAGCAAGCTCACTGCGGGCTCAACGCCGTCGCTGGAAGCGTGGGTCAATACATAATCCTTAGCAGCTTGTGCATCGTAGGCTTCCTGCGATTTGAGGATGACGCCGGTGTTGGCGGGGATGATGCCGCCCTCAATCTTCTCAAGAATAGCCACACCATCTTCGCCGGTGGCCTTCTTCACTACGTAGGCCTCAACGCCGTCGGGGATGTTCACAGGGTAGTTCAAGTGTAAGCCGGCATAGCCATACTTGGAGATAGAGATGGGGAACTGCACATTGCTGAGGTCGGCTTTCTCCATTCGCCAAGCAGAAGCATCGTTGGCTTCGGTGTCCCAACCTACTACTACAGAATAGTCATCTTGTGCGTGGAGAGGATGTCCGTCGCCGGGGGTGAACTTCAATTGGCCGTCCAAAGAAATGCTGTTGATTTTCACAACCTGGGGAGTTGTGCCCAGTTTGTGGTGGCCGCCCCATGTGGTGACGGTGCTTACGCAGAGACCGTTTTGCAAGTTGTAGAGATAGCCTTCTTCGGTGATGGTCCAAAGAGCTTCGGGATTCTCGGGTTTGTGTTCCTTGCTGAAGTGCATAGCGTTCTCCTTGGTGGAGTACATCAGCTGGCCGTTGCGATGGTCTTTAGAGCAAGCAGAACGGATGACGTAGTAAGTTCCTACTTCAGGCATTTGGAGCTTAAAGGCCTTGTCCTCGTTGGCAGCTTTGAGTTCGGTGTAGGCTGCGTAGTAGGCATTCTGGTCGTAGTCTGTGCTCTTCAAGAACGTCTCGGCTTGGTTGTAAGCAAAGTTGTAGGCATTGGCTTGCGCTTCGGGATAATAGCCGGGGTTGTCGCCGCCCACAATGGAGGCGCTCTTCACCTTGGTCTCGTTGTTGAAGTACCTGTTGAGCAGGTAGTAAGCTTCGTTGTTCACTTCGCTTTCTTCTACTCCTACGAACTGGAAGTTAGAACCGCCGTCGGCTGTATACGTATTGAAGTTCCAGAAACCCATCCAACGGGAGGTGCCTTCGTAGTTGCTGAAGTAGTTGCTCTTATCGTCTTTGGTGGTAGATATATAGAACCAGCCTTCGCAATCGCTGCCCTCGCTGGGAGTGATGGCCCAGTCTTGAGCATAGCCTTCGCTGTCCTTGGCTTTTGCGGTTACCTTGTCGGCGCCGTCGCTAAGGTCGTTAGCTGCGAGCACCAAAGGAGTGCTGCCGGTAGAAACAAGAGTGACGTAGAAGTCTTCCAAAGTAACCTTGTCGTTGCTACCTCCTTGTGAGAATGTAGCTTTGTTGCTGTCGAGAATATTGACATCGAGGGTCTGCAATTCATCGGTGGCAGTGTACTCGTTGCCATTGATGGTCAGCGTCACATTATTGCTATGGTTGTTTCTGCGGTACTTGAAGCCGTAGCTGTCAATCAAGTAGCCGGCGGGAGCTTCTAATGTCCAGGTGCAACCACCGCTACCCGGAGCAATGGAGAGGTTCTTCTCGTCGGCTTGCATATTGTTGCTGCCGGTAGAGAAGGTCAAGCCGGGATAATCTGTGCTGTTCCATTTATTGTAGTAGGTAGATTCTTTAGTCTGAGACAAAGTACCTTTATCGGTGTTGATGTCCACCTTCTCTTTGGTAGTCGTTCCGCTGTAGGGGAGGATAAGCACCTTGCCGTCTTGGGCTGCGTTGTCCATAAAGAACCATGCTTGATTCTTGTTTCCAACTTCGGCCTTACTGCCTACTGCTACATAGTTGTTTTCTGTCAGTTCGAGGATAGAAGTGTCAGTACGCTTGATGCGGATTCTGTAGAGCGTGGGGTTGGCAAGTTCGCTGGTCACCATCACGGGGAGAGCGGCGTGACTCAGATTGTAAGCCAAGTCGTCCTTCACTTCGTTGAGGGCAGCTATTGCAGCAGCCAACTGTTCGCTGGTGGTGCCGGCGTTGTTGTAGATAGCTTGTGCGTTAGCGATAGCCTGCTCGGTGGCGGTAACAAAGGTTTCTGTAAGATAGAGAGAGTTGGGGTAAGCCAAGTTTTCTCCGTCGTAGCATTCCTCAGCCATTTCTTGAGTAGCGGCGATGAGGGCGGCCAACTCAGATTTGTCTAATGTCTCTTCGCCTTCGCCTTCACCTATATTATTATAGGCATTATAGAGGCTTTGGTATTCGGCTTGGAGTTTCTCAATGGCTTTGTCGAGCTGCTCTTCGCTGGTGGCATAATACTTCGCCTGGATGGCAGACTGGTTTTCTTTCCATGCGGCGAGCATAATCTCGTTGGTCACAGCGGTGGTGGCAAGAATGTTATCCTTTACAGTTACTGTGTAGCTGGCAGGACTTCCTATGGCTGTAATTCCAAACTCTGACATAGCGAAGCAATATACATTGTCGAAGAGCGGGTGAGCGCCATTGCCTTCTGCAGATTGGGCTACAGTAAAGCGCAAACTCTTATACTGGTTGCCACACTTTATGGCAGCAGATTCATAAGAAACTCCCTTACCTGAAGGCAATCCTGAACTCAAAGTAGCAAGCGTAGTGTTAAAGTTTGTACCATCTTCGCTAGCGTAAACTACGATGTTGGTAGGATAAGGACTACCATTGCTATTGTTACGAGTTACATAGTTGAACTTAAATTCTCCCAACTTAGCATCGTCGCCCAAGTCAACTTGGAGGAAGTGGAGATCATTGATCTTGCTGGCTTCGTTTTTGCTGTCCCATTGTGAGTGGAAGTAGTTTTCTGAGCTATTGGTTATTCCATCCACCAAATGAGCAAGACCGCCGCCGTCTGTTTGACTTCCTAAAGTATTTTGGTCGGCGTTGGTAGAAAGATAGAAAGCATTGGCTGAATCTTTAGTTTGCAACTTCAGAGCGCCATCCATTGTGGCTTCTTCCATATCTACCGTACCGCAGTCGTCAAGCAAATCTGTAGTCTTGTCAATCCACTCTTGCAATTCTGTTTGCTTGGCTGTTAGGTCTGTAGACTCAGTGCTTTCGGCGATGGTTTTGAGCTGGTCGCGGTAGGTCACCAGTGTTTCGTAGGCTGCGGTGAAGTCATCGCTGGTCTCGCCGTTCTGATAATCATATTGAGCTTGGCGGATGGCGTTGAAGGCCTCTGTCAAGTAAGCACTATTAGTAACTGAGGCGTATTTTGCAAGAGGAGTGATTTCAACATTTACCTTAGATACACCAAACTCTGCGTATGCGAAGTATACATGACCATAGGTCGCAACTTTTGCATTGTTGTTGGTAGCAGTTACAGTGAATCTCAGATAGCGGTAGGACTTATTGCTGTAGCCTAAAATATCGGAGTTATAGATGCCGCCGGTGCTGCCTACCAGCTTGTCCTTTTCGCTGGTCAGTTCTGCAATCAGTTCGTAGGGACCATTTTCTGTATTGCTACCCTCCACTGTGATAGCTGTGGGGTTTTGGTTGCTATTGTTGTGGCGACCCTGATAGTTGAAACTGAAGAAGGTGGCAGAATTTTCTGCTCCTAAGTCTATACGCAAATAGTGTGGTAAGCCGTCTTTACTATCTACGTCAGCATATTCTGAATGCAAGAAAGTTTCTGGATTGTTGTCGAAGAGAACTTCATAGCTGGTGAATTGGTCGCCCCACCAAGTTACGGTACAAGGAGCGTTGGTGTAGTAGTTGGATTCGCCCAAGTTGAATCCTTCACTGGTCTTGTTAATCTCAGCTACATCTTCAAGGTACTCTTCCGCTTGAATAATCAGTTCCTCAAGGGCTTGTTGTTCGGCAGAGAGTTCATCGGTTTCAAGGGCTGTGAGATACCATCTTGAACCGCCGCCGTCGCTCCAACCGATAATCCAAGTGCCGTTGGTGCAGTGCAAGTCTTTTTTGTCACCTGATTGGCAGATCAGTCTGAAGACGCCGTTGCCCACGCTTTCTATACGGAAGGCAGCCCCTTTGTCTTTTGTAGAAACAGACGCTACAGCCGAAGTGCCGTTGTTCAACACCTCGATATAGTTGTTGGTCTGTAGGCTCTTGATGTAGTAGCAGTCTTCTCCTTCTGCGGCTTCAAATACCCATTTCTCTGTGTTACCGAGTTTCGTTTCGTCTACCTCTGAACTTCTATACAGCTTGTTGAGATTCTCAGAGTCGGTGAGCAGTTGCATGTGGCCGTTGAAAGCGTAGTTGCGCAGGATGTAGGTGCCGGGTTTCATTCTGTTCTTGGCAAAATCCTGGGCCTTCAGCTTGTCGATAGCCTCTTTCAGGTTGTTGTAGACCGGAGCGTAGGCTGCTGTCTCATTGTTATCATATACAGTCTTTGCGGTAGCCATGGCTTCTTCCACCTCGGTGGTGTAGGTGCTCTTGTAGAAACCTATCTTCTTGCCGGTGTCGTCGGTCATGCTCTTGATGGTCTCTCCTTGCTTGATGAGCTCTGCCAAGAGGCTGCGATTCATTTCCTCTTCGCTCATGCCGGCTTCGGCCTCCACGGGCTGACCGGCTTTGTTGATCGCGGCGATAGTTATTTCGCCGTTGGTCAGTTGCTCCATGGCCTCGTTGGAGAGGTTAAAGTTCTTCTTGTCTGCGAAGCCTACAATCTCGCCCTTGTCGTTGAGCAGGGCAAAGCCTACGCCGCCCTCGCCGGTCATAGTCACGGTGTTACCGCTGATGGTGTAGGCGTAAGAGGGGTCGGCTGCTTCCTTGAAGGTAGCATAGCCACCCACTTCGGCGCAAATGGTAGTCTCTCCGTATTTCTCTAAGGGGTCGCCCTTATGGCTCTGGATAGTTTCGCCGGTGGCGTCGTTGATGAAGAGTACGGCGATGTTTACGGGATAGCCTTTTCCCTTCACTTCCTCGATAGCCGCGTCGATTTGGCTTTGTGTCAGGTTGTACACAGAGTTGCTATAGTCGCCTACGAAGCGGTCTGTCATCACTTCGAAGAAGCCGTGAGCGCGGAAGAACTCTGTGAGGTCTTCGCCGGCGGCGTCGCAGCACTTCTTGTAGAAATGCATCAAGCACTTGCTACCATCTTGATAGTAGCCACCGCTCATCGGGTCTTGGCGCAGCATCTCGAAGAGGCGGGGATAGAATTGGGGATTGTAGCCCAACACGTGGTAGTAGAGGAAGAGCTTGTAGTACATGATGGTCTGCGCCCAGATGTTGTTGCTGAAGAAGTCGGCGCCTTCGGTGTTGAATTGCTCGAGCACATGGCTCAAACTGCCTTCGTCGCCATTGTAGCGAGAGGTGGTCTCGCCGAAGTACCAGAGTACCACGTTGGAAAAGAGGTTGTTGGTCACCTCTGTAAGTCCGTTCATGTTCAACAGTTGCTGGTGCTGGTGACCAATTTCGTGGCCGGGGCCCCAGTGTGCGCCAGAGCTGGTGGGCAAGTCTTTGATCACGCCGTCCATGGTGCTCAAGTGGTACCCGCTATGGTCCCAGGTGCCATACATGTAGCCGTCGGTGTCAAAGCCCCAGGCCAAGCCGTGGGTATTGTAGTATTCGCTATAGTCGTTGCCGGTGTATTCAAACACGTAGGGTTTGTCAGAGTAGGGCGATTTCTTGGCTTCGGCCTTAATGGTCTCTTCGCTCATGAGGCCCATGAGAAGGCGCTCCCAGAGCATCACGTTGTCCCATTCGTTGATAGTGGCTTCTACATTCACAGCCTCGTTGAAGTAGCTCTCAAGGCCTTTGTAGATGACGGTGCCTTTTTCGCCGTCCAATCTGTCGCGCAAGGGGAATTGGAGCGTCATGTACTTACCGAGCACGGTGACGGTGGTCTGTGTGGCGCGTGCTTCGATGTACTCCCATGTGGTGTTGTTGTCGGCGCTGTAGAGCGCATCGCCTTCCTTGTTGTAGTAGCCGTTGATGTGGCCGCCTTCGATGTGAATCTTCAGTGTGGGGAACTCAGAGAGTTTGCGATACTTGGCTGCTGAGCCTTTCTTGCCGTTTGAGGTGTCGAAGGTGCTCACCACGTAGTTGATGAGGAGGTTCTGGCCGTCGCTGTTGTAGTTGACTACATTCAATCCCTCTTTCAGTTGCACACCGCTGGTGCGGCTATTGCCCGGCTTTCCGTTGCCGGTGTACGAGTCGAGATAGAGCGTAGCGTCAGCGTCTATCTTACCTTCCACCATCACGTAGAGCGTCTCGCCGTTGTTGGCAAAGATACCTGTGGGGTTGCTCAGGTAGCTGTGGGCTTGAGTGCCCAAAACGCTGGCTGCCTTTTCTTTATCGCTGTAGGGCTCATAGAGCTGTACGCGATACTTCTTGGCATACTCGCTGTCCCAGTTGTTTTTATCGGTATCGTAGTTAGCCTCGCTCCAGTTGCCGTTGAAGATTTTGATGGCCATGAGTTGGAGTGCGCTCGGCAGGTTCTGATAGTCGGCGTCGGCTTCCAGTTCGCTCAGCGAGCCAAAGCTCTTCTTGAACTCGGTGCAGGCGTTGTCTGTAAAGAGGTTCTTGAGAGCAACTTTGGCGGCCTCTGCTTTGAAACCGTCGGAGGCATTCAGCTTTTCTTGCAGTGTGGCTGCAGCGATAGAAGCCTCGTTGATTTTCCAACAAGAAGCTGCTATGTTCGTAGCACCGTTTACGTAAGACCAGCATACGATGTCATCAGTGCTGCTACCATAGTGCATGTAGTGGTCACCTGCCGTGGTGTTGATGGCCCTCAATGCATAGTAGCCCGTCTCTGCTAGAGTGACCGTGAACTGGCTGCTCTCGCCCAGGCTGGCCACTGTGGTCCAGTCTGCATTGCCTGTAGCGTTCGGACTGTTTAAGAACTTGCCATTCTCCAGGTTGAGAAGGGCGTAAACTCCCGAAGAAGTTTCCATAGCGTACCACAACTGCTTGTAGTCGCTCGTCGAGGTCGTTGCAATCGTGAGGTTGGTGCTGGCGGTGATAGTCAGAGACTTACCGGCGTTTCCTTTGTTCTCAAAATAGTAAACCTTACCATTTTGGAGCTGAGCCCAAAGATTTCCAACCGCTATCGGAGAAAGCAACACCATCAGGAAACAGAGTTTCCATAGAGTAGATTTTCTCATGTGATAAAGGATTTAGTTATTATTTAAGTTTTTCGTTTCTCTCTAGTATTTCCCTCGTGCGCGCAGGCGTATATATTATATATGTGTATGCGCAGGGCGCACTTTGGGGTATAATCCGGCAAAATTAGAGAATTTTTTATCGTATGACCAAATCTATATTCATATTTTTTAAGAATATCCACCAACTTTTTTATTTATGCAAAAGAATTTGGACATATTGCAAGGAGAAGCCAATGACAAACGTGTTGTATGGCAGATGTATGGAGCAGGGTTAGAGGGGCTGAAAATAGACTTTGTAACTGTTTGAAAATCAATAGTCATTTTCGGGCATTTCTTCGGTAACTACTAGGAAAAACTAGGTAACTACTAAGAAAATTTTGGTAACTACTAAGAACGCGTAAGTAACTACTAAGAAAAACGATGTGATGTGGGGGGATGAGAAAGAATAGGGCAGGGGACAAAAAAGAGGTTCGCAACATTTGCTGCGGACCTCTCTATTTTTATACATTCCGTCCAAGCGCTTGGCCCTATTGTGTCCGTGGCGCTTAGGGAAGGGCGCGTTCCTTTCGGAAGAGGATTTGCCCTACCGTGGTTTAGCGGCGAGCCGCCTCGGCCTGTACCAGAATGTTGCCCATAGCGGTGGCCTCCACGGGGCCGGCCACTACTTTCAAACCGGTAGCTTCGGCCGTGAGGCGGTTGAGCAACTGGTTTTGTGAGCCACCACCTATGATGTGCAAACGGCTCACGGGGCGCGGCAGCAACGTGTTGAGATGGGCGATGGCCTCGCGGTACTTTTCGGCGAGCGATTGCAGCACGCAGCGCGTCAGTTCGGCCTTAGTCTGCGGAACGGCCTGTCCGCTCTCGCGGCAATAGGCTTTGATGGCTTCCTCCATGGAGGGCGGATTCATAAAGGCTTCGTCGGCCACGGGGATGAGGGCATCGATGCAAGCCGTTTCGGCAGCCGGAAGGAGCACGTCGAAACTTTGCTTGTCGCCTTGCTCTGCCCATTCTGCCATGAGGCGCTGCAAGAGCCAAAGGCCCGTAATGTTCTGCAAGAAGCGGATGCTGCCGTCTACGCCGCCCTCGTTGGTGAACGAAGCGAGACGGGCCTCCTCGGTGAGGATGGGCTGGGGCAGCAGCACGCCCAGGAGCGACCAGGTGCCCGAGCTGAGGAAGGCGGCGGGGCCTTGCTCCTTGCCATCACTGAGCAGTCCGGGCACAGCGGCTACGGCCGAGGCCGTGTCGTGCGAGGCAACGGCCACCACCTTTACGCGGCCCAGGCCGGTCTCGTGGGCAATGTCCTCGCGCAGATAGCCGCGCACCGTGCCGGGCATCACGATCTCGCCAAAGATATGCTCGGGCAAGCCGAGGGCGCGGATGGTCTCCCACGACCAGTTGCGGCTACGGGCGTCGAGCAGTTCGGAAGTCGAGGCGATGCAGTATTCATTGTTGGCCACACCGGTGAGGAAGTAGCTGAACAAGTCGGGCATGAAGAGCAGGCGGTGGGCTGCTTCGAGCTGTGCGCTGCCTTTCATGCTGACGAGCTGTGCGAGCGTGTTAATCTCCATCACCTGAATGCCGGTAGTGGCATAGTGCTCAGAGGCATCGAGCGTTTTGAACACCTCGTCGAGCACCCCCTTGGTGCGGCTGTCGCGATAGCACACAGGGTTGCCCAGCAAGCAACCGTCGCGGTCGATGAGGCCGAAGTCTACACCCCACGTGTCGATACCGATGCTCTCCACGTCGTAGCCCTTGGCGGCGGCGCGCTTAAGGCCGTCTTTCAAGTCCTCAAAGAGGGCGGGGAAGTCCCAATAGAGGCGGTCGCCCAGACGCACTTGGCGGTTGCCGAAACGATGCACCTCTTCGATGCAGAGGCGTTCGCCCTCGAACCATCCGGCTATCAGGCGTCCGCTCCCCCCACCGAAGTCGGCGGCAAGATATACTTTCATTTCTTAATAGTTGAAGTGAGTAATTCCAGAGGGGGCGGCGTCGGCCTATCCCTTTTTGCCCAACACGTAGATGTCCAGGTCTTTGATTTCCTCGGGGGTGAGCACCGTGTAGTCGCCACCGCTCTGGATGATGATGCGGCAGGCCATCTCGAAGAACATGGCGCGCTCAAAGGCTTGGTTGAAGTCTTTTCCGCACACCACTTGTCCGTGGTTGGTGAGCAACACGGAGTTGTGCTCCTGCATGGCCTCTACTACGGCAGCAGCCAGTTCGGGCGAGCCGGGGCGCAGGTAGGGAATCACAGGAATCTCGCGACCCACGTGGCAGGGCACTTCGGCCGTCACGTTAAAGTTTTCGGGCTTCTTGCGCATGCAGGAAACGGCGGTGGCGTAGGGCGATTGGAAGTGGAGCACTACGTTCACATCGGGACGGGCGCGGAGCACACCGAGATGGAAGCCGCTCTCCATCGAAGGCTTCACGCCGTTGAGCACTTCGCCTGTGGCTACGTTGCAGTGAGACACTTTCTCCTTCTGCAAAGTAGGCACCCATGAGCCAGTGCCCGATACGAGCGCCTCGTCGCCTATGCGCCATGACAAGTTGCCACTGCTGCACACGGTAAGACCGGCATCGCCCACGCGGTGGGCTTGCTTGATAAATTCTTCAATATGTAAGTCGGTAATCATAATGGTCGGTTGTCTTTATAAAACTTTCTTGTACAAGTCGAGAATAATCTCTTTGTTCACCTCGCGAGGGTTGCCCGGCGTACAAACGTCGGCAGCAGCGGCGGTGGCGAGGCGGTCGAGGTCGGAAGCCTGGATACCGAGGTCGGTGAGGTGCTGAGGAATGCCCACACGCACAGAGAGCGCCTTGACAGCATCTACGGCAGCCTGGGCGGCCTCTTCGCGGCTCATTCCGGCGGAGTAAACATCCATGGCCTTGGCTATCTGTACGTACTTATCGAGGGCGGCGGGCATGTTGAACTCCATGACCGTGGGCAAAAGCAGGGCGTTAGCCACGCCGTGGGGCACGTCGAAGATAGCGCCGAGCGGGTGAGCCATACCGTGCACTACGCCGAGACCAACGTTAGAGAAGGCCATGCCGGCAATGTATTGTGCCACCGCCATACCGTTGCGGGCTTCGGCGTTTTGAGGCTCGTTGACAGCTGTCTCAAGGTGGCGGGCTATCATCTCAATGGCTTTCAACTCGAACATGTCGCTCATTTCCCAGGCGCCCTTTGTGATGAGGCCCTCAATGGCGTGGGTCAAGGCGTCAAGACCTGTGGCTGCCGTGAGGCTCTTGGGAAGTGTGTACATTAACTCTGCGTCGACGATGGCCATTACGGGAATGTCGTTGGGGTCTACGCACACCATCTTCTTCTCGTTCACCTCGTCGGTGATCACATAGTTGATGGTCACTTCGGCTGCTGTGCCGGCGGTGGTAGGCAGGGCGATGATGGGAACGGACTTCTTTTTTGTGTCGGCCACACCTTCGAGCGACACGACGTCGCTGAACTCCGGATTGTTGGTGATGATGCCTACGGCCTTAGCGGTGTCCATTGACGAGCCGCCGCCGATGGCCAGGATAAAGTCGGCGCCGGAAGCGGCGAAGGCTGCTACGCCGGCTTTCACGTTGGCTACGGTGGGGTTGGGTTTGATGTCGCTGAACACTTCATAAGGAATGCCGGCGCCCTCAAGCACTTTGAGCACCTTGTCGGCTACGCCGAATTTTATAAGGTCTTTGTCGGTGGCCACGAAGGCTTTCTTGAAGCCCAAGCGAGCTATCTCTTGTGGCAACACTTCGCGTGCGCCGGGGCCGAAGTAGGATACTTCGTTGAGTATAAAGCGGTGAATCATATTGCTTTTATTATTTAAGAAAGGGGCATTGGAAGCGTGAACGCCCCAAGCCCCTAGGTGAATCTATTTATTTTATTTGTATACCGGGCCGTATGCTGCGCAAGCGCGGTAGTCGGCTCCTTCTTTGTCCATACCGAAGGCGTTCCATGCGGCAGGGCGGAAAATCTCGTTCTCCTCTACATTGTGCATGCAGACAGGGATGCGGAGCATGGAGGCAAGTGTGATGAGGTCTTGACCGATGTGTCCGTAGCTGATGGCGCCGTGGTTGGCTCCCCAGTTGTTCATCACGGAGTAGACATCCTTGAATGCGGGTTTGTCGCAAAGGCGGGGTACGAACCAGGTGGTAGGCCAAGTGGGGTCGGTACGCATGTTGAGCACGTCGTGGATTTCGGGATCTACGTCGGCGGTCCATCCTTCTGCAATCTGAAGCACGGGACCGAGGCCCTTCACAAGGTTGAGACGGCTCATAGTCACGGGCATGCCGCCCTTAGAGAGGAAGTTGGAAGAGAAGCCACCTCCGCGGAAGTAGTCGCGGTCGGCAGGCATCCAGTTGGTATTCTTGAGGCATGCTTCAGCATCTGTGTCTGTCATTTCCCAGCAAGGTTTCATGCAGGGCTCGCCTTGTGCGTTGGTGCTGGCTCCTGTGGCGTCGAGGGTAGTAGCTCCGGAGTTGATGAGGTGAATCATACCGCCGGCAGCAAGACCTGTGAGTTCTTTTCCGGTGACGCGTTTCACGGCTTCAGGACTCCAGTAGGTGCGCACGTCGGAGAACATCTGTCCGCAACCGGTGAGGAGGCTGCCGAAGAGCATGGCAACGGCGTTGCAGGCGTCGTTTTCTGTGGCTACCACATAGGCTTGACGGATGCCGTTCCAGTCGAAGGTGCTGCAAAGGAGAGCTTCGGTAAAGTCGCCATTGGGTTTCCAGTCGGTCCATTGGCGTTGTCCCTGGAAGCCACCTGCGATGGCGTTGTGGCCGATGGCTTCTTCCTTGAAGCCCATTTCGCGGAGCTTGGGATTGCCGAGCATGAGGTCGCGCACGATGAGGGTCATCTTCACCACAAATTCCCAGTCGGCATCCTTGCCGGCGCGGTCCTTTTGCTTTTCCGGACGGTTCTTGTCCCAGCCTTCGTTCACCTTGCAATACTTCTCGGTCCACGCCATAGCTTTCGCATATTCTTCGTGGTCGTAGATACCTTCTTCCATGCGGCGCAGAATTTCTGTTTCGTCTACGCTTTCGTTGCGCATGCCAAGATAGTTTTGGAAGAAGTTTTGGTCTACGATACTTCCGGCAATACCCATACACTGGCTACCGATGGAGAGGTAGCTCTGACCGCGCATGTCGGCTACGGCCATAGCGGCGCGCGCAAAGCGCAGGAGTTTCTCTGCCACGTCGGCGGGGATGGTGTTGTCGTCGAGGTCTTGTACGTCGTGACCATAGATGCCGAAGGCGGGCAAGCCTTTCTGTGCATGGCCGGCGAGTACGGCGGCGAGGTAAACAGCGCCGGGGCGCTCTGTACCGTTAAAGCCCCAGACGGCTTTGGGCCAATGGGGGTGCATGTCCATGGTTTCTGAGCCATAGCACCAGCAAGAAGTGACGCTGATGGTGGCTCCTACGCCTTCGCGCTCAAACTTCTCGGCGCAGGCAGCGGCTTCGGCTACACGGCCGATGGTGCCGTCGGCAATGACACATTCTACCGGTGTTCCGTCGGCATGGCGCACGTTGGCGGTTATCAATTCGGCCACAGCTTTGGCCAATGACATGGTCTTTTCTTCAAGACTTTCGCGCACGCCACCTTGACGACCGTCGATGGTGGGGCGAATTCCGAGTTTAGGATATTTTCTCATGGTGTAAAAAATATTAGTAGATGAATATTATAAGTTCAGGGTGAAAGAGTCGGCATCTGCCAGCACGGGGAATTTCTTGCGAAACTCGTGCTGCTTCTCCCAGTGGGGGGCAGCGATGGCGGCTTGCTCTTTTTCGCCGAGGCGCACGAGGTAGTCACCGTAGGCATTGATGCAGACCGAGCCGCCGATGTAGTGACAATGGGCGTCTTTGCCCACGCGGTTCACTCCGCACACCACGCATTGGTTCTCTATGGCACGGGCACGCAGCAGGGAGTCCCATGCCACATGTCTTTTTTTGGGCCAGGAGGCGATGCAGGCTATCATGTCGTAGTCGTCGCGGCAGCGGGTGAATACGGGGAAGCGCAGGTCGTAGCAGGTGAGCAAGAGGATGCGTATGTCGCCGCAGCGGGCAATTACGCGCTCCTTGCCGGGCTCAAAGGCCAGGTGCTCGCCGCCATAGGCGAAGAGGTGGCGCTTGTCGTAGTGTACGTGCGAGCCATCGGGCGCTACGAGGTAGAAGCGATTGAAGAACAATCCGTTGTCCTCGACGGCCATGCTGCCTCCCACATGGGCGTTTGCCTTGGCTGCCATTTCCTGCATGGCGCCCAGCAGCAATGCAGCTTCGGGTGCTTCGGTGCGTGGATTCGTGTCGAACCCCGTGCCCCACATCTCGGGCAAGAGGTAAAGGTCGGCGCCCGGTTGCGAAGCCATCAGGCGCTGTGCCTTGTCGATGTTTGCCTGTGGGTCGTTCCAGCGTATGTTAGTTTGAAGCAGGGCGATTTTCATAGTAGGCAGCGGCCTTATGGCCACATTCTCCGCAAATATACATAAAGCTATTAGAAGAGACGGCCTTTGTAGCCGGATTTTTTTGTTCGCAGGGTCTTAAAAAACCTTATTTTAATGGGCAGGAAAGGGGGTGACCAAAAAGCCCTTTGTAAACCATTGAAAATCAAGGGTCATTTTAGACCGTTTCTTAGTAAACTTCTAGGAAAAACTAGAAGTTTACTAAGTTTTCCTAGAAAGCTACTAAGAAAAACGCCGCGATGCCGGGGTGGGGGAGCGGGCTGTTTCTAGAAACAGATTTTGTGGTTAGGAAAAAAAATACTTATTTTGTAGTCCATATTTCCATCCGTCGATGGAAGTACCCAAATAGATTTACACATTATTATATATAAAGAGACATCCATGAACCGATACGTGAAATGGGGTATTGTTGGAGTGGTGGCGCTGGGCCTATGCGGCCTGGGCGTGCGCACTTTTATGCCCCGAGAAAATAGCGATTTGAAAAAGACAGAACTGCCCAAAGGCAAAGGTAAGCAGAGCGGTTCCCTCACCGTACGCTACATGGTGATGGCAGAGCAGAAACTGACTGACGGCATCTATGTGAGCGGCAGCCTTGTGCCCGACGAAGAAGTGAGCCTCTCGTTCGAGACCTCCGGTAAGATAGTGGGTATCTACTTCAAGGAAGGTAGCGCCGTGAATGAGGGCCAGCTGTTGGCAAAAATCAACGACGCCCCGCTGCAAGCCGAGTTGCGCAAGAAAGAAGCCCAGCTCAAACTGATGCAAGACCGCCTGTACCGCGCCAAGGCCCTTCTCGAAAAAGAAGCTGTGAGCCAAGAAGCCTTCCAGGAAGCCGAGGCCAACTTGGCAGCGCTGCGAGCCGAGATAGACGGCGTGAAGGCACAGATAGCACAAACCGAGTTGCGTGCACCCTTCTCCGGCATCATCGGTTTGAGGCAGGTGAGTCTTGGAACCTTTGTTACAACAGCCACAGCTGTGGCCAACCTTACGAAACGCAGTCCGCTCAAGGTGGAATTCAGCGTGCCCGAGCGCTATGCCGGTACGCTGCCTGCTGGAACTCCTTTGACCTTCACCGCCGAAGGCGACCTGACCGATCGCCATGCCACCGTCTACGCCTCAGATTCTAAGGTGGACCCCGAAACACGTACCTACACCGTGCGTGCCCTCTACCAGAACAACGATGGTAAACTTGTGCCCGGCCGATATGTGAATGTGAACCTCACCACAAAGCAGTATGACCGCGCGCTGGCTGTGCCGAGCGAAGCCATCGTCTCAGAAATGGGAGTAGACAAAGTGTTCCTCTACAAGAACGGCGTGGCCGAGCCGGTAGAAATTACCAAAGGCCTCCGCACCGATGCCCTGGTGCAAGTGGTGCGCGGCTTGAGCGTCGGCGATACCATCCTGACCAGCGGCACCATGCAGCTGCGTAAAGGCAGTAAAGTGACCCTCCACCAATAGGCCGCCTACACAAAACGCATAACCACCAGTTCATATCCCCACTAAATGAATATCTCAGAACTATCTATACGCCGCCCCGTACTGGCCACCGTGCTCATGCTCATCATCCTGCTCTTCGGTATGATAGGCTATGCCACACTCGGCGTGCGCGAATATCCCTCCGTAGACAATCCCATCATCTCCGTGAGTTGCTCCTATCCCGGCGCCAACGCCGATGTGATAGAAAACCAAATCACCGAGCCGCTGGAGCAAAACATCAACGGCATCCCCGGCATCCGCTCGCTCACCAGCGTGAGCCAGCAGGGAAGCAGCCGCATCACCGTAGAGTTTGAACTCTCTGTGGACCTCGAAACCGCAGCCAACGACGTGCGCGACAAAGTGTCGAGAGCACAGCGCAACCTGCCGCGCGACTGCGACCCGCCCACCGTCTCAAAAGCCGACGCCGACGCACAGCCCATCCTCATGGTGGCCATCCAAAGCGATAAACGCTCGCTCCTGGAACTCAGCGAGATTGCCGACCTCACGGTGAAGGAGCAGTTGCAGACTATCCCCGATGTGTCCAGCGTAATGATCTGGGGAGAAAAGAGATACTGCATGCGTCTCTGGCTCGACCCCGTGAAGATGTCAGGCTATGGCATCACACCGATGGATGTGAAGAACGCGCTCGACAGAGAGAACGTAGAACTCCCTTCTGGCTCCATCGAAGGAAACACTACCGAGATGACGATACGCACAATGGGACAGATGCACACCACCGAGGAGTTCAATAATCTGGTCATCAAGGAACAAGAAGGACGCATTGTGCGCTTCAGCGATATAGGGCGCGCCGAACTCTCCGCACGCGACATCAAGAGCTACATGAAGATGAACGGAGTGCCCATGGTGGGTGTAGTGGTCATCCCACAGCCCGGCGCCAACCACATCAACATCGCCGACGCCGTGCATGAGCGCATGGAGCAAATGAAGAAAGACCTGCCCGAGGATGTACACTTCGACTACGGTTTCGACAATACCAAGTTTATCCGCGCCTCTATCAGCGAAGTGGAAACCACTGTCTACGAGGCTTTCCTCTTGGTCATCGTGATTATCTTCCTCTTCCTCCGCGACTGGCGTGTGACGCTCATCCCCTGCATCGTGATTCCCGTTTCGCTCATCGGCGCTTTCTTTATCATGTACGTCTGCGGCTTCTCCATCAACGTGCTCTCGATGCTCGCCATTGTGCTCTCGGTGGGTCTGGTGGTGGACGACGCCATCGTGATGACCGAAAATATCTACATCCGCATTGAGCGCGGCATGCGACCCTTTCAGGCCGGAATAGAAGGCGCCAAGGAAATTTTCTTCGCCGTTATCTCTACCACCGTAACCCTCGTCGCAGTGTTCTTCCCCATTGTATTTATGGAAGGCACAACGGGCCGACTTTTCCGAGAATTTAGTTTCGTGGTAGCCGGTTCAGTGGTTATTTCATCCTTTGCGGCGCTGACTTTTACGCCGATGCTGGCTACAAAATTGTTGGTGCGTCGCAAAGAAAAAAACTGGTTCTACCAAAAGACCGAGCCCTTCTTTGAAGGCCTTAACCGCGTGTATAGCCGTTGGCTCGACGCCTTCTTGCGCCGCCGCTGGATTGCCATCGTGGTGATGGGCGTTTCGCTCGTGGCCGCTGTGTGGATGTGGGTGAGCGTGCCCGCCGAAATGGCGCCGCTCGAAGACCGCTCGAGCATCACGATACGCACCTCCGGTCCCGAGGGCGTTACCTACGAATACATGCGCGACTACACCGAAGACATTTACGCTTTGGCAGACAGCCTGATGCCTGATGCCGAGTTTATCACAGCCCGTGTGTCGCAAGGAAGTGGTAACATACAAATCACCCTTAAGAACCTTACCGAGCGCAATTATAGCCAGATGGAAGTAGCTGAGAAACTCTCGAAGGCTGTAAGGAAGAAAACAGACGCCCGCGCCTTTGTGCAGCAGCAAAGCACCTTCGGCGGACGCCGAGGTTCTATGCCGGTGCAGTATGTCCTTCAGGCCACGAACATAGAGAAGCTCCAGGAAGTGCTGCCTAAGTTTATGGCAAAAGTATATGAGAATCCCGCTTTCCAGATGGCCGACGTAGATTTGAAATTCTCTAAGCCGGAGGTACGCCTCTCTGTGAACAGAGAAAAGGCAAACCTTATGGGCGTCAGCACTAAAGACATTGCGCAGACACTACAATATGGCTTGAGCGGACAGCGTATGGGCTATCTTTATATGAACGGAAAGCAATACGAGATAGTGGGCGAGATCAACCGCCAGCAGCGCAACGCTCCCTCCAACCTTAAGGCTATCTACATGCGCTCCTCTGACGGAAAAATGATACAGATGGAAAACCTCGTGGACCTTGTAGAGAGTATCGCACCTCCTAAACTCTATCGCTATAACCGCTTCGTATCGGCCACCATATCTGCCGGCTTGGCCGAAGGTAAGACCATCGGCGACGGACTGGCTGAGATGGACAAGATAGCTAAAGAAACGCTCGACGATACCTTCCGCACCGCTCTGGCCGGCGATTCCAAGGAGTTCCGCGAGAGCTCTTCGAGCCTCGTCTTCGCTTTCGCCCTGGCTCTGTTGCTCATCTACTTGATTCTGGCCGCCCAATTCGAGAGTTTCAAAGACCCCTTCGTCATCATGCTCACTGTGCCCCTGGCCGTATGTGGCGCCTTGATATTTATGCTTGTGGGTGGACAAACCATGAACATCTTCAGCCAGATTGGTATCATTATGCTCATCGGCCTTGTGGCCAAGAATGGTATCCTCATCGTTGAGTTTGCCAACCAGCGCCAAAAGTCGGGCGAAGAGAAGATGAGCGCCATCCGCGAAGCCTCTATCCAGCGTCTGCGCCCTATCTTGATGACCAGCGTATCGACCATCCTCGGTTTGCTGCCCCTGATGTTCGCCACCGGCGAAGGCTGCAACGGACGCATCGCCATGGGTACGGCGGTAGTAGGCGGTATGCTCATCTCCACGCTGCTCACCATGTTTATCGTGCCGGCCATCTACTCTTACGTATCTACCAACCAAGTTCAGAAAAAACTCACAGAGAAATAAGTACAGCAAGATTCTATGAAACGACTCCTTATATATATTATTATATGTGTGGTGGCCATTCCCCTTTGGGCGCAGAGTGAGAGCGAAGCAGTGTCGGCCGAGCCTACAGAACGCACCTCGCTTGCACAGTTGATAGCCACGGGTCTGACCAATAACTACGGTCTGCGCATTGTGCGCAACGAGGAACGACTGGCTGAGAGCAACGCCACGCGTGCCAATGCCGGAATGCTGCCTAAGGTGGGACTCACAGCCGGATATAGCGGCTCGCTCAGCAGCGGCAATACCACCAGTCGCACCGCAAACACCACGGAGCAGACGCGCAACGTCCTGGGGCATACCCTCAATGCCGGTATCAATGCAGACTGGATCGTGTTCGACGGTTTCAAGATACAGGCCAACTACCAGCGCTTGCAGGAACTGCGACGCCAAGGTGCCACGCAGACACGCATAGCCCTGGAAGACTATGTGGCCGATTTGACAGCAGAGTACTACAACTTTGTGCAGCAACGCCTCCGCTTGCACAATCTGCGCAATGCCGTGGCCCTCTCCAAGGAGCGCTTGCGCATCGTCCTGGAGCGCTACTCCATAGGCAGCGCCTCGCGCCTCGACCTGCAGCAGGCTCAGGTGGACTTCAACGCCGACAGCGCCCTCAGCCTCAAGCAACACGAACTGCTGGCCAGCTCGCGCATCCGCATCAACGAACTCCTGGCTGCCAAGAATATGAACTCACTGCTGGCTGTGACCGACTCTATCATAAATGTAGATACGGCAATGGTCTACGACCTCTTGTGGGAAAAAACGCTGCACACCAACGCTGCGTTGCTCAACGCTGCGCACAACAAGACACTGGCCGAGATAGACTTTCGCAGTGTGCGTAGCCGCGACTATCCTTATGTGAAACTGGCGGCCGGCTATGGCTATACGCAAAACCACTACAACAAGGGTGCCACCTCTAAGCGCAACAACTGGGGAGTGGACTTCGGAGTGACCGTAGGCTTCAACATCTTCGATGGCAATCGCCGCCGCGAGCGCCGCAATGCGCAAATCAATATAGACAACGCCGAACTGGCCCGCCTGGAGCTGGAGAAAACCCTGCAAGCCGACTTGACAGACCTTTGGCAAGCTTATAAAAACAACCTGCGCCTGCTCGCCCTCGAGCGCGAAAACCTCATCACCGCCAAGGAGAACCACTACATCGCCTGCGAGCGTTTCATGCTCGGCGACCTCTCAGGTATAGAGATGCGCGAGGCGCAACAGAGCCTGCTCGATGCCGAGGAGCGTATCCTCGAGGCTGAATATAGCACCAAACTCTGCGAAATATCTCTCCGGCAAATCTCCGGGAGCATCATGGACTACGCACAAGACTGATAGCCCCCGGCCGTGTCAGCCTTAAGAGGCTGAGATAGAAAAAGAAGCTCTGCGCTGACCCTCGTCGGCGCAGAGCTTTTCTTTCTACCCCTTGAGTATCTCTCGAATGGTCGGAAAGAGACCTTTGTAAGCACTTGAAAATCAAGGGCCATTTTCGGGTGTTTCTTAGGTAAAAGCTAGGTGAATTTCGGTAACTACTAGGAAAATTTCGGTAA
>CALCHR010000179.1 GCA_937901185.1 uncultured Bacteroidales bacterium
CACGACATTATTCAGACGGTGCAGTTTGGCAATCCTGAAGGTCTTTGCGCGTTCTGCCGCGGTATTCAGGCGGGCTCACCCGTTGACGCTTTCGTTTCTCCCGAGCCTTGGGCTATGCCCGGTTATGTGTCCATCCTGCTGTGGAAGACCGGTATGTTCAATACCCAATTTGGTCTTTTGAATCAGTGGATGGAGAAACTGGGACAGGAAACAGTCCGGTGGCTGAGTAACGATGTGTCTGCCTTTATTTGCTGTACTGTCGTGAATCTCTGGCTGGCACTGCCTTTTATGATTATGATCATGGATGGTGCTATGCAGTCCATCGACCGCAGCTACTTTGAAAGTGCCATTCTGGACGGTGCCACATGGTTGGACCGCACCCGGTATATCACGATTCCTGCTATCACACCCATCATTTCTCCTGCAGTCATTATTACGGTCTTTACAACATTCAAGCAGTTCGATGTGGTGTATCTGCTGACCCAGCAGGCAGGTGCTAAGACAGGCTCCGGATTCCATACCATCCTGACCTACGCATATGAAAACGCGTTTATCACCAATAACTACGGTTATTCTTCTGCCATTTCCATTATTATTTTCATCCTGCTGCTCATTTTCTCTGCCAAGTATCAGATGAAGGAGGAGGGCAAGTTGCTGTTCCCCGCCTTCAACGTCAACGACTCCGTGACCAAGAGCAAGTTCGACAACCTCTACGGTTGCCGCGAATCATTGGCCGACGGCATCAAGCGCGCCACCGACGTGATGATCGCCGGAAAGGTCTGTGTAGTGGCAGGTTATGGCGAGGTGGGCAAAGGTTGCGCCCAGTCTATGCGCTCCTATGGTGCCCGCGTCATCGTAACAGAAATCGACCCCATCTGCGCCCTGCAAGCCGCCATGGAAGGCTATGAAGTGCTCACCATGGACGAGGCCGCACCGATAGGCAATATCTTCGTGACCACCACAGGCAACATCGACGTCATCACCACCATGCACATGGCCCAAATGCCCGACCAGGCCATCGTTTGCAACATCGGACACTTCGACAGTGAAATCCAGGTGGAAGCCCTCAAGCGCCTGCCCGGCGTAGAGTGTACCAACATCAAACCGCAGGTGGACAGCTATCGCTTTGCCGACGGTCACCGCATCACGCTCCTTGCCGACGGACGCCTCGTAAACCTCGGCTGCGCCACAGGTCACCCCTCGTTCGTAATGTCCAACTCCTTCACCAACCAAACCCTTGCGCAGATGGAACTCTGGGCCAAGGACTACGAAGTAGGCGTTTACCGCCTCCCGAAACACCTCGACGAAGAAGTGGCACGCCTCCACTTGGAGCGCATCGGGGTTCATCTCACCCGCCTCACACAAGCACAGGCCGACTACATCGGCGTGCCCGTTGACGGACCTTACAAGGCCGAGCACTACAGATACTAATCAGGCAGCGCCTCTCTTTGCTCCGCGATGGCGGTGAAGAGAGGCTTTGCTTTTCATAAGTTACAGCAAAAAAATATCATGACGACTCCAACCTCCCCACTTGATGCCGCACCCCAAAAAGGCGGCTTCCTTTCCCTTCTTAAGAAAATTCTGCCCGACGCCCTCGTGGTGCTCTTCTTCCTGGCCATCAGCGCCGCCTACTTTGTGACCCCCTTGAGTCAGAACCTTGAACTCGGCGGCCACGATAGCGATGCCTCTATCGGACTGGGTCAGGAACAGAAACTCTACATGGAGCGCACGGGCGAAGTGTCGCGCTGGATAGGCTCCGTATTTAGCGGCATGCCCACCTATCAAATCTCGCCCTCCTACGAACCCATCCGCATGCTCGGAGAAGTGGCCAAGGTTTACGGACTGGGCACCAGCGGCGTGCTGAGCTACGTGTTCCTCTACCTGCTGGGCTTCTACGTGCTGATGCGCACCTTCAAAATCAAACCCTGGCTCTCCGCTTTGGGCGCCGTGGCTTGGGCCTTCTCCTCCTACTTCTTTATCATCATCGCCGCAGGCCACATCTGGAAAGTGATGACGCTGGCATTTATCCCGCCCACTATTGCCGGCCTCGTGCTCTGCTACCGCGGAAAACTCTTGTGGGGCGGCGCGCTCACAGCCCTCTTTACAGGATTTCAAATCCACTCCAACCACGTGCAGATGAGCTACTACTTCCTCTTCGTGATGGCCTTCATCGTGCTGGCATATCTGGTGGAGGCGCTCATCAAGCGCGAGGGACTGCTGCGCTTTGCAAAAGCCACCGGCACAGTGGTGTTGGCGGGCTTGCTCGGCTTGGCTGTGAACCTGCCCAATCTCTACCACACCTACGAGTACTCCAAAGAATCCATGCGCGGTAAGGGCGAACTCACACCACCCGCTTCGGCGCAACAACAACAGACCGACGGCGGACTGGAACGCGACTATATCACCAACTGGAGCTACGGCATCGACGAAACTCTTACCTTGCTGATTCCCAACTTTAAGGGCGGCGGCTCAGGTATGGTGACAGAAATTCCGAACATCGACCGGCACGAAGCTTATCCGCAGTTCTATCAATGTGCCATCAATGCGCAGGGCGCCATGGGTCAGGCCGGTGTGCAAGGTCCTTTGCCCGGGCTCGACCAATACTGGGGCGACCAACCCTTTACTGTCGGACCGGTCTATGTGGGCGCCTTCATCTGCTTCCTCTTTGTGCTCGGCCTTTTCTATGTGCGCGGCCCGCTCAAATGGGGCTTGCTCGCTGCCACACTCCTCTCGCTGCTCTTTGCGTGGGGTCGCAACCTGATGCCCGTGACAGACTTCTTCATCGACTATCTGCCGATGTATAATAAGTTCCGCACCGTCTCTTCCGCCCTTGTGATGGCCGAGTTCACCATCCCCTTCCTGGCGATGCTCTGCCTGGCCGAGATAGTGCGCCGCCCTGCCGTGTTGGGCGAGCGCCGCATCGGCTTGCTCGTAGCCTTCCTGCTGACAGGCGGAGTGAGTTTGCTCTTCGCCGTCTTCCCTGCTGCGGCAGGCGATTGCCTCTCGGCGAATGAAGTGCAAGCCATGAATCGCCTCGCCACAGTGCTCCCGCCCGACTTTATAGCCGCCTATACCGACAGCGTGAGCGCCATTCGCCACAGCATACTCTCGGCCGACGCCTGGCGCTCGTTCTGGATTATCCTGGCAGGCGTGGTGTTGCTCTGGTGCTACGGTCGCGGTTATCTCAAAGGCTGGTTGCTCTGCGTCATCCTCTTGGCGGTGACGCTCGGTGAGATGTGGAACATCAACCGCCGCTACCTGAACGACGAAAACTTCAGCGACCCGATTCAGCGCCGCGAGCAGTTGCAAAAAACACCTGCCGACGAGCAGATTTTGCAAGACCCCGACCCCCACTATCGCGTCTTCAACCTCGGAGGAGGCAATCCCTTCAACGAAAACAATACCAGCTACTGGCACAAGAGCATCGGCGGTTACCATGCAGCCAAGCTCCATCGCTACCAAGACCTCATTGAGCACCGCATCACCCCCGAATACTACGCCATGGTGCAACACCTGGCCGTAGCCGAAGGTAACATGGAATCCATCGCCGGCGACTCCATCATGCCTGTGCTCAATATGCTCAATATGAAGTATCTCATTCTCGGACAAGGCATGCAGGCTCAAGCCTTCCTTAACCCCCACGCCAATGGCAATGGCTGGTTTGTGGAGAAACTCAGCTATGTGAAAAACGCCGACGAGGAAATGGCCGCACTCGCTACCCTCGACACCAAGCGTGAGGCCGTGGCCGACGAGCGCTTCAAGGCGCAACTTGACGAAGGCGCAATGGGTAGCGGCACTGTGGTGCTGACAAAATATGAACCCAATGAGCTGCACTACGATGTGGAGAGCGCTCAAGGCGGCCTGCTGGTGTTCTCAGAAATCTACTATCCCGGATGGACCGCCACTGTCGACGGACAAGAAGTGGAATTGGGCCGTGTCAACTATGTGCTGCGTGCGATGCGAATGCCCGCCGGCAAGCACAAAGTGGTGCTCGAGTTTCGCCCGCAGAGCGTAACGACCACCAACGCCGTGGCCTACGGCGCTCTGGTGCTCATCCTCGCCCTCTTCGGCTTTGCCCTCTATCGCGGCCTGCGCAAGAAGGCATAAGTCCAAAATCATCCCCAACAAAAAGGGCTGCATGGAACTATCCGTGCAGCCCTTTTTGTGGCCTTTGTAATCACTTGAAAATCAAGGGTCATTTTCGGGCATTTCTTAGTAAACTTCTAGGGAAAACTCGGAGTTTACTAAGAAAAACTAGAAGTTTACTAAGTTTTCCTAGAAAGCTACTAAGAAAAACGAGGTGATGTAGGGGTAAAAACAAGTAGCCTTTTGCCGTCCGGAAAACAAGAAAAATTCTCCCCGAAAAGGGTTTTCGGGGCTTTATTTAGGGAATTTTTACAAGTTTTCCTATGCCAAGGGGCTGCAAGTCGTATCTATTTTATAAATTTGCAGGAAAATATATATTTTTATTAAATGGAACATTTGTATAAGATTAAGAAAGGACTGAACCTGAACTTAGAGGGTGCAGCCGAACTGACCTTGAGCGAAGCTCCGGCTTCAAAGGTCTATGCGATTGCTCCGTCCGACTTCCACGGCCTTTCTCCTCGCCTCTTGGTGAAGGAGGGCGACCGCGTGTTAGCCGGAACTCCGTTGTTTGTAGATAAGGCCACCGAGCAGGTGAACGTAGTGTCGCCCGTTAGTGGTACCGTGCAGGCAATAGAGCGTGGCGAGCGCCGCAAACTGTTGTATGTCCGCATCGCAGCCGATGCTGTACAGGAGTCAAAAACCTTTACCTGCGACCTGGAACAGGCCGAAGCTGAGGAAGTGAAGAACGTGTTGCTCGAGTCGGGCCTCTTCGCCTTCTTCCGCCAGCGTCCTTACGACGTAGTAGCCTCTCCGCTCGACACACCGAAGGCCATCTTCGTATCAGCCTTCAGCAAGATGCCTCTTGCAGCCGACTTCACTTTCGTGGCAGCCGGCCAGGAAGAAGACTTCAAGCTCGGCGTGAAAGCACTTGCCAAGTTGGCTAAGGTACACGTAGGTATATCTCCCGCACAAATCAACACCGCCATCCTGCCTTTGGCTGAAGCCGAAGTAGGCGTATTCGACGGTCCCAACCCTGCCGGCAACGTAGGCGTACACATCAACCACGTATCCCCCATCAACAAGGGCGAAGTGGTGTGGACCCTCTCCGCTGAAGAAACCATATTCGTAGGTCGCCTCATGCGCACCGGAAAGGTAGACCTCACTCGCCGCATCGCCGTGGCCGGTTCACAGGTGAAGCAGCCCGCTTATCTCCAAGTGATGCTGGGCGCTCCGATGGCCGACATCTTGGCCGGACAGCTCGCCGCAACAGACCACGTGCGCATCATCGACGGTAATCCCTTGGTCGGAAAGAAGAGCAGCCTCGAAGCATTCCTCGGCGCACACACCACAGAGGTCTGCGTCATCCCCGAAGGTGACGACAAGCACGAACTCTTCGGCTGGATTGCTCCCCGCTTCAACGACTTCTCTACCAGCCGCAGCTACTTCTCTTGGCTCTTTGGTAGCTCTAAGAAATACGACTTGGACTGCCGCATCAAAGGTGGCGAGCGCCACATGATTATGAGCGCCGAGTACGAGCGTGTGTTCCCCATGGATATTTATCCCAGCTACTTGATTAAAGCCCTTGTGACCGGCGACATCGACCGCCAGGAAGCCTTGGGAATCTATGAAGTGGCCCCCGAAGACTTTGCCGTAGCAGAATTTATCGACTCTTCTAAGCTCGAGCTGCAACGCATCGTACGCGAGGGATTGGATCTGCTCAGAAAAGAAAACAGCTAACCCCATTATCTCAACAGGTAATCTTTAATAAAGAACTTCCCGCTCACCGGCGGGTTTCAAAACAAATTCAAATATCAGAATATGATTAAGAACTTCCTTGATAAGATAAGACCCAACTTTGAAGAAGGGGGCAAGCTGAGCGCCTTCCGTTCCGTCTTCGACGGTATGGAAACTTTCCTGCTCGTGCCTAACACCACTTCAAAGTACGGAGTCAGCATACACGACGCCATCGACTCTAAGAGAATCATGTCCTTCGTCGTGATAGCTTTGTTGCCGGCCCTCCTCTTTGGTATGTACAACATCGGCTACCAGAATTACACCGCCGCAGGCGTTGAGGCCGGTTTCTTCGAAATGTTCTTCTACGGTCTGTCCGTGATGCTTCCCATGATTGTTGTGTCCTACGGCGTAGGTCTCGGTATCGAGTTCGTAGTGGCTCAGTGGAAGAAAGAAGAAATTCAAGAAGGCTACCTCGTGTCCGGTTTGCTCATCCCGATGATTGTCCCCGTGACCTGTCCTCTGTGGATGCTCGCCTTGGCAGTGGCCTTCGCCGTTATCTTCGCCAAAGAAATCTACGGCGGCACCGGTATGAACATCTTCAACCCCGCTCTCGTGGCCCGCGCATTCCTCTTCTTCGCCTATCCTACTAGCATGAGTGGTGACCAAGTGTGGGTGGCCAAAGAAAGCTTCCTCGGCTTGGGCAACGACCTTAGCGTCGATGCACTGACACAAGCCACACCGCTCGGACAAGTGGGCGGCGGCCAGGAACTCACAGCCTCCTTCACCGACATGGTGGTGGGCTTGATTCCCGGAAGCGTTGGCGAAACCAGCGTGATAGCCATCGCCATCGGAGCCGTTATCCTGCTCTACACCCGCATTGCTTCTTGGAAAACAATGGGTAGCGTGTTCGTAGGTGGTGCCCTCGTGGCTCTCCTCTTCAACGCCCTCAACCTCGAAGGCAACGCCGTGGCCCAAATGTCATGGTACGAACACCTCGCCACCGGCGGTTTTGCTTTCGGTGCTGTGTTTATGGCCACCGACCCCGTTACCAGCGCTCGCACAGAGAACGGCAAGTACATCTACGGCTTCCTCATCGGAGCTTTAGCTATTACCATCCGCGTTCTCAATCCCGGTTATCCCGAAGGCATGATGCTGGCCATCCTCTTTATGAATATGTTTGCACCGCTCATCGACTACTGCTTCGTACAGAGCAATATCAACCGTCGTTTGAAGCGCGCCAAGTAACTTTTAACCATTACGAATATGAATACGAATAGCAATTCCTATACAATAGCTTATGCTTCGGTGATGGTGGTTGTCGTAGCATTCCTCTTAGCATTTGTATCCTCAGTGCTCAAGCCCACGCAGGATAAAAATGTGGAGCTGGACAAGAAAAAGCAAATCCTCGCCGCGCTCAACATCCGCGACTTGAAAGACGCAGCCGCCGTCGAAGAAAAATACAATGAAGTAGTCGTAGCCGACATGGTGATCGACGCTGAAGGACAAGTTCAGAAAGACGGAGCCAACAAAGACCAAGACGGTTTCAAGGTGGAGAACAAAGAAATCACCGCTACCAACATGCCGCTCTACCTTTGCAAGGTTGATGGTGTAACCAAGTACGTGGTTCCCGTATCGGGCCGCGGTCTCTGGGGTGGTCTCTGGGGCTACTTGGCCATCAATGAAGACTGCGCCACAGTTTACGGTGCATACTTCTCTCATGAGTCAGAAACAGCAGGTCTTGGTTCGCCCATTGCAGAGCAAAAGTTCCAGGATCAATTCTGTGGCAAGCAACTCTTCGCAGACACTGCCGCTACTCAAGTGGCTCTTACCATTGTGAAGAAAGGCCAAGTGAAAGACGCAGCTACTGAGGTAGATGGTCTTACAGGCGCAACGCTCACCACCAAAGGCGCTGCCGCGATGGTGACTGATGGCTTGCAGAAATATATTAACTTCTTTAACGCAAACAAATAATCGGCTGATATTATGAGCAAGTTATTTTCAAAAGAGAATCAGGCGGTTTTTACAAACCCTCTTAACTTAGATAACCCTGTTACCGTACAGGTGTTGGGTATCTGTTCTGCGTTGGCCGTTACTGCGCAGTTGGAGCCCGCCATCGTGATGGGCTTGTCCGTAACAGTGATTACAGCTTTCGCCAATGTGATTATCTCATTGTTGCGTAAGACTGTGCCCAACCGTATTCGTATCATCGTGCAGCTCGTAGTTGTTGCCACCCTCGTAACCCTCGTTAGCCAGGTGCTCAAAGCCTTTGCTTACGATGTCAGCGTTCAGCTCTCAGTTTACGTAGGTTTGATTATCACCAACTGTATCCTCATGGGTCGTCTCGAGGCTTTCGCCATGCAGAATGGTCCTTGGGAGTCGTTCCTCGATGGTGTGGGCAGCGGTTTGGGTTATGCCTGGATTTTGGTAGCTGTTGGTTTCGTACGCGAGTTGTTTGGTGCCGGCACATTGCTCGGCATGCGCATCATCCCCGAGAGCATGTATGTAGAAAATGGTGGCTGGTACGTAAACAACGGTATGATGACCATGCCCGCTATGGCTCTTATCTTGGGTGGTTGTATTATCTGGGCTCACCGTGCCTACAATGACCGTAAGCAAAACAAGTAGTAGAACACATTATTATATAATATAGAAATCATGGAACAAATGTTAAGCCTCTTCGTCCGCTCTATTTTTGTGGACAATATGATATTCGCATTCTTCCTCGGTATGTGTTCTTACCTCGCCGTGTCGAAGACTGTGAAGACCGCTTTCGGACTTGGAGTAGCAGTTATCTTCGTGCTGCTCATCACCGTTCCGGTAGACTATCTTTTGCAGACCAAGGTGCTCGGTCCCAACTGTTTGATTGAGGGCGTAGACCTTTCTTTCTTGGCCTTTATCCTTTTCATCGCAGTGATTGCCGGTATGGTGCAGCTCGTTGAGATGGTGGTAGAGCGTTTTTCTCCCTCTCTCTATGCTGCTCTCGGTATCTTCCTCCCCCTCATCGCTGTAAACTGTGCCATCATGGGAGCTTCGCTCTTCATGCAACAGCGCATCGGCATGGACCCCAATAGCAGCCAGTACATTGGTAGCGTGGGCGACGCCGCTGTCTATGCGCTCGGTTCAGGTATCGGCTGGCTCTTGGCCATTGTGGCTTTGGCTGCCATCCGCGAGAAGATGGCCTACACCGATGTGCCCAAGCCTTTGCAAGGTCTCGGCATCACCTTCATCACTGTAGGATTGATGGCTATGGCCTTTATGTGTTTCTCAGGTCTCAATATTTAATAAGGAAAGGAATTAAACAATGGCAAATCTTATTTTAGCAAGTATTGGAGTGTTCCTTGGAATCATACTCCTTATTGTAGTGATATTGCTTGTAGCTAAGAAATACCTTTCACCCGGTGGAATGGTAACTGTTACAATCAATGGTAAAGACAAGATTCAGGTAGAGCAGGGTGGTAGCCTTCTTGCTACGCTCGCTGCCAACGATATCTATCTCCCCTCAGCCTGTGGCGGTAAGGGTTCTTGCGGCCAGTGTAAGGTACAAGTGCCCGAAGGCGGTGGTGAAATTCTCGACTCAGAAAAGGGTCAGTTCACCCGCAAGCAGGTGAAGGAAAACTGGCGCCTCGGTTGCCAGTGCAAGGTGAAGGGCGATATCAGCATCAACGTAGAAGACTCCGTGATGGGCGTTAAGGAATGGGAGTGCACCGTGATTGGTAACCGCAACGTGGCTACCT
>CALCHR010000180.1 GCA_937901185.1 uncultured Bacteroidales bacterium
TGCCGCAGCTCTGAAAAACGTATACGACCGCCGCGACAGCATCAAGCATGGTGTACGCATCACTTGGGAAACCGAGCTCATGCGCCACTTCACCGTGAAGCTGGAGCGCATCGAAGACTAAGATACAGATTTGCAAACGAGTGGACAGACTGACTTACAGACTGGTCCACTCGTCTGCTTTTCAAGCCTCGCGCCAAGCCCATCATCTTTCCTATCACCTTTTTTTTCACACCTACCCCACCATGAACATTGGAGACCACATCCCCGCCCTCTTAGGCACAGACCAAGACGGCCACGAAATAAAGAGCAGCGACTTCCACGGCCGCAAACTGATTCTTTACAGCTACCCCAAGGCCAACACGCCCGGGTGCACAGCCGAAGCCTGTTCGCTGCAAGCACACAAGGCTGAGCTCGAAGCCGCCGGCTATGCCATTGTAGGCGTCAGCAAAGACAAACCGGCCCTGCAGAAAAAGTTTGCCGAAGCCCATGCGCTCAGTTTCCCTCTCATAGCCGACACCGAGACCACCCTTCTGCAACAACTGGGTTGCTGGGGCGAAAAGGTGGCCTGCGGACGCCGCACCATCGGCACCCTGCGCACCACCTACCTCGTCAACGAAGAAGGCATCATCGAAAAAATCTTCACCCCCAAAGAAATCAAGACAAAGATACACGCCGAGCAAATTTTAGACTACATAGCTCAGCAAGCTGACTAAGCCCCACCTCTTAAAAAGAAGCCTATGCAGATTCTACTGGCCAATGCAAAAATTATGCGCAACGAAGTGGAAGCACTCCCTCAGAGCGAGCCTCGTTTCCAAAACGAGGCCCACGCGCTGGCTACCGAAATGAGCACGTTGGATATTGACAGCTTGCAGCAGCAGCTCGACTGCAGTCGCCGATTGGCCGCCGAAAACTGGCAGCGCTTTCAGCATTTTTTCAGTGCCAAGAAAATACCCGCTCTGCTGGCCTACAATGGTCAAGCCTACAAGCACCTGAAAGCCTCCACACTCACCGAGAGCGACTTAGCCTTTGCCCAGCAGCACCTCTGGATTACCTGTTTTCTCTACGGACTGCTGCGACCGCTCGACGGCATTGTCCCCTATCGCATGGAGCACACTGTCAAACTCTCGCTCACCGGTGGACGCCCCATCAGCCAATATTGGAAAGGCCGGCTCACCGACTTTCTGATAGCCTCTGTGAAGGCCGACGATGGCATACTGCTCCACCTCGCCACAGAAGAATATGAACATCTCTTCGACTGGAAGCGCGTACAGAGCGAAGTCAGCGTGGTGCAGCCCCTCTTTTATGTAGAAAAAGACGGCCGCCTGCAAATGCAAGCCGTGTGGGCTAAGAGTCTGCGCGGAGCCATGACGCGCCATGTGATAGAGCGCCGCATAGCCACACCGACAGACCTTGCCGCTTTCAGCTACGAAGGTTTTGCATACGAACCCCGCCTGGGCGAACCTGCCTATCCTCATTTTGTGCGCCGCGAAAATGTGATGACCCTTTGAGGCTTCACCCCACTTTTCAGAATTCCAAAATTAAGATTTATAACTATCTGATTTTCAATAGTCATTTTTGAGCATTTCTTAGGTAAAAGCTAGGTAAATTTCGGTAACTACTAAGAAAATTTTGGTAACTACTAAGAACGCGAAAGTAACTACTAAGAAAAACGGGGTGATAATGGTTTCATTTCCCCTATGCAACCGACTGAAGAAAATCAAGGGCTAAAACATTTTTTTCTTATCCGAATGGCATAAAAAAAGTGGCCAACGGGTGCATTACAGCCCACAGAAAATGCAGGAAACCAAAATTTATGCGTACCTTTGACCTCATGAAACATCTATGGCTATTCCTTGCCTTCTGGGCCCTCATTTCGCTCCCCTCGCAGGCGCAAACCATCATCGACCTGCAGCAGGGAGGGAAAGTGAGAGCTAAGACCATCGACGACTATAAACTGGAGAGCAACATCGCAGAACGACTGAAGAAAGACTCGATAGAGTATGTAGACTGCCTGCGCCGTGCGTTCAACGCCTTGCATACCGACTCGTTGCAAGTGGCCGAGCAGTTTTTCTCCAAAGCTCTGAAACTGCGTCCGGATGCTCCGGGCAACTCCGTCGTGCACCACAACCTGGGCCGCATCCACATGGCCCGGGGCAACTATCGTGCAGCCATAGAGGAGTTTAACCACATCCTCAAACTCGTGCCCGAAGACAAAGGCGTACGCTACGACAGAGCTTCGGCCTACCTTGAACTGGGCAACGCCAACGAGGCCAAGAAAGACTGTAAAGCCCTCATGGCCCTGCCGCTCAGCAAGGAGGAAAAAGAGAAAGCCTACTTTCTGCGTGCCGCAGCCTCCATGCAGCAACGCCTCTATCGAGCAGCGCGGACAGACCTTGAAGACGTGGTGCGCCTTAACCCCGGCAACGTCAATGCCCACCTGCTCATAGCCTCGACCTACGAACTCGACGGGCAACCTCAAGAGGCCCTCAACCGCTACAACACTCTCGTGGCCGCACATCCTCAAAACGTCGATGCACTCTTGATGCGAGCCATACTGGAAGAGAAACTGAAGATGGACGATGCCGCTCGGGCCGACTATGACAAGGCGCTACAACTGGAACCTGAGAACGCCAATATCTATGTGCAACGCGCCACACTCCTACTGCGCATCGGACTGAAAGAAGCTGCGCGCCGCGACCTAAAGAAAGCCATCAGTCTGGGCTATCCCAAAGCAGCCTTGCACGCCTTATTTGAACAATAATCCGTAACCCAATATTCCCCTCTCCTCGGCCCTATCAGCCCCAAAGGAAACATCCGCCACACCATGAAACGACTGCTACTCTTGTTTCTAAGTATCCATCTCTGCATCCACCTTGCTGCACAATACGAATGGCAGATTAACACGCCGCTCCTGCCCGCCCAGAAAGAAGTAAGAGCCGTTTGGCTGACCACGCTGAACGGCTTGGATTGGCCCCGCAAACCGGCCACCACAAAAGCCGGAGCCACCCGCCAGAAAGAAGAGTTGTGCCACATCCTCGACCGCTTGCAACAGGCCGGCATCAACACCATTCTGTTCCAAACCCGAGTGCGCTCCACCACTGCCTATCCCTCAGCTATTGAACCGTGGGATGGCGCTTTTACCGGAACACCGGGCCGTGCTCCGCTCTACGACCCCCTGGCCTTCGTCATCGAGGAATGCCACAAGCGCAATATGGAACTACATGCCTGGGTGGTGGCTTTCCCTATCTGCAAAACCGCCGTGGAGAAAAAGTTGGGCAAGCAAGCCCTGCCCAAAAAGCGTCCCGAACTCTGCCAACGCTGTGGCGACCAATGGATGATGGACCCCGGAGTGCCAGGCACTGACAAATATATCGCTTCTATCTGCCGAGAGATTGTAGAACGCTACGCCGTCGACGGAATACACCTCGACTACATCCGCTACCCTGAAAGAGGCATCTCCTTCAACGATGACCGCACCTATAAGAAGTATGGCAAGAAGCGACCAAAGGCCGCATGGCGCCGAGACAACGTGACACGCTGCGTAAAAGCCATCCACAAAGAAATCAAGAGCATCAGGCCGTGGGTGAAACTCAGTTGCTCGCCCATCGGAAAATATGCTGACCTCCCCACCCAAAGCAGCTACGGATGGAACGCCCGCGACGCCGTTCACCAAGATGTGCAAGCCTGGCTGCGCGACGGCTTGATGGACCTGATATTCCCCATGATGTACTTCGATGGGAAACACTTCTACCCCTTCGCCGTAAACTGGAAAGAGAACTCCTACGGCAAGCCCGTAGTGCCCGGATTGGGCATCTACTTCTTGAGCGAGAAAGAAAAAGACTGGCCGCTCAACACCATACGCAGGCAACTCAATTTTCTGCGCCAACAAGACTTGGGCGGACAAGCCTACTTCCGCTCCAAATTCTTGACCGATAACACCAAAGGCATCTACGACTTTGTGGCCCACCATTTCTATAAACAGCAAGCCCTCTTGCCCGCTATGGTTTGGGCCGACAAAAGTATCCCCGCAAGCCCTAAACTACAACTCTCTCAAGAGGGCCATACGCTGCACCTCAACTGGGAAAAAGTGGACGACGAGACGCCCATCCACTATAACATCTATCGCATCGGGAAGAACGATACCCTGCTCCTCGCCCAACGTCTGCACACCACAAGTTTTTCCTACACTCCGGCACTGCCCTATCTGCTTTACGAAGGATATGCCGTAACAGCAGTAGACGCCTATGGCAACGAAAGTCCCAAAGAGATACAGCAACTCCGCAACGAGCGCTACATGCCGGCCGCCGTGGCAGACTCTGTAGAATTGCCCGAAGTGGAAACTGCAGAGTATGCCCTCGTCACAGACATCTTCGGCCGCCACGTCCTCACCTGTAAATATGCCCGCCGCATCAATGTAGAAAAACTCGACGCCGGCTGCTACGAAGTGCGCACACTGGGGGCAAAAGGCACAAGCCACAAAGTGGCCTTCTTCAGGAAGCTGTAAGAAAAGCATGGCGGCGCAAAGGAATGCGTGGCCTACTCATAAATATCCCAAAGGTTTTTTGTATTTTTGCAAAATAGAAAATAGCAACACAATAACATATTAGCACTCCCTATGGTTAAAATCACAAAAGAGGCTGCCTTGCTCTACCACGCCCAAGGCAAACCCGGAAAAATTGAAGTGGTTCCAACTAAGCCCTATCGTACACAGACCGACCTCTCGTTGGCCTACTCGCCCGGCGTAGCTGAACCCTGCCTCGAAATACAAAAGAATCCGCAAGACGCATATACTTATACAAACAAAGGTAACCTGGTGGCCGTCATCTCCAATGGTACAGCCGTACTAGGTCTTGGCGACATTGGCGCCGTAAGCGGAAAGCCGGTAATGGAAGGTAAGAGCTTGCTCTTCAAAATATACGCCGGAGTAGATGCCTTTGACATCGAGGTAGACGAAAAGGACCCCGAGAAATTTATCCAAGCCGTAAAAGCCATTGCACCCACCTTCGGAGGTATCAACTTGGAAGACATCAAAGCACCGGAGTGCTTCGAGATAGAGCGCCGCTTGAAAGCCGAACTGGACATCCCCGTGATGCACGACGACCAACACGGCACAGCCATCATCTCCTGCGCCGGACTGCTCAACGCCCTCATCGTAGCCGGCAAGCGCATCGAGGATGTAAAATTGGTGGTCAACGGAGCCGGCGCAGCCGCTATTTCTTGCACCCGCCTTTACTGCTCCTTCGGAGTACGCCACGAGAATGTAGTAATGCTTGACTCCAAAGGTGTTATCTCCACCTCACGCGCCGACCTGAACGAGCAGAAATTGGAATTTGCCACTTCGCGTACCGACATTCATACATTGGAAGAAGCCATGAAGGGCGCCGACGTATTCGTAGGCCTCTCCAAAGGTAATATCCTTACACAGGACATGGTACGCTCCATGGCAGAAAAGCCCATCATCTTCGCCTTGGCAAATCCCGTTCCCGAGATTTCCTACGAAGATGCCATGAGCGCACGCCCCGATGTACTGATGAGTACAGGACGCACCGACTATCCCAACCAAATCAACAACGTAATCGGCTTCCCCTATATTTTCCGCGGTGCCCTTGACACCGCCTCCACAGCTATCAACGAGGAGATGAAGCAAGCCGCAGTGCGTGCCATTGCTGAGTTAGCGCGTCGTCCGGTGCCCGATATCGTAAACCGAGCCTACCAAGTGCGTAACTTCACATTCGGCCCGGACTACTTTATACCTAAACCCGTCGACCCACGCCTCATCACCGAGGTCTCAATGGCCGTTGCCAAAGCAGCCATGGAAAGCGGCGTAGCCCGAAAAGAGATTACCGACTGGAAATCCTATCGCCAGCATCTCCGAGAACTGATGGGGCAGGAAACAAAGTTTACCCAAAACCTCTACGATACTGCCCGCCTCAATCCCAAGCGCGTGGTGTTTGCAGAAGGTACGCACCCCAAGATGCTCGAAGCCGCTATCCGCGCCAAAGGAGAGGGCATCTGTCACCCCATATTGCTGGGCAACGATGTACAGATTCGCCGCATGGCCCAAGAGATGGATCTCAGCCTGGAAGGTGTTGAAGTGCTCAACCTGCGTAACGAAGAGCACAATGAAACCCGCCGCAAGTATGCAGAGATTTTGGCCCAGAAAAAACAACGCGAGGGCTACACTTTGCAAGAAGCCATCGATAAAATGTACGAGCGCAACTACTTCGGTATGATGATGGTAGAAACCGGAGACGCAGATGCTTTCATCACCGGTCTGTACACTAAATACTCCAACACCATTAAGGTGGCCAACGAAGTAATTGGTATCCGCGACGGCTACAAGCACTTCGGCACCATGCACATGATCAACTCGAAGAAAGGTATTTTCTTCATCGCCGACACACTTATCAACCGTCACCCCGACCGCGAAGCCTTGCTCGACATAGCCAAACTCTCAGCTTCCACCGTTCGTTTCTTTAACCGCACACCGGTCATCGCAATGCTCTCCTACTCCAACTTTGGTACAGACCCCATCGGCAGTCCCGCCAATGTGCACCAGGTAGTAGCAGAGATGCAGGAGGCATATCCCGATTTGGCCATCGACGGAGAGATGCAAGTAAACTTTGCTCTGGACAAAGAGTTGCGCGACGAGAAATTCCCCTTCACACGTCTGAAAGGCTTGGACGTAAACACACTCATCTTCCCCAACCTGACCAGCGCCAATGCGTCTTACAAGATGATTAAGTCGATGGTAGACGAAGGCGAAGTGCTGGGCCCCATCCAAATGGGATTGAAGAAACCTATTCACTTCACCGACTTTGAAAGCTCTGTACGCGACATCGTAAACATCACAGCTGTTGCAGTGATTGATGCCATGGTAGAAGAGAAGAAGGTGAAAGAATAATTGCATAGAAATTTTATGCTACAACTTCCGGAAAAATTTATAGAGACCACCCGCGAGCTACTCGGACAAGAATCGTACGAGCGCCTCGTGGGTGCTTTGCAAGAAGAGGCTCCTGTAAGCATCCGGCGCAACCCCCTGAAGCCTTTAGATATTCCCGAAACGGCCGAGCGCGTTCCCTGGTGCTCGGAGGGATACTACCTTAAGAGTCGGCCAGCCTTTACGTTCGACCCTCTCCTTCATGCCGGTTGCTACTACGTCCAAGAGGCATCCTCTATGTTTATTGAACAGGCCTTCAAGCAGATAGATTTTTCCGCCAACCGCGTCCTGGACCTCTGTGCAGCCCCCGGCGGAAAAAGCACATTGTGGCGCTCCATCCTACCTAACGACGCATTGCTTGTATGCAACGAGCCCATCAAATCCAGAGCCAGCGTCTTGGCTGAGAATATGGCAAAATGGGGACACCCTAATACGGTGGTGACCAATGCCTATCCCCAGGATTTCTCCGCACTGTCCGGCTTCTTCGACATCATTGCCACCGACGTGCCCTGCTCCGGCGAGGGAATGTTCCGAAAAGATGCCGGCGCCATCAACGAATGGAGCGCAGAGAATGTTGTGACTTGCGCCGACAGACAGATGCAGATTGTACACGACGTATGGCCTGCCTTGCGCGAAGGGGGCTATTTGATTTACAGCACCTGTACCTACAACCGCCTGGAGAACGAAGAGAACGTGGCACGCATCTGCCACGAACTTGGAGCCGAACTTGTGGAGATTTCTACGCTCTCTGAGTGGAACATCACAGGCGATACGGCCCACCAAGGTTTTCCTGTCTACCATTTCTTCCCTCACAAGACAAAAGGCGAAGGCTTCTTCTTAGCCCTGCTCCGCAAAACCTCGACAGGGGCAGCCTTTTCCATCAATCACAAGAAGGCAAAGAGCAAAGAGAAGCCTATCCCCGGAGTGGCAGCCTTAGCAAAATGGCTCCGCGATGCTGACAAGTTCACCATCTTCAGGTTCAAAGAAAACTTTGTAAGCGCCATCAGCAAAAACATATATCCCGACTTTCTACTGCTCAACAACCACGTGCACACCATCAGTGCCGGCATACTTCTGGCCGAGGATAAAGGTAAAAAGATGGTGCCGCAGCAAGAGTTGGCCCTCTCCGTCGAGTTGTCGGAAAAGGCTTTCCCAAGAGTAGAGCTCTCCTACGAGCAAGCCATCCTTTATCTGCGCCGCGAAGGCATCAGCGTGGCGGCCGACACCCCTCGTGGCTACGTGGTGGCTACATTCCAAGGGCATCCTCTGGGCTTTTTGAACAACCTGGGCAACCGCGCCAACAACCTCTACCCCACCGAGTGGCGCATCAGAAGCAGTTACACCCCCGAGGCTGCTACAGAATTAACCTTCTGAGCCTCCTTATATATATAATGTATTATGAAATACTTAGAATTTACTTTCCAGATGACCCCCTCCAACGAGACGATGGAAGATGTGCTCTCCGCCGTACTTGCCGAAGTGGGTTTCGACAGTTTCGTAAATACAGGGAACCTTAACATCGCCCTGCAGAAAAACACAGACAACCCCGAAGCGCCCCTCGTAATGGAGGACAACCAAGTGGGCGAGTTCAAGGCGTACATCAAGAAGGAAGACTTTAACGCCGAAGCGCTCGATGCGGTGATTGAAGAATTCCCCTTGCCCGACACCACCATCAGCTACACCTTCACTGAGGCGGAGGACAAAGACTGGAACGAGGAGTGGGAGAAGAATTACTTCCAGCCGCTCGTGGTGGATGGTCGCTGCGTAATCTCCAGCACCTTCCACAAGAATGCTCCTACGGCCGAGTACAACATCCTTATCGACCCGCGCATGTCCTTTGGCACCGGCCATCACGCCACTACTTCACAGATGATCAGCGAATTGCTGGAGGCAGAGCTGAATGGTCTGAACGTGCTCGACATGGGTTGCGGCACCAGCATCCTTGCCATCTTGGCACGCATGCGTGGAGCAGCGGCCTGCACAGCCATCGACATCGACGAATGGTGCGTTGAGAACTCTCTGGAGAACATCGGACTGAACAAGATGGATGGCATCGATGTGTTCCTGGGCGATGCTTCAGCCTTAGAGGGCAAAGGCCCGTTTGACCTGATTATTGCCAATATCAACCGTAACATCTTGCTCGCCGACATGCGCCACTACCTTAGCTGCATGGCTCCAAACTCCAGCATACTGATGAGTGGTTTCTACATAGAAGACATCCCCCCTATCCGCCAAGAGGCCGAGCGCAACGGACTCCACTTTGACCATGCTCGTGCGCTCGACGGATGGGCCTGCGTCAAGTTCAAGAAAAAAGGATAACGGAGGTAGAATTTCTTTGTAGCTTACTAAGAATTCTTCGGAGTTTCCGAAGGAAATCCTTCTCAAAGGAAATATTTTCTTCCATAAAATGAGGCTATTAACTCCACCCTGAAATTTTAGTTATTCCAAATAAGATTGTATCTTTGCCCCATATCTAAGAATCTAACTATCAAATAAATTTATATCTATGAATCATTCCAAGAATCAGGTGCTTCGCTGGATTGCCTTTTTGATGTGCATCAGCATTTTCACAACAGGCAGTTGGGCACAAGCATCTTTCTCCAAAGAGAAGTTGTACCATCTGTACACCTCTGCTAAGACAAAGAACGTAGTGTACGAGAAACCCGGCAACCTACTCGGCACCACCGATTTTGAAAAGAGCAACGCAGCCCAATACTGGACTGTCACAGAACTTTCCGGTAGCTGGCGCATCATCAACCCCGTAACCAACAAAGCCATCCGCGCCGAAGGAAATTTTGTAGAACTCGGCGAAAACAACGGTTCGGACGAGTTGCAACTTTGGCAATACGAGAACGGACTCCTCGTTCCTACCAACCGCCCCGACGTAGCCATGAAGGCGAACTCTGATGGCGAGCTCGTACTCATCAAGAAAGCACAGGCTCTCAAGGACAAGATGGCGCAGTTCACCTTTAAGGAATCGGCCTACGCTTGCTTCGACGAGAACCAAAGCTACTATATCCGCTCGGTGGCCGAACCTACCTTTATCCTTGGCAATGGCGATAGCGGCGAAAACAATGGTCGCATCGTAGCCGAAAAGCCCGAACAGCTCAACCGCGGACAATACTGGAACGTAAAGACCATCGACCTCTTTACCTTTGCCATAGAGAATCCTTTCTACGGACAGAACTTCGACGATGGTGGCGACAATGCCAGCATCGACTATCTATTACAATGGGGCGCAGTGCAAGGCGTATGGAACAATGCTAAGTTCCACTTCCAACCCGTAGAGGAAATGCCCGGCGCCTACATCATCACCTCTGCTGCCGCTAAGAAATACGGCACCATGTATGCTTTGCGCAATGGCAGAATGATGCGTGTAGCGTTTGACGCAAAGGACAAACAGGCCTGGTTCACCTTCGAGAAAGTAGAGAAACCCAAGATTGAAGCCCCCTATTGGGAGGACGAAACCATCTTCGAGGAGAACAAAGAAAAAGGTATTGCCACCTACATGCCTTACGAGAACGAAGCGGCCATGTTGGCTGACAAGGAATACTACGCAACTCCTTGGACCGAGCCCATCAACACCCGCTATCAATCTCTCAACGGCACCTGGAAGTTTAATCTGGTAAGCGAGCCCTCACTCCGTCCGCTCGACTTCTTCAAGAACGACTACGACGTATCAGCATGGGACACGCTGCCCGTTCCCTCGAACTGGGAAATGCACGGCTACGACAAGCCCATCTACTGCAACGTAGAGTATCCCCACTCTAACACTCCGCCGATGATCAAAGCCCGTCCTCACTTCAATGACAACGGCAAGAACTACGGCATCAACCCCGTAGGCTCCTACGTACGCACCTTTACCATCCCCGAAAGCTGGAACGGCCAACGCACCTTTATCCACTTCGGCGGTATCTACTCTGCAGCCTTCGTATGGCTCAATGGCGAGTATGTAGGCTACACCCAGGGCGCCAACAACGTGGCCGAGTTCGACCTGACCAAGTACTTGCGCAAAGGCGAAAACAAACTCGCCGTTCAGGTGTTCCGCTGGAGCGACGGCTCCTACTTGGAGTGTCAAGACATGTTCCGCATGAGCGGTATCTTCCGCAACGTATATCTTTACAATGTGCCCAAGGTGAGCGTACGCGACCACTACATCACCTCACAACTCTTTGACAACTACACCAACGCTAAGCTCTCCGTGAAACTCGATGTTGACAACCGCGACGGCTTGGCCGAGAAAAAATCTTTCGTAGTCAGCATCTATGCTCCCGATGGTCAGAAAGTAGACGAGCGAACTTTGAACAATGTCAACCTCACCCACAAGAACAACACATGCTCCGTAGAGATGGAGCTTAAAGGTGTGAAACTCTGGAGTGCCGAAACGCCCAACCTCTATACGGTGCGCGTTGTCCAGAAGAACGCTGCCGGAAAAGAAGAAATGGCCTTCTCTACCAAATATGGCTTCCGCGACATTGTGATAAAGAATTCGCTGATGTACATCAATGGCGAGCGCGTGATGTTCAAGGGTGTGAACCGCCACGATACTCACCCGCTCTACGGCCGCGCCGTAACCACCGAATCCATGTTGCGCGACGTGTTCCTCATGAAGCAGAACAACATCAACACCATCCGTACGGCTCACTATCCTAATGCTGCCCGCATGTATGCTATGTTCGACCACTACGGACTCTACTGCTGCGACGAAGCCGACCTTGAAGACCACGCCAACCAGACTATCTCCGACCGCAAATCGTGGATTCCGGCATTCGTAGACCGCATTGACCGCCTCGTTCTTCGCGACCGCAACCACGCATGTGTGGTGATGTGGAGCTTGGGTAACGAAGCCGGCAACGGAGAGAACTTCCGCGATTGCTATGCTGCTGCCAAGAAACTCGACAGCCGTCCTGTTCACTACGAAGGTACACGCATCAGCGGCGACCACGGCGGCGGACGCTTCTCAGACTTCTACTCAAAGATGTATCCCAGCATGGACTGGATGTACGAGAAGACTTCCAACCTCGACAAGCCTATGTTCCTCTGCGAATATGCCCACGCCATGGGTAACGCCATTGGCAACTTGGCCGAATACTGGGATGTAATGGAAAACTCTAATGCCTGCATCGGTGGATGTATTTGGGACTGGGTGGACCAGGCCATCTACGACCCACAGGAAATCAAGAAGGGCATCTACCGCCTCCACACGGGCTACGACTATCCCGGCCCGCACCAAGGCAACTTCTGTTCAAACGGTATCATCCCCGCTACGCGCCAAGAGGGTGCTAAGTTGATGGACGTAAAGGCTGCTCACCAATTTATCAAGTTTGCCTTGACAAATGTCGATGAGAAGAAGAACACCGTGGGCTTGCGCCTCTACAACTGCTACGACTTTATCTCGCTCGAGGACTTCGACCTCATCTACGAAGTGGTGAAGGACGGACGCATCGTAGCCACCAAGAAAACAGCCATCGGCAATGTGGCGCCCAACGACAGCTTGACGCTCGTGCTCAAGTTGCCAAAGGCAGCTCTGAAAAAGGCTAAGGAAAAAGGCATTGAGACAATGCTCAACCTCAAAGTGGCGCACCGCACCGCACAAAGCTACTGCGAAGCCGGACACCTTGTGGCACAGAAGCAGTTTGAGTTGTCACAACGCGCCGCCCTTCCTGCTTTGACTGCTAAGGGCGCTCCGCTCGGACAGACCATGGCGCTCCACGAAGTACGCATCTTCAACGACAAGGTATGTGCTGCCTTCGATGCACACACCGGTCAGCTCACCACGCTGGCTTTCAACGGCCGCAACGTGATAGCCAACGAGCAGGGTTTCCTCTATGACAACCACCGCTACATTGAGAACGACCGCTTTGGCAACACCAGCAACGGCCTGGAAGAGAAAGGCACCTGCGAGGTAACAGAGAAAGAAGGCTGCACCGTGGTTCGCACCACACGCAAGGGTAGCCTCTGCGACACCGAAATCAACTATACCATCTACCCACAAGGTGTGGTAGACGTTGAAGCTAAGTTTGTGCCCAAGGCCAACAACTTGCGCCGCGCCGGCCTTGTTTGCGCCATCGACTCTACTTTGAAGAACGTAGACTACTATGCTTACGGCCCATGGGAAAACTACTGCGACCGCAAGAACGGCGTACTCGTAGGCCGCTACTCTACCACCGTGGCTGAAATGCCCGAGCAGTACGTAAAACCGCAGACCACCGGCGGTCGTGAAGGCCTTCGCGAGTTGGTGCTCAGCGATGGCAAGGGATTCGGATTGAAGATTCAGACAGAAGGACAAGTGGGCTTCTCAGCTCTCCCCTTCTCTGACGCCGACATGATGAACTGCAACCACTTCTGGGAAATGCAGGCCCGCCCCTACACTGTGCTCCACCTCGATGCATGGACTCGCGGCTTGGGTAATGCTTCGTGCGGACCGGACACATTGCCTATCTACTATGTGCCCAACAAGCCTATGACTTACAAACTTCGCATCTCAGCTCAATAACAAGGCTGTAGACTCTGAAAAAGCAAATAGGCTGTGCCACCAATTGGTAGCACAGCCTATTTTGATATGTCACCCCACTAAAAGAGCAGCTCAAAAATCGCCTTTGTAAGCGCCTGATTTTCAGGCCTCATTTTGGGCCATTTCTTAGGTAAAAGCTAGGTGAATTTCGGTAACTACTAGGAAAAATTTGGTAACTACTAGTTTTTCCTAAGTAACTACTAAAATTCAAGCAGGCATATTGTCCCGTCAAGAGAACGCTGCACATCAATGATACGTTGGTTGGCGCTGCCGCGAAAACGCAGACTGCTGTCCTTCTGACTCATCATAAAAGGACCGTCCACGATGACATCGCAGAGCACCGCAAGAGCACGCCGCCCCGGATGTTGCAGGATGTCCTCAAAGCGATAGCCCGTATAACACCAGATACTGAGAGACGTTTCTTGCTTGATGCGTCGAGCCAGCTCAGTAAATCCTTCCGGATGCAGCATAGGGTCGCCACCGGAGAAGGTGACGTTCATCCGCTCGCGGACTATCTGTGCAAAGAGGTCGTCGACCAATACAGATTCGCCAGCCATCTCGTCCCACGACTGGGGATTATGGCAACCGGGGCAACGATTGTTGCACCCAGCGCAATAGATAGATGTACGTAGTCCCGGACCATCGACAGAAGTGCCCAACTTGATGTCGAGCACACGTATGCTATTTGTGGATAACTCTGTCATTCAGCTCTGCCAGTTTAGCCTTGTTCCAGCGCTCGGTGGTACCAACCAAATAACCGGTGATGCGCTGCAGACAATCTATCTCCTTACTTGCACATCTGGGACAAACTTCCAAATGCTCGCTGGCATCTTCATAGCCACAGTTCATACAGCGATTGCGATTATGATTCACAGAACAGTAACCTATATTATACTCGTCCATCAAGTCTACGATATTCATAATGGCCTCAGGATTGTGGGTCGCATCGCCATCGATTTCCACATAGAAGATGTGACCACCGCGAGTCAGGTCATGATAGGGAGCTTCAACCTCAGCCTTGTGGCGCGGTGAACATTTATAGTAGACAGGCACGTGGTTGGAGTTGGTGTAATATTCTCTATCAGTGATGCCAGGCAATACGCCAAACTTTTTACGATCCATACCAGTAAAGCGACCCGACAAGCCTTCGGCAGGAGTGGCCAGAATACTATAGTTGTGACCAAACCTTTCAGAAAATTCTGCAGCTCTTTGATTCATGTAACCAATAATACGAAGACCCAACGCTTGTGCTTCTTCGCTCTCGCCATGGTGCTTGCCCATCAACGCTACCAAACATTCTGCCAAGCCTATAAAGCCTATACCCAATGTGCCTTGGTTGATTACGCGTTCGATAGTATCTCCGGGATTTAAGCACTCGCAGCCTGCCCAAAGCGACGACATCAGCAAGGGGAACTGCTTGGCCAAGGCCGTCTTTTGGAAATTGAATCTGTCAGCCAACTGTTGAGCAGTGACTTCAAGCAGCTCATCTAGCTTTGCAAAAAACTTCTCGATGCGCACGCTCTGGTCTTGAATTTCCATACACTCAATAGCCAGACGCACAATATTGATAGTAGAGAACGACAAGTTGCCACGTGCCACCGATGTCTTCTCGCCGTATCTATTTTCAAACACACGTGTGCGGCATCCCATCGTGGCCACTTCATACATATAGCGGTTGGGATCATCGGCGCGCCACTTCTCATGCTGGTTGAATGTGGCATCAAGGTTCACAAAGTTGGGGAAGAAACGACGAGCTGCCACCTTGCAAGCATATAGATAAAGGTCGTAATTACGGTCCTCAGGCAAATAGCTCACACCGCGTTTCTTCTTCCAAATTTGAATAGGGAAAATAGCAGTAGAACCTCCACCTACACCTTCGTAGGTAGATGTGAGCAACTCGCGGATGATGCAACGGCCCTCGGCCGAAGTATCCGTACCATAATTGATAGAGGAGAAAACCACTTGGTTACCGCCGCGCGAGTGGATAGTATTCATATTGTGAATGAAGGCCTCCATAGCTTGGTGCACGCGGTTCACCGTGCGGTTGATAGCATGTTGTTTCCAGCGCGCAGTGCTCTGCAGGAAGTCCAAATCCTTATAGACATAATCTTCCACTTCTGTTTCGTAGAGCGAACTCAAATCTATCCCAGTCAAGACCTCGATATTTTTAAGTTCCTCAATATAACTGCGTCGCACATAGGGCGCCAGATAGAAATCAAAAGCAGGGATGGCTTGTCCGCCGTGCATCTCGTTCTGCACCACCTCCATAGAGATGCAGGCCATAATAGCCGCAGTCTCAATACGCTTAGTGGGGCGAGATTCACCATGACCTGCCACAAAGCCTTTAGCCAAGATTTTATCTAATGGGTGCTGCAAACAGGTCAACGACTTGGTGGGGTAATAATCCTTGTCATGGATATGCAAATAACCACCGCGCACTGCATCGCGAGTAGCTTGTGAAAGCAAATAGTCATCTACAAAGGGCTTGGTAGTTTCAGATGCGAACTTCATCATCATACCGGCCGGCGTGTCAGCATTCATGTTTGCATTTTCGCGCGTCACATCATTGGACTTAGCTTCCACAATTTCCAAGAACATCTCACGCGTCTTTGCTTTTCTGGCAATGTTGCGCTTGTCGCGATAGGCAATATAACTTTTCGCCACTTCCTTGCGAGGTGAAGCCATAAGCTCAAGCTCCACCATATCTTGGATTTTTTCTACAGTGGACTGCTCGTCGCCGCGCATTTCAATACGGTCTACGATCTTACCTACCAATACGTCGTCCTCGCCCATCTCTGTGGTTAGCATAGCCTTACGTATTGCAGCAGCAATCTTTTCGCGGTTGAATCCTACGATTCTACCATCTCTTTTCAATACGGTTTGTATCATAATATTTATTCTTTATACTTATATATAGAGATAAAAAAACCGACTATTTTAATGTCGGATTTGGTTCAGCAAAGGTACAAAAATATTTCCTCAACGATACAAGAGAAACACTATATTTTTCCATAAAATTTTCCAAAAAGGAAAACTTTTTAAGTTTGAGTGTTGGAAAAGTTTTCCTTTTTGGAAAAGCCACAAACACTTTTTTGACTTAACAAAAAAAAGATTCTTGATATAATCAAAAGCGCTTTTATTCTTTATTGAGTAGAAAATATTATCCGATAATAATGTACTACAATTAACAATCTTATTTTACATACCACCTAAAGCCCAGACAAGTTCAGATTTTGCTTAACAGATGATTAACCCCTTATTCTCAAAACGACTAATCAGCCCATTTTTTCTGACGGCCAACAAAGATTTTATAAATACACAATAAAATTTAGAGTAAAATTTGGTGGTTACAATAAATAATACTACCTTTGCACTCGCAAACAAGAAACGATGTTAATCGTACATCGCGGAGTGGAGCAGTTGGTAGCTCGCCAGGCTCATAACCTGGAGGTCATCCGTTCGAGTCGGGTCTCCGCAACTAACTAAACAAGTAAATGTAGAGCACGGCTAGGTTTTATAACCTTTCCGTGCTCTCTTTATTTTTTTCCATTCGTCAAGGCAGACGAAAGTGGGACGAAAATATTAACGGTATTTTTATCGGCCCTGCGCCTTTATCAAAAAAGGTAGGAAGTACGTTTGCGAAAAAGATGGCGGCTGGAACAAAAAGTTGTTAAACAATGATTCTGCTATAACTATTCACGTAGAAATGTGTAATTTTGGCTTTTCAAAATACATTTCTATGTTTTTTTATACTCCCCTCTTGGCAGAATGGTTTTCTGCTTTCATAAATGACGGTACTCAGATGGACTGGTCGCACCGCCTACTCTTAGTGTTACTCATATTACTAATATCATTTGCCCTGGACTTTCTGTGTAAACGGATATTGGCTCCGCTCACAAAGAGAGTGGCAGAACGGACCCAGACTAAATGGGACGACTATCTATTCAACGACGACGTCCTGTCGAAAGCTTGCCACCTGATACCGCCGGTTGCTGCCTATGCCATGATGGCTCTTGTATTTTCAGACGAGCAGGCCATGCTGGGCTTTGTTCTTAAGATTTGTTGGATATATGTGGTGGTAGCGAGCGTGCGTTTGGTGTTTGCTATCCTCAACTCCGTTTATACCATCTCCAACGAACACGAGAAGCTCAAACAGCGCTCGCAGAAGGGTTTTTATCAGATGCTGAAGATGATTGTGGCGTGCATCGGTATCATTATTATTATCAGCGAGATAATAGACAAGAGTCCCATCGTTATCCTCACGGGGCTGGGAGCCGGAACGGCTATCTTGATGTTGGTATTCCAAGATTCTATCAAAGGACTCGTGGCGGGCATCCAACTCACTGCCAACGACATGCTGCGCCCCGGCGACTGGATTACCGTGCCAAAATACGGAGCGGACGGCGACGTGATGGAGGTGAACCTGACCACGGTGAAGGTGCGCAACTGGGATAAGACCATCACCACCGTACCGCCTTATGCGCTGGTGAACGACTCGTTCCAAAACTGGCGAGGCATGTTTGAGATTGGTGGCCGCCGCGTGAAGCGCTCTGTCAACATCGACATGAACAGCGTGCACTTCCTCACACCCCAAGAGTGGCAGAAATTCTCAAAAGAGTCTTGGATGGAGGGCTACGAAAAGGCGGAGGGAGAAGAAGTGAACCTCTCGCTCTACCGACAGTATCTCACCCATTACCTGAAGCACCATCCGAAGGTGCACCAGGAGATGCTCATCCTTGTGCGCCAACTCCAGCCCACAGCGCAAGGCCTCCCCATTGAACTCTACTTCTTTTCGGCCGACACGGCTTGGTTGCGCTACGAAGCCCTGCAAGCTGAGGTGTTCGACCACGTCATAGCCGTAGCCCACCGCTTTGGTCTCGTGGTGTTCCAAAGCCCCTCGGGAGTAGACCTTCGGGAGATGAAATAATATATGAATGGTGCGCCCTGATTTTCCCCTTGAAAATCAGCCTCTCTATTTGCTTGATTTTCAAGGGTCATTTTCGGGCATTTCTTAGTAAACTTCTAGGAAAAACTCGGAGTT
>CALCHR010000181.1 GCA_937901185.1 uncultured Bacteroidales bacterium
GATGGGTTCTACCATCTTGATTTTCCAGGATTCAGCAAAAGGTATTTCCATAGTAGTATAAATTTATAGGTGAGTAAGTTGTTAGGTTTCTTTTCTCTTGAGCCCCATACTTTCGGCTTTCTTGAGAATATAGGCAAGGGCGGGCTCATATTCGTTGGGCACTACGCCGTCGAGAATAGCATCTTTCAGGGAGGTCTTGAGTGTGCCTATTTCTCGACAGGGAGGTAATCCGAAAATTTTCATAATCTCTTCGCCATCTACCGGTGGCTGGAAATTGCGGATGCGGTCTTTCTCTTCGATGTCGATCAGCTTTTGGCGTACGAGGGCAAAGTTGTGGAGGAAGTTGCGCTTGCGTACCTCGTTCTTGCTGGTGATGTCGGCTTCGCAGAGCTTCATAAGGTCGTCGATGTCATTGCCTGCTTCAAAAAGTAGACGGCGTACGGCGCTATCGGTCACTTCGTCGTCGGCTATAGCAATGGGGCGCATGTGGAGTCCCACCAGTTTTTTTACATACTTCATACGCTCATCGAGCGGGAGCTTGAGCCGACGGAAGAGGGGTTGAATCATCTTCTCGCCAAGATAGTTGTGGTTGTGGAAGGTCCAACCGATGGATGCTTCCCAACGCTTGCTGCGTGGTTTCCCAATGTCGTGGAGCAATGCAGCCCAGCGTAGCCAAAGTTCGGCACCATTTACAGCTACGTTGTCAAGCACCTCCAGCGTGTGGTAAAAGTTGTTTTTGTGCGCTCGTCCATTCCGGGTTTCTACATTGTCGAGGGCGGCCAACTCGGGTAGAATGAGTTGCAGTAAACCGGCTCGGTGTAAATTTACAAAGCCTTTGGAAGGAGTGGGGGAGAGGATAATTTTGTTTAGCTCGTCGATGATGCGCTCGGGACTGACAATGCTGATTCTTTCTTTGTTGCGTACAAGCGCCTCAAAAGTTTCTTCGTCAATGTAGAACCCCAACTGGGTGGCGAAACGAACGCAGCGCATCATGCGTAGAGGGTCATCGCTGAATGTAATATCGGGGTCGCAAGGGGTACGAACTATGCCATCTTCTAAATCTAAAAGGCCGTCAAATGGGTCTACTAATTCTCCTAACCTGGCTTTGTTTAGGCAAACAGCAAGGGCGTTGATGGTAAAATCGCGGCGCAACTGGTCGTCTTCAAGAGTGCCATCTTCTACAATTGGTTTGCGAGAGTCGTGTGAGTAGCTTTCGCGGCGGGCACCGACAAACTCAACCTCTGTGTTGCGCCACTTCACTTGGGCTGTTCCAAAGTTTCTGAAAACAGAAAGATGACAACCGCGTCCTATCTCTGCAGCAAAGGCTTCGGCCATTTGGATTCCGCTACCAACTACAACCACATCTATGTCGTTGGTTGGCCTATTGAGAAAAAGGTCGCGCACATATCCGCCAACCAAGTAACATTCCAGACCAAGACGGTCTGCTACGGAGGTTAGATGGGTAAATACATCGCTACTGATTTTCTTAATAATATCTTCCCTGCTGAGTTTTTGCATTATTTTCTAAATGGTTGAATAATACTATTCCTATCCTAAGAAATGTTGGTGTAGGAGGTCTTTTTGCTTTGGCTCTTCATAGACAAATGGACTTAAGAAATGGAATAACCAGCCCTTAAACTTGCGCCAGGTTGAGAACTTCTTGTGAGTCTCCGAAGTCATTTTGAAACAGTGGAGCAACTTGTCTTGTTCAAATAAATCTTGGAGTTCTTTTGTGGTATGCTTATCGGCTACAAGAAGGTTACACTCATAGTCGTAGCGCATACTTCGACTATTCAGATTGGCCGAACCGAGATAGGAGAAAATACTGTCGACCATCATAATCTTAGTGTGGTGGAAGCCGCCCTGATATACATAAATCTTGGCACCCAACTTCATCAACTTATTAGTGTTGTATTCTACGATGCGAGGGGTGATGGGAATATCGCTTTTCTCGGAGACCATAATCTGTACATCTACGCCACGTTTCAAGGCGCGTTTCAAGGCGCGTTTCACTTTTTTGTTCGGGGTGAAGTAGGGGTTGACAATCTGTATTTGCTTCTGTGCTTTGTCGATACACTCTACAAACGTGCGGCAGATGATGTTGGGCTTTACATCAGGGTCTCGGTTAACGACACCCACTACTTTGTTGTTCTCGGATTTAGCACGTGGCAAGAGGGGAAAATAATCTGCGGCATCCTTTTCTCCTGGATAATACTGTGGGCCTTTTAAGTCTTGCCCGGTCACTTGATTCCAGAAGTGGATAAACACTGCTTGCAACCAGCCTACGGCATCGCCCTCAACTCTGAGATGCATGTCCCGCCATTTGCCAAACTCGGGCTTCCCGTGGATGTAGTAGTCTGCCACGTTCATACCACCGGTGTAAGCTACAAGTCCGTCGATGACCACAATCTTTCTGTGGTCGCGCAAGAATGCATGGTTGAGCCATGGGAATTTCACATGGTCAAACTCGTAAATTTCTATGCCGCGTTCGTGGAGCTGCTGTATGTGTATTTTCTTTAGTGGTTTGTTGTTTGAGGAGTTGCCGAAGCCGTCAAACAAAGCTCTCACTTCTACACCCTCTGCTGCTTTCTGAGCCAGTAAGGTAAATAGCTCTTCGGAGATAGAGTCGTTGCGGAAGTTAAAATATTCAAGGTGGATAGATTTACGAGCAGCTTTGACGGCCTTGAAAAGGTCTTCAAACTTCTCTTCTCCACTAGGTAAGAGAACAATACGATTATTGTCTGAGAATTTTACATTGTATTCTCTCTCTAGAAAAGATATGATGGCAGTATCGCTGCGCTCTTGTGCCCAATCTTCTTGCACTCCGACAAAGCACAGAACGATGTATAGCCATATTCTAAAAAACTTCTTCATTCTTTCGTCAGTACAGAGAACTCCTTCTTATATTATATAAGGTGTAAGAACGGAGTTGTTCTTTTCTCTGAATAAATAGTCAGCGTATAGTTTTTTCTTTAGTCAGGTTCGCCTCATATGATAAGCTCAGCGGTCTTAGAACATTGTGCTGAATGAGTCGACAATGCCTACGAGGTGATCTTCTTCGTCTGCTACGAGCACAGAGTGGATTTTGTTTTCTTGTAGGATACGGTCAATCTCTGTAATCTTAGTTTCCGGTGAAACAGTCTTGGGATGTACGGACATGATGTCGGCTACAGAAAGGTCGAAGAAGTTATTCTGAGATGTTTCCATAGCTCGGCGTACATCGCCGTCGGTGATGATGCCTACTATTTTGCCTTCCTTTTCTGCTACGCAAAGACCTAATCGGCCACGACTGACATGGATAACAGCTTCTCCAAGTTTCATTTCCGGAGCAACAACGGGCAGTTCTTCTGTGCGCATCACATCTTTTGCCTTGGTCAGCAAGCGACGGCCTAAAGAACCTCCGGGGTGGAACTGAGCAAAATCTGAGGCTTTGAAGCCGCGTGCTACGATAAGTGCTCCGGCCAAAGCGTCACCCATGGCTAATGTTGCAGTTGTTGATGAAGTGGGGGCAAGTCCTAATGGACAAGCTTCGTGCGTCACTGCCACATTGAGGTGTGTCGTAGAATATTTTGCTAATAGTGAGTTGGGATTCCCGCTCATACCGATAACAGGGATGTTTGCTTCTGTAAGGCGAGGTAGGAAACGCAGCAACTCGTCAGTCTCTCCTGAATTGGAGATAGCCAATACTACGTCGTTCTCTGTCATCGCTCCCAAGTCGCCGTGGAAGGCGTCTAGTGGGTTGATAAAGAAGCTGGGTGTTCCGGTTGAGGAAAGAGTTGCAGCTATTTTTGCGCCGATGTGTCCGCTTTTACCAACGCCGGTCACAATCAATTTGCCACGACAGGCTAAGATGAGTTCCACTGTGCGGTCAAACTCTTCATTGATGCGAGGGATGAGGTCTAGCAGGGCTTGTGCTTCGTCGCGCAAGCATTTTATAGCGGTATCAGTCCATTTGCTCATATCTATATTTTCTTAGGAAAATTGTTCTGTTGTGAAGCAGTAGGTAGCTTCTGCTTATAAAAGTTCGGCCATTAGAGCGCCGAGTTCATTGAGTGGTAACATGTTTGGCCCATCGCTGAGAGCAGCGTCAGGGTTGGGGTGTGTCTCAAAGAAGAAACCATTGGCGCCGAAGGCTTTGGCTGCTTTTGCCATAGCGGGAACATATTCGCGGTTGCCTCCGGTTTTACCTCCGGCGGCTCCCGGACGTTGTACGCTGTGTGTGCAGTCCATTACTACGCGAGCCACGTGTTCCTTCATCAGAGGTATATTGCGGAAGTCTACCACGAGGTTATTATAGCCATAGATGTTTCCGCGTTCGGTGAGCCATACTTCTTTTGCACCGGTCTCCAGACATTTCTCTACGGGGAAGCGCATATCTTCGCCTGATAGGAACTGCGCCTTCTTGATATTTACGGTGCACCCGGTTTTTGCTGCGGCACAGAGTAAGTCTGTTTGACGGCAGAGGAAAGCCGGGATTTGCAATACGTCAACCACTTCGCCTACAGGGGCGGCTTGTTCGCTCTCGTGGATGTCTGTCAGAAGAGGCAGACCATATTGGCTCTTGATGTCGGCCAGCATTTGCAGACCTTTTTCAAGTCCCGGTCCGCGGAATGAACTTACGGAGGTGCGGTTGGCTTTGTCGAATGAGGCCTTGAAGTAGACTTCTACATCCAACTTGTTGCGTAACTGTACCAGCTCGGTGGCCACTTCGTTCAGAAGTTCTGCTGATTCAATAACGCAGGGGCCGGCTATAAAAATGGGTTTCATATTTTTCTAGTATTTACATTGCTGCAAAGATACGATAAAGCCTTAGAAGAGCAAAGTAAATATTTCTTTTTTACCCCTAGCAGAGGAGGTCCGGACAGACTTTTTCTGAGTCTTGGCCTACTCGGCCCGTAGCTCTTCGATGTTGACCAGTCCGTTGACGATGGCATAGATTGTGAGGCCGGCCACAGAGTGTATGTTCAGTTTGCGGGAAATGTTCTTGCGGTGGGTCAGTACGGTGTTGACTGAGATAAACAAGCGATCGGCTATCTCTTTGCCGGTCATGCCGCGCACCACGCAGCCCACTATTTCTTTTTCTCGCTCGGAGAGGCTTTCTTTGCTGTCGTCTTCAGCTTTGCTGCCTGGGTCGTATCCCATGCCGCCCATGGCTTCCACCTCAGCTTCTAGTCGTTGCACAGCGGGAACGAAGAGTGCATCTTCCACTTCGCAGTGCAAGCGCAGATCGGCTTCGCAGTTGAAAATGTCGAAGAGCACGCTGCTCAGCAGGTCGGAGGAGGAACTTTCAGCGGGGTAGTATTTGATGATGATGTTCTTCAGCTCCTGCAGTTTTTTGTCCATGCCTTCATGGCTGCGGGCAAAGCGAGCTATCTCAAAATCACCGGGGTAAATGCCGGAGAGCAACTGCTTCACGTAGGTAAAGATTTTTTTATTCTCGTGCTGCATGTGGCGGCGCACATCGCTCATATACTCATCGTAGAATTTTAAGATGAGGTAGGCCACCTGGTTCTCGGGCGAGCAGTCGAGTGCCTCAAGCAGTTTGCGACGGATGCCGGGCAGTTGGAAGTTTAAGAAGTAGTGGTGCGAGCGGCTCAGGTAGTCCACCAGTGCTGCCACGGAGACGTCGGAGTCGTCTTCGGCAAAGCTCCAACGCTTGCCGTTCATGTAGTTAGCTACGGCAAGGAATGTTCCGGTGTGTACATGGCTCTCTTCGCACACTTCGCGTACGGTCTTTTCGCCTACGCCTAAGGGTATGCCGAAACGGCACATCATCTGGAGCAGACTGGGCGAGCTGCTAATAATCTCGCTCATTCTGTCTGAGGGGTTATATCCGCTTATCATATTTTTAGGTAGCTCGTTCTTTTATACATAAGGCTGTGGCCTTTTGCAAGCCAACAGACAAGCAAAGATAATATTTTTTTGCCAAAGCCGGACTCACCAGTTTCGGGTATTTTTGCTCTGCGGGTGCTGCATGTGCCTTTATCCGTTGGCGAGATGCATAAGATTGTGTAACTTTGCTACGGCTCTTTCGGGCCTATCTTTTGTATATGCTACCATGAACTGGGTTAAGTTACTCTCTTTCGGCTCTTTGGCTCTCATAGCTGTTTGCCTGGCGCTTGTCTCCGTTGTTGATTTTCTTCAACCCCCTGTCGCCGAGGCACCGTCGCGCTACACCTCGCTGCCGATGCTTTTGTTATGGGGAGTGATGGCTGTTGCGGCGGTATTTTTTCTTTGGCGTGTGCGCCGTAAACTCAGAGGCCCCGTTCTGCTCCTGCATTTCTCTTTTCTGGTAATGCTGGCCGGAGCCTTGACTACTCATCTCTTTTCTGAAAATGGGAAAATGGAGTTGCTGCTTGGTGCAAAGCCTTCAGATGCTTTTCTTCGTGCGGACGGCACAGTGGGTCATTTGCCCTTTGCAGTGCAACTGACGCATTGCGAGACGCAGCACCATGCTGATGGCGATGCACCAAAGAATTTTATAGCTTCGCTCCTCGTGGTAGAGCCCGATGGGCAGCCGCTGGTGGCTACTGTAGCTCCCAACAGATTGCTCTCGCATTGCCATTGGCGCTTCTGCTTGCAGACCCTCAGCCCCGAGCGTTGCCGTCTTTCGCTCCGCCACGACCCCTGGGGCTTGGGCGTCACCTATTTTGGGTATGCGCTCCTCTTCTTCGCTCTGCTCCTGCCACTTTTGCGTAGGAAGAAAATGCTGCGCTTGCTTCTTCTGCCTCTGCTCTGCGTCGGTGGAGGCTTTGCTTTTATTCTTCTGATAAGGTTTTTTGAATGGGACACCTTGGCGCTCTATAATGGTTTTGTAGCTCCTGAGATGGTAAAATCAACTTGCTTTGCGGGTAGCTTTTTGTTGCTCTGCAATGCTTTTCTTATTGACCGGCGTAACACTCTGAACCGCGCCTTGCAGGTCTGTGGCTTTGCCTTGCTACTCTTGGTGGCGCTCTGGTGCGTAGGGCTATTGGCTTTGCGTGGCAGCTTGAGTGGCTATGCACCCTTTGCCGGAGGCTTTGATGCCATGTTGCTCCTAGCACTATGTGGCGCATTGCTGACGCTACAGTTAAGGACACTCCACCGCCTTTTTCCCTCGCTCGGTCTCTTCCTTGTGGCCTTGTCGCTTTGGACTGCATCTCCCGATGGCAGTCTACCTTTGCCGCGCCCGGTAGCACCCATCTTGGCCTCGCCGTTGTTGAGCCTGCACGTAGTCACCATCATCGCAGCCTATGCGTTGCTGGCGCTCCTCAGTTTGCTCAGCGCAGCAGCCCTGCTGGCATTGTATCTTGAAAAACTTGGCAAAGTCTCGGCCCTTTCGGCCATGGCGCTCTGTCGCTTTGCGCAGAAGTTGCTCCGTCCGGCATTGTTGCTACTCACCGCCGGCATATTCATCGGCGCCGTGTGGGGCAGCAAGGCCTGGGGCAGCTATTGGAGCTGGGATCCTAAGGAAACCTGGGCGCTCATCACCCTCTTTGTCTATGCCCTCCCGCTTCACCGCACAGCGCTGCCCCTCTTCTCCCGCCCCAGGGCATTTTGCCTTTACGCATGGCTGGCTTTTGCTGCCGTGCTGATGACCTATTTCGGGGTGAACCATCTTCTGGGCGGGATGCACAGCTATGCTTAGGAAAAAATGGTGGTGAAAAATTTTTCTCCCGATTGTGGAAAAGAAGATTTCTAAGGCCATTTTTTAGCCCCTACATCACCCCCGTTTTCTTAGTAGCTTTCTAGGAAAACTTAGTAAACTACAAATTTTTCCTAGTAAACTCCGAGTTTTTCCTAGAAGTTTACTAAGAAATGCCCGGAAATGTGTATTGAAAATCAAGCGGTTACAAAACGGTTTTTTCTTTCTTCTGAATTCTGGCAGCACAACCTCGTTCCGACCTTGTTTTTGCTCGGGCGAGGCGGTGTCGCAAATAAAAGAAGTTCCGAAGCCTCACAGGAGTGCTTCGGAACTTCTTTGTTTCTGTGGGAGAGCGCTTCTCGGTTTGAGAGAGCCGCCTCCGGCTTATTTCTTCTCAGTCTTCTTTTCGTCACTGAGCTCCACGGTGTAGCTTCTGTTGAGTCCGCTTTGTGTTTTGGCTCTGATCCACAGCACGCGGTCGCTGCTGAGGTTGGCAGCCTTGACGGCCTCTTCAAAGTCGGTGACGGTGCTGAGTTTGCGGTCGTTCACCTGCATCAGGATGATGCCTTTTACCACGCCGGCCTCTTGCAACTTTCCTTGCTGCAGGGCCTTGACCACCAATCCGTAGGAGAGGTTTAGTTCGCGCTTTTCGTCGGCCGTCAAGGGGCGTAGCGCTGCTCCGAGGAAGTTGTCCTCTACACTTTCCACCATCGATGTGGTGCCCTGCACGTTGCGCAACACGATGGAGGTGCGGCGCTTTTGCTTGTCGCGCAGATATTCCACTTCTACCTTATCGCCGGGATGGTAGGCGGCCAGGGTTTCTTGCAACTCGCTCATCTTCTCTACCTTGTGGCCGGCGATGGCGGTGATGACGTCGCCCTCACGAAGCACGTCGGCAGCTGCGCCGTCGGGGGTTACTTCGCTCACGTAGATGCCGCTCACGGTGCCGAGGTCGGTCTCCTTACCCTTTTCTTTCTGCATATCTATCCAGCGAGACACGTCGGTGCCCACGATGCCGAGCACGGCGCGCTGAACGGTGCCGTATTTCTTCAGGTCGTCTACCACCTTAGTCATGATGCTCACGGGGATGGCAAAGCCATAGCCGGAGAAGCTGCCGGTTTGCGAATAGAGCATGGCGTTGATGCCCACCAATTCGCCGCGAGCGTTAACCAAGGCTCCGCCCGAGTTGCCGGGGTTGATGGCTGCGTCGGTTTGGATGAAACTTTCAATGCCGCCTGTGCTGCCCAGTCCGCGAGCTTTGGCGCTGACGATGCCGGCGGTAACGGTCGAGGTAAGGCTGAAGGGGTTGCCGATGGCTAATACCCATTCACCTACTTTCAAATCATCGCTGCTGCCAACCTTGATGGCGGGCAGCCCCTCGGCTTCTACTTTGATGAGGGCAAGGTCTGTGGTTTTGTCGAGACCGATGATGCGGCCTTTGAACTCTCTGTTGTCGTTGAGCTTCACAAGGAGCTCATCGGCATTCTCTACCACGTGGTTGTTGGTCACGATGTAGCCATCGGAACTGAGGATGACGCCGGAGCCGGCGCCTTGGCGCTTGGGCGTTTCGATGCGGCGCTGCTGGCGAGGCGTGTTGCCACGTCCGAAGAAGTCGCTGAAGAAGTCCTCGAACGGGTCGCGATACTCTACCATCTGAGTCTTGCTGTGGGTAGTCACTTTGATGTAAACCACAGAGCCTGTGCAGCGCTCGGCAGCATAGGTAAGGTCTACGTAGCCTCCTTGTTGTTGTGCACAAGAGATGTTGAGCGAGGCTATGCTCATTACGAAGAGAAACACAAAGGTTTTCCAAGAAATTTTACTCATAGCTTTTATGTTTTTAGGATGATATATATTATATGTAATAAGGGGTGCATAGGCAAAAATGCTATGCAAAGTTAGAAGATATATATCAAAATGGACCCCGTAAGCTTGAAAAAATGTCTGTGTAATAGTTTTCTTTAACAGTGGCACCCTCGGCTTTAACAGGCTTTTAAGATTGCGCCACTAAGTTTTTGGATTTCTTAAACATCTTTTGAGGCCAGGAAAATGTATCTTTGCCTGTACTTACAAACTCAAAGCAAAATGGAAATGGAAAACTTCTTGCAACTATGCCAAATGCGCTGCTCGGTGCGTGCTTATAAGTCGGAGGCGGTGCCGGCTGATGTGATGGACTATGTAATGGAGTGCGTACGACTGGCACCCTCGGCCGTGAACCGACAACCTTGGCGCTTTCGCCTGCTGACCTCGCCGGAAGAACTGGCTAAGGCCCAGGTCTGCTACAATCGTAGCTGGTTTGCTTCGGCACCGGCCTGCATGCTCGTTTGTCGCCACTGCGAAGAAGAGTGGAAGAGAGGAGCTGACGGAAAACCTCATGGGGATATAGATGTGGCCATTGCTGTTACACATCTCACTTTGGCTGCTGCAGAACGTGGCTTGGGCACTTGCTGGGTATGTAACTTCGATGTGGAGATGGCGCGCAAGCTTTTCGCAGTGCCTACCGAACTGGAGCCGGTAGCTCTTGTTCCACTGGGATATCCTGCCGATGAACTACCTGTAGTGGAGAAAAACCGCAAACCTGTATCCGACCTCTTTTTCTAAAGCCTCTAAGAAAATAAAAAAAGTCCCTGCGAGAAACAGGGACTTATATAAAAGGACTAAGTTGATGTCTGGTTCTTAGAACTTAAGGTCTACGCTTACCCCCACTACGTCGTTCTTACGAGTGTAGAAGTCGGCGATGTTTGTGTATTTGTGGATTTTGTGATCCTCATAGAAACTGTGCATGTAGCCGGCGTTGATTTTCACCATGTCGTTTACGCGGAATGAAGCACCAAGGCAGAGAGCTGTAGAACTGATGTTGAAATTGGTGTCCTGCATAGTGTCGTCGAAGCCGTATTTAGTGCGCTGTGCGCCGGCGCTTACTGTGAGCCACTTGGTTACATCCCACTCAGCACCGAAAGTTAGTTCCCAAGTGTTCTTGTCTACATCAGTGGCGCTACCCTTAGCGTCCTTGTCGAAGTAGTAGTGGAAACCGGCCATGGCACGTACGTTCTTAACGATGTCATATTGTGCACCTACGGTCAAAAGGGCGGGGATGTCAGAGCGAACTTTGGCACCATCGGCAAAGGCTGCTACGGTAGGTACTTGTGCTGCCAGTGCAGCGAGGTTATCGCTGTTGGTAGACTCGTTCTCCAACTCAATCTTGGTGCGGAACTCGTACTTAGCAGCAAGGTTCCATTTGCCAAGCTTCACATCTACACCAAGAATAGGAGTAACGCCGAAACCTTTCTGAGTGCAGTCGAGCACATAATCCTGTGTCATAAAAGCAGCAGTGCCTGCATCTTTGGCTAAACCTGCATAGTATGCAGCTTGGTCGGCGAGACCGGCAGCAGCATATTGTTCTGCAGCAGCTTTAGCTTGAGCTGACTGAGCAGCAAAAACTTCAGAGGTAGCTCCGCCTATATTGATGTTGCGTATTGCTCCTTCGTAACCGCAGCGAGCAATGACACCACGAGCACCTGCAAATACAGAGACGTTTTCATTGATCTTGTAAGTAGCACCTACTTGTACACCATAGAAATATTGTCTACCAGTAAGGTTTTGGTTCAAAGAATAGGGGGCAAATTGTCCCTTTCCAATTGTTCCATTTAGTGTGCCACCTACCAATTGCTCGAACATAGGCAGACCGTTTTCGAATTCACATTCGCCACCGCCACCGCCGACAGCAAACTGAGCAGATACGCTCCATTTGTCGTTGAACACATAGGCAGCTTGTACAGAGGGAATCACGGGTGCTAAAGCTTTACCTTCAAAGTAGCGCTCAGGGTTAGTGTTGTTGGTGTTGAGTGCGTAGAAAGGAGCGTAAGAAGTAATTTCTCTTTTCTGAATAGCTGCTTGCCAGCTGAGAGAGAGGTGAAGACCCTGGGGCAGGAATGCGATACCTGCGGGGTTGCTGTATACACCGTCAATGCCGATGATGGCATCGCGAGCAGGGTTGCGCAAGAATACAGCGTTCTGGTTTGTGTTTGTCAAAAGACCGCCTGCGAATGCAGAAGCTGAAACGGACAAAAGGAGAGCCGTTGTTAGTAAAATTTTCTTCATTGGTTGTAGTAATTTCTTAAATACGGGTGCAAAATTAAGTATTTATTGCACACCTGCAAAATATTTGTGCAATAAATTAACATCCTATAGCTTTTGAACCTCTTTTGCAGCTACTACACATTATATAATATATATAAGGGTAAGAGTTGCCGAGGCGAGGGTAATAACTATATTTTCCTGCGTAACTCCTATTTTTTTATGGGCTAAAGGAAAGGTATACAGCATTTTTTGATTCCGGTAAAATGTTGTATATTTGCAGCCCGAATTAAAATACTGAATAACAATGTTTGAGAACCTAAGTGAGAGATTAGAACGCTCGTTCAAAATACTCAAGGGCGAGGGCCGTATTACGGAGATTAACGTAGCTGAGACCTTGAAGGATGTGCGCCGTGCTTTGCTAGACGCCGACGTAAACTATAAGGTGGCAAAGACCTTTACTGACACAGTGAAGCAGAAAGCCTTGGGCCAGAATGTGCTGAACAGCGTGAAGCCCGGACAACTCATGGTGAAGATTGTACACGACGAGTTGGCGGCTTTGATGGGCGGTCAGGCAACGGAACTGAATCTGAAAAGTCGTCCGTCTGTTATCTTGATGGCCGGTTTGAATGGTGCGGGTAAAACAACCCTCTCCGGAAAGCTCGCCTACTTGTTGAAGAACAAAAAGCACCGCAAGCCCTTGCTCGTGGCCTGCGACGTGTATCGTCCGGCAGCCATTGAGCAGCTCCGCGTTTTGGCAGAGCAAATCGAGGTGCCTATCTATATGAACTTGGAGTCGAAAGACCCTGTACAGATAGCTTTGGAAGGTATCAAGGAAGCCAAAGCCAAGGCCTACGATACTGTAATCGTCGACACAGCCGGTCGCTTGGCCATTGACGAAGAGCTGATGCGAGAAATTGCAGCCATCAAGGAGGCTACACAGCCCGATGAGACACTTTTTGTAGTTGACTCAATGACCGGTCAGGATGCTGTGAACACAGCCAAGGAGTTCAACGACCGCTTAGACTTTGACGGCGTGGTTTTGACAAAGCTCGATGGTGACACACGCGGTGGTGCAGCCCTTTCTATCCGTACTGTGGTAGACAAACCTATTAAGTTTGTAGGTACAGGCGAGAAGATGGAGGCCTTGGATGTGTTCCACCCCGAACGTATGGCCGACCGCATCCTCGGCATGGGTGATATTGTGAGCCTTGTAGAGCGTGCACAAGAACAATACGACGAGGAAGAAGCCCGCAAGCTGCAGCGTAAGATCCAGAAAAATAAGTTCGACTTCGATGATTTCTATTCTCAGATTCAGCAGATTAAGAAGATGGGAAATATCAAGGATCTGGCTTCAATGATACCCGGAGTGGGCAAAGCGCTGAAGGATGTAGAGATAGACGACAATGCTTTCAAGAGTGTAGAGGCCATCATCCAGTCTATGACTCCGAAAGAGCGTCAGCACCCTGAAATCTTGAATGCCAGCCGCCGTAATCGCATCGCAAAAGGTTCGGGCACCACGGTGCAAGATGTGAACCGCTTGATTAAGCAGTTTGACCAGACCCGTAAGATGATGAAGATGATGACCGGCTCTAAGATGGGAAAAATGATGGGCCGTTTCCCCGGAATGCCCAAACTCTAAAAGGAGTGGGTTGATAAAAGATTTTTTGTAATCCCTATTGTATAGAACAACTGCATGAAGCTAATAGACGGAAAAGTCACAGCTGCTGCCATCAAGCAAGAGATTGCCGAAGAGGTGGAGCGCATTGTTTCTGCCGGAGGTAAGCGCCCGCATCTGGCAGCTGTTTTGGTAGGCCACGATGGTGGTAGCGAAACCTATGTACACAATAAAATCCTGGCTTGCGAGGTTTGTGGCTTTCGTTCCTCCCTCATCCGCTTCGAGACCGACGTAACGGAAGAGGCGCTGCTGCAATGCGTGGCGCGTCTGAACGAGGACGAGGACGTCGATGGCTTTATTGTGCAGCTCCCTTTGCCGTCTCACATCTCAGAGCAGAAGGTCATAGAGGCCATCGATTACCGTAAGGACGTTGATGGTTTCCATCCGGTCAATGTGGGCCGTATGGCCATTGGCCTGCCTTGCTATATTTCTGCCACACCTAAAGGAATCTTGGAACTGCTTCGTCGTTACGGCGTAGAGACCAGTGGCAAGAAGTGTGTTATCCTTGGCCGCTCCAATATTGTGGGGAAACCGATGGCGCAGTTGATGATGCAGAAAAACTATGGTGATGCCACCGTGACGGTTTGCCATAGTCGCAGTCGAGATATTAAGAAAGAGTGTCGCGAGGCCGATGTTATCATTGCAGCGATAGGCTCTCCCGCTTATGTCACAGCCGACATGGTGAAAGAGGGGGCCACCGTGATAGATGTGGGTACCACCCGTGTGCCCGATGCCACTCGACCGAAGGGATACCGCCTTTGCGGCGATGTAGATTTTGAGCATGTGGCACCTCTTTGTGCGGCTATCACGCCTGTGCCCGGCGGTGTGGGCCCGATGACCATTTGCATGCTGATGCAAAACACCCTGTCGGCAGCCAAAAAGGAGTTCTACCAATAGCCGGTGTATTCTGAAAGGCTCTCTCAAGCCATTTTCTATTAAAAAATGCAGTAAAAACTTCTCAAAAGTTTGGCGTGTAAAAAAAAAGTAGTATCTTTGCACCGCTTTCGAGAGTGAAAGTTTTAATGGTGACTATAGTTCAGTCGGTTAGAGCGTCAGATTGTGGTTCTGAATGTCGTGGGTTCGAATCCCACTAGTCACCCAGAAGCGGGAATTCCAAAAGGAGTTTCCGCTATTTTTTTATAATATCAAAAACAGCATGAAGCACTCAATACTTTTTATATGCCTCGGCAACATTTGCCGCTCAGCAGCAGCCGAAGGAATAATGAAACATCTGGTTGAAAAAAAACACCTTGAAGACTCTTTCTTCATCGACTCTGCTGGCACAAGCGGATGGCACGCCGGAGAACTGCCCGACAGGAGGATGCGCAGTCATGGCGCGGACCATGGTTATGACTTCAGCAGCAGGTCAAGACAGTTTGAGAGGGAAGACTTCGACCGCTTCGACCATATCGTTGTGATGGACAACGAAAACTATCACGACATAATGTCACTGGCACGAAACGATGACGACAAACAGAAAGTTAGCCGCATGGTTGACTACACACGCCACCACCCCACCATGCACTCAGTGCCCGACCCATACTATGGTGGCGACCGTGGCTTTGAGTTGGTAATCGAGTTGCTCGAAGATGGTTGCGAAGGGTTGCTTGAAGTTCTCACAGGAAATCAGAACCACAAAGATTCACACTAATATTTCCCTGACAAATTTTGTAATTATAAAAATTATTCATAATTTTGCAGTCTGCTATATATAATAATGTATAAGAGCAGGCTGCAAAATTTATTTTACCTAAGACTATTGCGATATTATTGAGCTACCCTTAATTGGGATAAGTTTATACTATATTGATTTATCAATTTTAAATATATTTATTAATAACTAAAAACAAAACATTATGAACAAAAAGCTATTTATGCTTTGGTCGTTCCTTTTGTGCTTTGCACTGGGAATATCCGCGGAGGAAGTCACTATTGACTTCACCAAAAAAGGCTATACTAATGGTCAAGAAGTGGCTACAGTAGAGCAAGATGGCATTACCGTCAAGTTTGACAAAGGTTCAAACTCTAATACACCTAAGTATTATAATACAGGTACTGCTGTACGTGTTTATGGTGGTGGAAACATGATTGTTTCATCAGCCAATACAATTACCAGCATCGCTTTAACATTTGGCTCAGGTGACGGTTCAAATGCTATTACAACAGATGTAGGAACTTATTCAAACAAAACATGGACTGGAAGTTCAACAGCAGTCAAATTCACAGTTGGCGGAACAAGTGGCCACAAACGTATAAAGTCTATGGTTGTCACCTATGGTGCAGCACCTACAATAGACAAGCCAGGCATCACTGGTACTACACCATTCTATGGCGAGACTACTGTCTCTATCGACTGCACAACAGAAGGTGCTGCCATTTATTACACAACTGATGGCACAGAACCAACTACAACAAGCACAGCTTATACTGCGCCATTTATACTTAACGCTTCTGCAACTGTAAAGGCAATATCTGCTAAGGGTGAAGACATAAGTGCAGTTGTTTCAAAAGACTTCGTCGCTCTTACAGGTTATGCAACTATTGCATCTGTAACAGAACTTGCAAACAACGCACAGTTCGCTTTCACAGGTGATGCTGTAGTTGTTGCTTCTCCTACAAACTATTACACATACATCAAGGATGCTACAGGCTATAGCCTTATCTATAGCGCCAATAAGAAGTTTGAGGTTGGTAGCCATATCACACCTAACTGGACAGGTAAGGTTTCTATCTACAACAACTTGTTTGAGATGGTACCTACATCTACACTCACAACTGTAGAAGGCGAAACAGAGACTATCACTTATCCTGAAGCTACTGTTGCAGAGCTTACAGCAGAGAACATGAATAAGGTGGTAACACTCAAAGGTGTAACTTACACACAGCCAGCAAGCGGCAAGAAGGAATTCAACATTGTTTCTGGCGAGACAACTATCGCAGGTTACAATCAGTTTGGTCTTACAATCGCAGCACCAGAGGCTGAGAAAACATACGACATCGTTGGTGCTATCAGCGTTTATAAGACAAATGTTCAGTTCCAACCTATCTCTATTACAGAGGTTGAACCAGCTCCAGCAGTTCCAGTTTGGAAAGACATTAAGATTGACTTCACAAACGACAAGGTAATGACATCTGATGAGACAAACGTTGTTTCATTCGGTATCAAGATGAACGATGACGCAACAACACGCGTTGCAGCTGATGATCCAACAGCAAACATCGTTATAACAGGTAAGTACCACAGCACTCAGCACGGTCTTGCTAACTTCTCAGCAACTGTTAAGGTTGAGGGTCCAGTTAAGATTGGCATGGGTTCATGTGCTTGGGGCGGCAACGTTACAGTAAAAGACGAGAATGGTGTTGAGGTTGCTAATGCATTCAATACTAACAACGGCGCATGCTGGGCAACAGCAGATGGCGCAGAAAAGAACGTAATCTATACATACTATAAGGGCGAGGCTGCGACATTGACTATTGCAGGTGGTTCTTACACTCCATACTTCTCTGTTGAGAAGATTGCATTGGAAGACATCCCAACCGTAATGAAGGTTAACTACAGCCTTGGCGAAACAGGTGCAGCAGGTATTCTTCCTGCCAACTTTGAGATTGACGGTGGCAAGACATTCGCTGTTCCAACAAACCGCACACTCTATGTTGAGGGCAAGACTCTTACAGGTTGGACAGATGGTACAAACGTTTATACAGTAGGTCAGGAAATCACTGCTGTTGCTGATACAGAGATTACTCTTTCTCCTGTATTCACAGAAAACACTGTAACACTTGCAGACCGCAAGGAAGCTGTAACTATTGTTTGGGACTTCCAGCAGAAGAACGGTGCTCCATCAGTAGGAATTGAAGGTAAGACAGCTATTTGGGTAGCTCAGGCTGTTGTAAACGGTCAGACAATCGATGTTAAGATGGATATCGATGCTACAAGTGGTAAGGTTGCAAATGGCAGCTGGACAGACTGGTGTCAGATTAATCCAAATACCAAGCTCACCATTCCAGCAGCTAAGGATGCTGTAATTGGTTTGGAATCATATAATGCAACAACCACTACTACTATCGCAGGCGACGTAATCAACCAGGAGACAAAAACTCCTTCTTATACATACACAGGCGAAGAAGCAACTGTTGACATCGTAATCGGCGACGGTTCTTATTGGAGAACTGTAAGCGTTAACCTTCCAGCAGTTGTTGTAGAAGAGCCAAAGCCAACAGAGCCAGTTGTTGAGTTGACTCACACTGCTTCTTCTTACTGTGAAGGTGATGCAAATGTGTGGAAGAGTACAGTTGACGCCGAGAAGGAGCATATCAACAATGCCAAGACATCAGGAACATGGAATGGTTTTGCTTATGCAGATTTCTCTCTCGTTATTCCAGAAGGACATTCAGTTAAGTCTGCTACTCTTTCATGGACCGGTATCGGTGAAAGCAGAAATAACAGAAACACCGATGTGATGTATGCAAATGCTGGCGAACAGCTCGATTACGAGGCTCTCCAGAGCGGTAGCGCAAAAGTTAGTCTTGCATCAACCAAGATAACAAGTGTTACAATCAAGAAGGGTGCTTCAACTCAAACAGACTTTACAACTGATGTTTCAGATGCTGTTAAGGCTATCAACGAAGCAGGACAGAGCAATATTATATTCGTATTTACAAATAACCCAGGTGGCGGTGACCTCGTAGGTAAGGGCGCTGCAGAGAAGGCTCCTGTTCTCACAGTTGAGACAGTATCAGCAGCAGACATGACCAAGTATACTGTTGTTGCAATGGTTGACGCAGACACAGTCAAGGTGGTAAGCTACGACGGTGTTGTAGGCGAGACAGCAACAGCAAGCGCTGAAGATATGGCAGCATTCAAGAACGAGGATGGTTCTAAGAAGTACATCTACGTAGGCGGCAACTCAGAAATCACACTCGTTAATGACTCTGCAAGCAACATCATCAACCTCGTATTCCGCGAGGCAGAGAAGTACCGCTACTCAGTAGTAGCTAAGAATGGTGACGGTGAGATGATGCAGACTCTGACAAATGGTCAGGATTTCGAGGGTGAGACCGTCAAGGTTCCTTACA
>CALCHR010000182.1 GCA_937901185.1 uncultured Bacteroidales bacterium
GTGACCTCAACGGCCGCCGTGGACTTATCCAGGGTATGGAAGCTCGTTTTGGCGCACAGCAGATTGAAGCTCTCGTTCCGCTTTCAGAAATGTTCGGTTACGCTACAGACCTTCGTTCAAGAACACAGGGTCGTGGTAACTATTCTATGTTCTTTGAGAAGTACGAACAGGTTCCAAAGAACGTTGCTGAAAAAGTATTGGCTGATAAAGCTAAATAATAAAAATTGCTTGAAAAACTGCTGGTTATTTACTATAATCAGTAGTAACCGAGCAAAATCCCCGGATAGGGGCAAATATTAAATATGAAAGTTTATTTAGAAGAACATTTAAAAAAATATCCATTGATGGAAACAACAGATATTATAAAACTTCATTTACAAGGATTATTAGGACCAGGTCATTTAGTTTTAGATAGAAATAGAGTTTTAAATAATTTGAAAAATGAATTGGAATATATCTTTTGATTTTTCTTTGCTCATATTTTCACTCCTAACTTTGTGTTTATTATATCACACCGTGCCACGAAATTCAATATTGTGTAAACAAAAAGCACCCTGTTGGGTGCTTTTTTGTTTGGTGGGCCTTCGGGGACTCGAACCCAGGACCATCCGGTTATGAGCCGGGAGCTCTAACCAACTGAGCTAGTAGCCCAAATAAAATCATTTGGCAGGGGATGAAGGAATCGAACCAACGTCATGTGTTTTGGAGACACTCATTTTACCATTAAACTAATCCCCTAAATAAAACACTCAAACTAATGAATTAAATAACTTAACCTCTACTCTACGCCGAGACACTATACGATTTGGTCTTAACTCAAATCAAGGTGGTCTGCGTAGCCACACCTCATCCTAGGGGCCAGGTTTCTAGAAAACAGAAATCCACGAGTTTAACGGCAAATGATTTCTTACTTGTTCGTGGGCCCTCTCTCAAGCCTGCTCTATAAAGTAGCAATCGCCTCAAGGTGCTATTCAATTCATTAGTCCTTATGTCGAGATAACCAGTCAGCACAAATGCTGTTCAACCCAAAGAAGTAGTCATCGTCCTTCTTGCTTAACCAGTTATTCGTAAATCAGTATCGAACAAGAATTCTATTAATGCCCCTCACGATGAGTACAAGAGATTAACGCACTCTTGGTGGGCTAACGCTGACTCTATGTCTGATACGTATCAGCACGGCAAGCAGATATATCATTTCACCGCTTACAAGGTCATCACCCTTCATAGATATCAGATAGTGTAAGAGACCTACAGCCATAGAAGCAGTCTCCGCGCAATCCCGGTAACGAGGATTTCCGGCAGGTCAAAGACCTGATTTTTTCTTACCCCGTCTATATTCGCATCTACACTATTCAAAGTTTTCAACAACTCAATAATCAGTGTGGATATGCACATCACACTTCGCAGTTTCACTCTGCTTATAGCCTACTTACCGTTATTGACGTTATGAGTTATTGGGTAGTTATTGTTGTATTGGCTTACTACCATATCCAAGTCGATGCTTCTAACCACTACGCACCGGAACCGTCGGTTGTCTTTCCAACTGTCACAATTTATTACACACTGCTCGAATATAAATTGAAATTCGCTTTTTCCGTGTGTGCTTGAATCGTACCTTGATATCTGACTCATCGTGTACGAGGTCTCACTACGTTCAGTTGGACAAATGGTGCTGGAGAAGGGATTCGAACCCTCAATCCCGACTGGGCGGAAGATTTTAAGTCTTCTGCATATTCCTGTTCTGCCACTCCAGCATTTAAATGGCCAAACTATAATTAACTATTGCTCTACCACTGAGCTACTTGGCGATGGTCGCCAAGGTAGGATTCGAACCTACGACACACAGTTCCCAGCATTAGAAATAAGTATTGGCTCTGTATAAAATAAAACTAAAATTATGGCCAAGCTAAATCACAAATTAAAAGTTTGGTGCTTACACAGCAGAAATAAGCATTGGCTCTTGTATTATATTATACGATATATTTTTCTTAATTTTAGTCAGTTTTAAAAACTTTTTTAAATATTTTCAGTTAATTCTAGATTATTATGCTGGCCGATTCTCACTAGTTCCACGGTGTCGTCCGTCATACGATAAATAACAACAATATCAGGAGCTGCATGAAATTCACGGCAGCCTTTATGCTCTTTCTCACTATGCTTTGCCATAGGCTTATCGTGAGATTCCTCAGGAAGCTTTTCACCCTTACGAAGCATTTCAACATACTTCTCGAATTTACCTGCGTACTTCTTAAACTTCGGACCCTTTTGAACATTCTTAAAGTCCTTCTTAAACTTAGTAGTAATTGAAACGTTACGCATTAGTTTTCTCCCAGAAAGCTGCAAAAGCCTGATCAGGATCTATTGCCATCATAAGCTTTTCAAGAGTGAATTCACCCTTAATAAGAGTACCCTCTTCAAGATAACTTTCACAAAGAGCCTCCACAGTTTCCTCGTTGTAGCCAGCAGCTCTCAAATCTTCTGCAGCCTGCTCAGCTTCCTTAATAAGCTCTTCTGTAAGGCCACGAACTTCCAAAGCTTCTCTAATATTCATGATAGTTCCTCCATTAATTAACTAATATAGTATACAGTATAAACTTATAAAATTTAGCTAATAATTTATTAATTTAATAATTTTAAGGGCGCTAATTTTATTATTAACGCCCTTAGGTGGATTAAACACTAGCGACCTCGTTAAGCTTCTCGACGTCGAAGGAACGAATTACAACCTGAGCCTTAGGCTCACCATTCTCGTCCTGAAGATTAACAGGAGTGGTGTAGTCATCAGCAAATACATAGTCTGCCTCTTCAGGAGTCTCAACAACCTCACCTCTCCAGGAAGCGATAAGGCCCAGGTTAAGCTCGAGCTTGGCAGGATCCATGAAAACCTTAACAGCCTCAAAGTCCTTAGGAGAAACAACTCGAGAGTCATCCTCACGCATAAGGTTGAGTACTATGATCTCCATGGTCTCAAGATCAACAGCAAACGCTACATAAGCACGCTTCTCACCCTTAACATGAATCTTAAGAGCAATATTCTTAGGATCCCATGCTCGAGTATTGAAGTCTTCCTTAACCTGATAACCACAATAGATTTCACCCGCATTAAGATTCGAGCAATAACCGTGGAAAGTAAAGACAACTCTCTTTACACCCTGCTTCTTAAGAGATACAAGGTCAAGATCGAAATACTCAGTACCTTCAGGTCCAGTAATATCACCAGAAAAACGAGCTGCACCCTTATAATTGCTGTTAGAGTAGCTGTAGAAGTTGATAGCATTAAGGTGTCCGTCCTCATGCTCATAAATAGTTGAAGAGTCAATATCGAAAGCGTTCTCCCAATGTACGAAAGATCTGATCTTAGTACCGTTGATAGGAATACGAGTACCAGTAGCAGGAACGTCAATACCCTTACCAGAAGCAGAAGTATTTACAGGCATAGCTACACGATAAAAATTGGGAGCGATATAAACCTTTCCAAGCTTTTCTGCATCCTTATAATGATCTGCAATCTTATCAAAGCAAACGTCATGAACGAGCTTCTTAGTTGCGTCATTAAGACGAGACTTTCTCCAACGCGCCTCATATTCAGTCTCGATGTGAGTCTTAATCTTATTCTTAGCATAGAAAGAGAAAGTACGAGCTTCCTCAGAGTCTGCAATAACAGTGGACATGATCTGATAAAGCACAGTAGGATTTTCATTAGAAAGCATATCAAGAATCTTTACTGCCTCCACAGGATTTGCACGAGACAGGAGGAACTTCAGGTTGCGCTCAAGAAGAGATCCGCTCTTAGCAAATACCTCAGCTGCGCCAAGTACATCACCTGCATTAAGTTTATCAAGAGCAAGCTTATTAGGAGACTTCTTATTGTCAGCCTTCTTTACGTTGACCTTAGTGATCTGAGCAAGCTTGTTAAAGTACTTCGCCTGCTTCTTAGACATCGGACAATCCTTAACGAGAGGAATAATTTCCTGAATAAGGAAGTAAGTCTCAGGGTCAAGAGTAAGTTCCTGCTTCTTTTCGCCTACCCTAGCTACAGAAAGCTTTACAACATCCTTCTTAAAAAGAAACTGACCAAACTCAGTGCTCTCATTAAGCATGAATACTGCATTATCACCACAGAGAATAGGCATTTCTGCAAAATTATAGCAGCCTTCATTATACAGGAGCATAAATTCATTCTGCTCATCAAGACACCAAGGACGCTTATAAGCGGCATAAGCCTTAGTAATCTCCTCAAGTTCAACGTCTGCTTCAGCAGGAGTAAGGATCTTGAACTCACGAAGCTTAATTTCAGTACCTACAGGGTAATCAGGAAGCTTCTTATCGAATACTTCAACATGAGAGTCCTTAGCTCCATAAGCCAGGAAGTAAGAAATACACTGCTCGATGAAGAGCTCTTCGGCGGTATAAAACTTAGTATCCTGAGGATTTGCAAAATAAGACTTAGGTACGTTGAGCTTATAAACATCAGAGATATCCTGTACCATTTCCTTAGTAAGGAGCTCAGGCTTATCTACAACAATACCAAAGTTAGAAAACAAGAAAGCATTAAGATATGCATTCTCAATCTTAGAAGTGTTCGCAGGACAATCACCTGCTATAAGCATACGACGAGAAATAAGAATATTCTGAATAGAAGTCACGGTTTTATACCTCCGAAAAAAAAATAAAAATTAGCGATAACTCCTTTTGATAAAAACCAAAACAAGCCACCGCTTTAAATAAAGTAGTTCATAGTTTTGGCCTAACTGTCAATAAAATTTTTGCAGAATTTTGTTAAGAAATAAGTATAGGCTCTCAGTAAGAACGACCAGGACGGCCGCTCACATTATATTATACAACATTTATTTTTTATTTTTAACTTTAAAATGTTAAATTATAAAAATTTTTGTTAATGTGCTGCAAGGTCTGCAGCATGAAGGGCATCAATATAACCCTTTAATTGTGAATTAAGTGTTTTATAATACTTTGAATCAAAGAAAGGCTCCATGTGGTTTGCTACAAGCCAGCTTATAAAACAAGCATCTTCCTGCTCAGAAGGATACATAACAAGCTCAGCAAAAAGTCCGTAAGCAAGATAGCCCCCAACACAATGGTGATCATAATAATGTGCGTGTAAATAATTAATGAGACCGGTTTCTTTATCTGCCTTATAACCCTTGGTCCAAGGCTTTCCAATATCATGCCACAGAGCAGCAGTCAAAAGAAGCTTAGTATCAAGATTTTTATAGTCATTAATTATCTGCTTAATATTAGATTGAGCCTGCACGCAATGTTCCCAAACTCCAAGAGTATGATGAGGATTATCATGAGGAATATGCATATTAGAAGTCATAATCGCTATATACTGTACTTGGTCAAAGTTGTCTTGATTTAAAATAAGTCTAATTTTATCAAAACCTTCATCCTTCCAAGGGCTCTGCCAACGACGAAGCATCTTATTAATTACTTCAGGACCAACCTTACGATCTCTTAAACCATCACGACGAATACATTCATGAGGATCTGCCCAAACTATATGGCATTCAATGGTATCTCTGGTCGGATGAGCAAGATTAATAGCACCCTTGCGAGCTTTACGAGTAATATTAGTAGCATCATAGATAACAGTTTTACCTGCTCTGAGATCTTCTTTTACTCTTTTATGCATGGTTTCGAATACCAAAGCATTATTTTCCTGTGAGCCGGGATCACCGAAAAGCTCCCCACGGATAGCGTCAGAAGAATGAAGTACAACTTCTGCACCCAAAAAAATAGTTTCCTCTTTTATAAGGTCTTCCGCATAAGAGCTCTTTCCTGAACCAGGAAGTCCACACAAAATAATTAGCTTAGCCATTTAATCACCATCCATAAATCTTAGGAGTTTTTTCATCAATTTTAACCGGGTCGCTATCCTCAAAAACATACTCGTGATAATAACCAGTCATTATATTAGGCATCCAGCGTAGCTCAACTACACAAGATTCTTCTTTAGCTATATTTACAGCTTCATACCAATCTTCTAAAGAAGGTACGCTGTCAACATAAAAAATTTTAATTGGTTTCAGCATTTTTCTTCTCCTCCATCTCACGATAAGCCAAACTAATGAAATATTCAGGAGTTAAAACAGGATTTTCTGCCTGTAAAATTTCCCAATTTTTATGTACCCAAGGGTCACACCTTGTAATCAAACGTGCCTCTGGAATCGTGATATGTTTACAATAAATATATTGAGTAGTATCAAAATCAAGCTGCTTCGTAGTCTCTTCATGAATTTTCTGATGAATATATTTTTCAATATATTCCTTATAAGTGTCGATAATACTTTGCTGATATTTACAAAGCTCCCAAAGTTTGAAGTTTACGCCAAGTTTTTCCAGCTCTTCTTTAGTAAAAGGATATACATGATTATAGTTCATTAATCACACCACTCCCAGATATGTTTTCCTATAATACTATACAATGCCTGAGTATATTTTTCAGTCAAAAACTCTAAAGCCAATGAAGAAAGTAAAGCATCTTTGTGATTTGACTCAAAAATCTTAAAATCTGTTTTTTCTTCCCAATCAATTATATACTCACTAAACAAATTTGCATAATCAGTTTGAACGATGTTAAGAAGCTCAGCATCTTCAAGCTCCTCAAGTTTATCGAGCTCATCCGCCCAATGCTTAACAGCTGCTAAACAGTCAGCAATCTCTTCTCGGGATGCATCATCCCGATAACAGCAATCGCCAGCAGCATAAGTTTTGTAATAAAACTCAATCATAGTTTTAATCATCTCATGCATATACCAGCCTGACCATGGACGAAATTCTTTAGCTTGTTTTTTAAGTTTATTACGATATTCCTTCTGAAGTTTTGAATATCGCTTACGCTGCTCATACAGAGGCCTATCTGTAAAATAAAGTTTAATCATTCGAAACATTAATATATCCCTCTTTTCTTAGAAGATTACAAAATTTATGACTTTTACAATGAGTACAATTGCAATACTTTTCATTTCTTTTATTAATCGGACAGCTTAGAGCTCTTTCGAATTCTGAGTAAGGCTCTGAACAATAACCATTATTTTTTAGCCTATAAGCAAGCTCTTCCGCGAGGCTGCCAGCACTAATATCGTCGGTAACCCCAGATAGTTCCCAAGAAAGATACTCTTCAATAAATGTACCTAAGCTAACTGTTTGCAGATTCATAGCCCGTCCTCCAAAATGTTTTAATATACTATATAATACAGTATTAATTTAAAATATTTTTAAGCTTTATGAAAATTTCACTAAGGCTGGCTAAAAATAAAAAAGATGTAAGATTTTTCTTACATCTTTTTAAATAAAAATATAAAATTTAAATAAAATATATAAATAAATAAAATATATAATGTATATTATAATGTATTATAAAATATATAAAAGTATTATTATAAATATTATATATTAATAATATAAAAATTTATTTATTCATTTATTATAAATTTAGTTCGCTCAATAATAGTCCTTACTTCAATAGCACTATCATAACTACCATCAATTTCATTAAGTTTGCCACCTTGGTAAAGCTTAACTGTGTAGTAATATATACCTGGTGCCAAACATTTAGTATCGTTTGGATCTATTTTTATTAAAATTTCACCCGTATTTTCACCATTTTTAACTATTTGGTCAGTACAGTCATAACCTTTAGTTATAATAGCATCCTCAAAACGCTGGTGCGGGTAAAGCAGAGCAAAATAAACGACGTCAGAGCCATTTAAAATATAATTTTTAGTAGTATACTTTTTATCTGGTATGCTTATTTTAAAGCTATGGGAGTCGCCTCTATTAAGTTTAATAATATTTTTAGCCATTTTTAGACTCCTATTAATAATTAGTACTTAAACCAGATATCTCCTACATTACCGCCAGAGGGGTCTTCTGGCTTAATAGTTATTGTTGCATATTTTTGCACATTATTAGCCATAGTAACCTGTATTTTATCAGCATGGTCTGCAGCTTCTGCGTCGCCAACTTCTAGAGTGATTTCAGTTTGTTTGCTACCATCAAATTCACCTGCTTTTGTAGCAACGCCGTCTTTAACTGTATTAATAATGAGTTTATTGGCAACTCTTTCAGCGGTAACACTATATAGTTCATTATCAATCTGAACAATATGATTTAACTTCTTATCTGCCATAATGTATTAACATCCTCTCATTTTTATTCATCGTCATCGACAACTTCGACTAGCTTCATAAAAGCAAGTACTTGTCTAAGTTTAGTGTTAGTGCTATTGAAACGTTCATCGACATAGCTGCCTACTGTGTGCATGTAAGGTACCCATTCAGAAGGAGTATTTTGCAGTGCTCCATTTTCTAGCGTCTGGGCTGCCTCGATCTGTGGCTTTATTACCAGGTCAATATCAAATTGATTCGGTATGATTAAGTATACCTCAAAAGTAGTTTCAGCTGAAAGCTCAAAATTGCCACCTTCTGATATTGTTATAGTGCTACCAGCGGTGCTAAGCTCCAATGAAAAACCTGGATTTGGTACAGACTTCCTAATATCCACAATATCGGTAGTATCAACACTCACTATGTACTTGCCAGCAGATAAAACACATGTATTTAAGAAAATTTTCTTCTCTGATACTGCAACGCCAGAAGTAAGTGTTAAAGCTGCACCGTCTCCCATATCTTCGAGCCACGCAGGAAAAGCTGTTTGATACGGATAAGGTAGCAAATTTTTATTTTTATCTATTAGATTAAGTTTATAATCTATTGCTTCTGCATTATGTTGTAATGTATAAGGCATTTTGATTTTTTCTCCTTAATATATTAATTTATAACGTATAAAGTGGCTCGTAGTTTCCCAGAGCATTACGGATTTCTAAGGGCTCAAATTTATTCGTTTCTTCGTTTTTTATCATAAGTATCTCATAAGCGATATCATTAGCTTGCCAGGTATTATCTGGAGCTTTTATATAGCCTTCAGAAATAACTTGCCAGCCATCACTCTCTAGCAACCTGTTTGCTTCCACTTGAGCCTGATTTCCCTCACTGTCTAAAATAGACATTTTAGTACCATCTGTGGCTATGATACTGACAGTAACTTCCTCCGGTATTGGTGCTTTAGCAAAAGCGGCTGCTCGTTTCATAATCGGTTGAGCATAAGTTGGCTCTTCCACTTTTACAAAAGTACCACTGCCTTTACAAACATAAGGATTTACTGTGTTAGACGTAGTGACTCCGCCGGATTTACCGTGAGCTACAACATAAATAGCTAGCATGTACTGTTCAGGCAAAGCTGGCAGTAAAGCAGAATCCACAAAAAACTCATTAACTAAACCAATATTCTTGTTAAGAATATCATAATATATATTTAATTCTGGATAATAACGTTTAATTATTAAATTATAATAATCAACAGTGTCATTTGTCAGAGTCGGTGTATTCCACTTTAAATTAAAAACAGTCCCTGTTCCAATATTAATATAAGCTTTTTTACTCGCACCGTAAATTTCAGTAGAGGCAATTGTGCTGCCTTCTAAAACCTCTAAAACTATATTAGAAATAAGAATCACCTTCTTTACTTAATATTTAAATCTTATTAAGCAGTGCGCTTCCAATAAAATTTATCACAATAGCTATCCTTCATATCGGTATATGGTATTGGTATTACTGTATTAATATAAATATGAGTGCCTCCCGATAACTTGCGTGTAACAGTACCTGTACCGGCGCCAGCATTTAATATATCATTAAGCCAAAGGTTTCCTTCCTCGTCAATACTATAACAAATAACACTGCTTGCTGTAGTATCGTTTGGTGTTGCGAATGCTATATCCTTTACAATACCCGAGGAAAGTCTAGTTACACCATAATTACCATAATTGCCTATAGATAAATCAGCTAATAAAACTGGGTCCTGTCCTATTCCTGTAGTAATGGTGCTAGAACTACGTACTTGAATATCCAATCGTAACAAAATGGAGTGATCGTTATAAATAATAGTTTCTGAGCTTATTGAGGTGGCAGGTCCAGCAACCGAAGTGGGAGTACTAGGGTCTGTTCCTAAAGTGATAGTTGCGTTTTTAAATTCCTTATCAACTAATGTCCAAGTACCGCCGAGAGTCGTGGTGGGATTTGCAGATTGAGCAGTTATTAGTATACTACCAATAGGAAATTTATCGCCAAGCTGTAAATTATTTACTAAAGTATTAACTTCAGCTTTAGTATACGCATCAGTGATATAGGTTGCGCCCTTTGTAAGAGTTAACTTTCTAGAGCCTGCGTCATAAGTGGCACCAGTAACAGCGTTTCCTGCACCAGTAACCTCAACACTGGTGACTCCAGTATCAGTATTAGCGTCATCTCGCCAGCCAGGAGCGCCTGTGCTATCAGTTTTCCATACTTTATTAGCTACGTTTGCACCTGGAGCCGCAACATATCCAGCAGCAGTTGCTGTATTTGCTACCCAAGTATTAGAGTCAACTTCTGCATGAATTACATCCCAATCGGCTGCAGTTTGAGCTGGATTATCTTTGGTTGCTATTAGAATATCACCTACATGAGCAGTTTCAGAACCAACAGTAAATGCAGTCAATACTCTGTAAAAGTCTCCTTTAGCAGCTGTTGTGGAAAGACCTGTCAATGCAGAAACAGTACCAAGGTATTCAACAGCACCTGTAGCCACACGGTCTACATAAGCTTTAGTAGGAAGCCCGGTGTAAGTAGGCGTAAGCGTATGACCTTTTGTACCACTTTCTGATAGATTAGTTATAGCATAAACTAAATCAGTATTATCAGTATTAGTCTTATCAATAACGGTAAGAGAAGCTTCAGTGTTTGTATCAGTAGCACTAATTGTTATTTTTTTAGTAGCAGCATCTCCACTAATAGAAACATTAGAACCTGCTACAAATTCTACAGTATCATCTACGCCAAAAGTAACATTACCAGCTTTAACAGTTTGGTTAGTATCGACTGTAGTACCACCAGGGATATTACTTAACTTTGTAAATACAGCCTTAGCACTTGGATACTTACTATCTGATAACCAGTCGGCATCAGAAGCACCCGCAATTATCATATTGTTTTTTAGCTGAATATTTTCAACAGTTGTATCTAATTTTGCCATATAAATAATTTCCTTTCAATTAGAATTCTATTTAAAAATAGAGTTATTTAAATTTCTAGCCTATATAATTTAGCAGAAAATAAATATACATAATAAGAATAAAATCCTAGATTAGCACTTTTGGGTGGACAGCTTAATCTAGGATTTTATTCTTATTTTACTTTTTACGGTCAGCAATACATCCGGCATCAATCACTTGATTTGCTCTCTTAGGATCCTCAAGTTCAGTAATACCGAAAAAGGGAAGATCGGTTAACAGAGTGTTTCCATCGCCAATTTTCATTCTAGCATAAGAGTGCTGGTCATCTGGAGCAAAGATAATAATTTCACCCGGAAATGGCTTAAACTTGGGTAGCTTTAGCCACTCGGCCTCAGTTTTATATAATTGGCTCACTCTTGCCTTCATATTACAAATTCAGCTCCATTCTTAAGAATCTGTTTAATGACTTTGTCATCTAGTGTAGCAGAAACATCTGTACCATAGTTAAAATTATTTATCTTTTCTAAGTCTGTTAACGAATTAATATACTGTTTAGCGACGTTAAAGTAAGTAGTATGATAGGTAACATGACTTCTAAATGCTTTTATGACTTTCAGCATGTCGTCTCTTGAAAAAACTTTACAGGGCTGGTTAGTAGCATGGTATATGACTGTTTCAGCACCGGCATTTAGCTGGCCTTCAATTGACATCAAATTTAACTGGTCTTCGGCTGTAAGCTTAAAACTGTAAGACTTTCCATCGGATAGCCCGATAACAAAGCCGCTGCTAATCTTAGCTTTACACTGGTTAGAGAGGTATTTTATTTTATTCTGTCTTGCCAAAGCCAAAATGTGCTCATCCGCACAGACTTCTTGATCGGAATTCAAGAGGCCTTGAAGCCTCTCAAATTCCTTAGAAGTGATTTCTACAATAGCTACAGTAGGATAACCTACACGTGACTGAAAGCTGTATACAGTTTTATTGTCTGAACCCAAAATACCATTAGCCGAAGTCTTATCCGTCATTGCAATATGACCGGAAGCTAAAAAGTTAACGAATTGTGGATACTTTACAACATCAATTATTTTATTGTTTTGTACTATCTTATACATTAGTTAGCCTCCTCATCATAATTATAGTTAAATACAGCATTGGCTGCACCAAAAGTGGGAGCGTCAGCGAATTTACGATTATGTTCTTCTTCTGACCACGGTACATTAAATACAATCGGATTTGTGCTAGTACCAGAGTTAGCGAAAGCTTCACTAGTAATAGAAGTAGGTATTTTAATGCTGCCATCAGCATTTAAAGCTTTCTTAAATGTAACCGTTTGAAGTGTTTTTATATCACCAAATGACTGATTATAAATATTATTTACTGATGCCGGAATAGTAACATTTGTAAGTGCGCAAGAGTTAAATACATAGGTCATGATGTCAGTTAAGCCTTCCGGTAAGGTAACATCAGCGAGCTTACTGCACCAAGCAAAACATGTAGCATCTAAAACTGTTATTGTAGCAGGTAATTGCACTGTTTTAAGCTCTGCACACCAGCTAAAGGCATTACTCGGTATTTTTGTTATAGTATTTGGAATTTCTATAGAAGTAATTGGCATCTTTGCAAAACAGTAGTCTCCTAAGCTTGTTACAGAGCCGTCTTGTGGAATTAGGCTAGTAGCTGTACCTTGAATAAGCTGTTTAGTTTTAGTATTAACCAAACAATTTTGAATTATACTAAAAGTATCATTTCCTTCAGTTACTACTATACTTTCAAGGTTGTGACATCCCATAAATGGTGCAGCACCTATTGTATGTACATTTGCGGGAATTGCGATAGTTTTTAACTTAGTGCATTCCTGTAATGCTTGCCTGTGAATTATTTGTAAAGCCTCAGGCAAGGTTATCTCACTCAGATTTGCACAACCTGAGAAGGCTTCAGCAAGTAATTCCACCAGAGTGCTAGGTAATTTAACCAGCTCGAGTCTACTGTGATTATTAAAACCACCAAGCTTAGTTACAGTATAGGGTACAGACTCAAGTGTAAGTGAATCAGGAATTTTAACAGCAGCATTTAAGTCATTTTTACACTTAGTAATTGCCATTGTCTTATTTGACGAATTTAGGGTGTAACCATTATAAATATTTCCATAGTAGTCGACAAGATCCGAGATATCGCCAACACCGATAGTATACCAGACACTATCAAGTACTGTAAATTGTGCATAACATGTTAACGGTCCTGTAATATTGTCAGGCTTTGGTTCCCATCCAGTGAATGCATACATTTCAGGCTTATTCGCGTCTTGTTTTATAGGAGTCTGATAACCTGCACCTAAATAATCAGAGTCGCTTCCATAAAGTGTACTGATTTCAGCAAGTACCTGGCTTCCTTCAGGAGCTGTTGGGTTTATAAATGTAACAATATAACTGCGTCTGATAGCCTGGAACACAGGATAAAATGTCTTATTACCTTCAAGATGTTTAAGTACTTCAGTTTTATACTCATTTACTAACTCAGTCGTTAGTGTTTCAGAAGTCACAATAATATCTTTCTTTACGGACCAACCTAAGAAGTCATATTCAAATTCGACTGTAGCTTCTTTAGTAGGCTTAGCGATCATTCCCTCCGGAATAGTATCTGTGCCATAATATACAGGGTTAGTACAGTCTGCGCCATTGATTGAAATATCAGAGTGAATAACTGTAGTTAAATCTGTATCAACGAAAGTAATAGTACTCTCTAAGTGGTCATAAGTAATCTCCAGGTCAGGATAACGAGTAGTTAGCTCATTAAACTGCTCACCAGTTAGATTACCAAACTTAGCTTTACCAACTAACACTGCATTAGGTGTGTCATCGCCGGAAGCGGTTAAGCCTGTTACATTAAAGATATTGGTTTTAAAATACTCATAATCAACAGAGCCGAAGTCAACACCGACTAATCTAGCACGCGCTATGTTTTTACAACTATTGAAGAGAGCAACCGCATCAAGTAAAGGACAGTTTTCAATAGTAAGGTCAACAACACTATCATAGTTATTGTTACCTTCAGCGTCAGTATTCAACTTAAAGTTATCGGAGCTTAAATAAATTAAATTCTTAAACGTAATATTGTTTACTGCAGGCAGCTCAACATATTCTAATTTACCGTTATCAGCAAAAATTACACCGGTAAGATTAGTGCCAGAAGCATAAAGCTTTTTAAGATTTAGTAATGACTTTAAGTCAAGCGAGCCAGTGTAGCTAGTAATATTGGTTAGGTTAAGCTCTTCTAACAAAGCGTTTTCACCGTTTTCACCAAAAGACAAGGAAGTGAAATTCGTATTTGAATATCCCTCGATGTCAGAGCCAAGTGTTAGCTTCTTTATTCTAGTAGCATTTTGTACGCTGGCTGTGTGCGGATAAATAGCAGATAAATCACCAAAATCAGCTATTGCAGATGCGCTACCGATATTAATAATATCTGCAGAAAGTGCTCCAGAGAAAGGTACAGTAGTTGCGACATTAGGCTCTGCTCTTACTGAAAGCGGCTTTGTACCACCATACTGTACGTTTAAATATACATACGAATAAGGTGTTATAGTGAGCTGATAATTAGGCTTAACTACCATATCATCAGTAGATCCAAATCGGTTAACACGGAAGTTAGCATGGTAGTTATCACCAAGGGCTCTGTTTGTCTGGTATTTAGAGGCCATGTATACTTCTTGATTTCTTTCCCACTGACGACGATGATACTTCATCCTACCATTACACATGTTAACAAGGAATTGCTTATCACCTGTGCCGTTGATGAAAGAAGAGTTATAAGTACGAATATACTTTCTGTTAATGTCTAGGCGCCAAAGCTCCTCAGGGAATTCCTCTTGCCATGCATCACATTCTTTGATAAAGCTTTCGGCATGCCAAGCATCCTTACTTTCAAGGTCCTTATACATTGCCTGAAGCTCATCAGCAAATACGTCTCTTACTCTGCAGAAGAAAGTACTATCACTTTCACGGAAAATTTCAGTGTTAGTTGCATCCTTATCGATATCTTCTAAACCGTAGCGATATACCTGCTTACCATAGTTATTTAAGCCTAAGCTTGTATCGTTATCGTAGTCCCAACAGAGGTCAAACTTATAAGTACCGTCTGCAGCCTTACCGTAGTGCCAGAAGGTGTTTTTAGCACGGTTATCAACCATACAGTATCTTGTGGTAAACAAGTAATAATAAAGAGCAGAATCAACAACGAAATAATTTTTTAAGTTAGCCTTAAACTCTTCATCAGAAGATGTTGTTACGAATCTGTAAAAGTCAATCCACTTTTGTTTACAGTGATTGAATACTTCTTCATTTTCCTCATCAGTACCGTCTTCCCACAGATAACGCCAGCCATAGGTGTAATCCTCGCTAAAGTCATCGTGCTCAAGGATGTCAACATAGTAAGTTTTTTCAAGGTTTACAGAGGTGTCAGAAGTTAAAACATAGGAGCCATCTTCTTGTTTCTCGTACAGGATTCCAAGGTTTTCGTCCTTCGCCCAAGTATAGTGCTTTACAGTGCTATCCTTTTCATCAACAGAGTAGCTCATTGCATCTATCATCGTATCTGCCGGGAAGTCAGATAGCGGTAAACCAACGTCCATGATTTCAACACAGCACTCGTATTTATCATCCGGGTCTGTTGCACGAGTATTATCAGTTTTCTTGGAGTCACCGATATTACCGATTGCATAAAAGTGCCAGTTGTTATCTGCAAATTCTCTGTGAGTGGAAAGGTCTGGGTCAGTTTCCTGAATAAAGATTACACAGTTATGAAATTCCATAGTATCTTTAATAAACTCAGTATTGATACCGTCGCGCTCAACAAAAGGTCTTCTGTAAGGATTGAATTTATTATATCTGTTCGCTAGTAATGCGTTAGTTAAGTTATTAGAAGAAGCAATATTTACTTTTGCATTTAAATAAGCGGTGGGCACAGATTCTCTTGTAAGAGTAATCTTGCTTGCAGTAGTACCATCACCAAGCTCAAAGTAAGAGCCATCTTTATTCATAATAAAGTCAAGGTTTCTGCCTGCAGCACCGTAGTTATTGGAGCTGGTACCTTGACCGCTGTGTTGCGCATTATAGCAAGTCCAGTTGTCTAGGACAGGGTCACCATCCTTATAAAGCTGCTGAATCTTAGTATTTTTAACTTTATCACTCTTATTATTAGTAAAGTGGGGAGCAGAAAGCTTATATACTCTTAACCAAGGACACTTTTCAGCAAATACATCAGGGTCTAATTTATTATTATCATTATAGATCTGATTTCTGTTAAATCTAGCAAGTAGTTCCTCAGAAGTACGAGCGTCTGCAATAAAGTTACCTAATATATCAGAAGCAGTCAGTGAAGTGTCATAAACTTTAAATCTGTAAATGAGCAAATCACAGTCAGGCGAGCCTAGGGTAATTTCCTTAGGATTGCTCTGTCTAAAGTTGTACGTGCTATCATACACCATCGGTCTGCTTGGCACGCCATCTTCATAGCCCATGACCATTGGAACAGCTTCAGTGTTTTTAGAGATATTAAACTCAAACTCAATAATATCTTCTTCCGAGTATGCAAGCTCTAAGTTACCGCTTTGGCCATAAATGTTTGCCTGGTGTGCTCCCATCTTAATACCAATATGGTCCTGTGCAGTTTTATTATCAATACAGGATAGGAAAATAGCCTCAGGGTTAGTTACATGCTTTGTTTTAAATACTAGCTTAAATTCCTTACCATAAACTTTGGCATCATTTGCGAAAAGTTTATAGTCAATAGTTGCTGTTGAGCCGGCTTTAATACAGAAGTGCTCTGTGCCAGGTATTGACTTGCCATCTGCGTCTTTCTCTATTTGATAACCACCATTCTTCCAGTCAAAGTTATCAGAGACAGTCATATGGATATCATCCTGACTCCACAGACGCTTATCAATATCATTATTACTTACGCCTATTGGGTGGAAATCAAATACAAGGCCAGTTGTTACGGGAGCTACATTGATGTTTAAGCTTTCGACGACAACAGTAATGACTTTTTCGGATTTGCCACAAATGATCTTGACCTTATGTGTACCAACCTGATCAGTAACGTAGGAATATACATCAGTTGTAGTATATCCGTAAGCAGGGTTTGGTTCAATTATCGGAGATGATACAACAACACCATCAACTTCGATATCAACCTTAGGAGTACTGGTACTAGGATCGTAAACGGTGAAAACTATTTCTGCAGCAGAGTACTGTTTTGTTGTAATACTCTGTGGTGCTGCGCCAATTACAGGCAGGCCATCAGCATTTGAAGCATCATACCAAAGTAGGTCTTTTACTACGCGAGTTTTAGAGCTTACTGTATCGCCATTAAGGTCGGCCTCTAAGTATACTTCAAGTAGGTATGAACCATGCTCACGAAGCTTACCGTTTTTGTCACGAGCCGGAATTGGGTAAGAAATATCGCCTCGGTCAAAGCCAGAAACATCCGCTTCTAGTACCTGACGACCAATTTCTTCACCATTTAATTTGAAAACAGCGGCTTTCTTAAGAGCACCTTCAACTTTATAGCTAAAGATAATATCTTCGCCAATAGGCCAAGTTTTCTTTTCATTGAAATCGGAAGCAATATTAAGTGCAATATGCTGAATGCTCCAAGTTTTGGTAGCTACACTTCCATTAGCATCAGTAACGAGCAATAGTACTTTGATAGTATCATTTTCTCTAATATAAGGAGAAGCATCAAAGCTATTTTCGCCACTTTTAACTACTCCACGTGCAACAGTAGTACCATTTACTTTCCACTGAGCATCAGCTTGCGAAATATTATCACCAGCAGAGTCTGTACCAGAGAATAAGAAACGTAGGGTAGCTTCTTCAGGGCTAGTAATTTTAATAGCGTCCTTAGTAATGTAACTAATCTTAAGTTCACTAGATGAGGAGCTTCCACCACCCGGACCACCTCCAGCACCACCAATAATCTGCACACCGGTGTCCTGAAGTACTTCGCCATTGGCAGTTAAGTATAGCATATAAGGCGCACCAAGGCCAAGGTTGCCTTCAATATCATAGCGCAGGCCATTAATAGCCTGAGTACCGATATACTGAGATAAACTTTCCTTAAGGTCAGTCACCCTATCGTCTACCGCTCTGACAGCGCTACCGGCTGATTCATAATAAACGTTATTGTTGCCTATACGAATATCCAAAAGCTCTGCATCAGCTGTAGTGCTTCCATCAGGAAGAGCTAAGATATTATCAATACGTTTTGCTTGAGCTGCAATAGACGTTTTGACTGAATTAATTTTATTATTAGCATCTCGATAAGAGTCAATAATTAATTCTTTATTTTCATCCGCCTGCACTGCGAGGTCTGACA
>CALCHR010000183.1 GCA_937901185.1 uncultured Bacteroidales bacterium
GAAAGCATCTAAGTGCGAAGCCGGCCACAAGATTAGATTTCCCTTGAGGGTCGTTCTAGACTAGGACGTTGATAGGGTGCAGGTGTAAAGACGGTGACGTCAAAGCCGAGCACTACTAATTGCCCGAGACTTTCTCTTGAAAGGGTTATATATTGTAAGTTGTACGTTGGTTTTCTTTTGTGTATACGATCTTAGTTAAGATATAGTGTGTAAATGAGTAAATGATTATTTGTGTCAAGATTGTTGTACGTTATGTCATAAAATTATTTTATGGTGGTCATAGCGCCGGGGTTCCACCTCTTCCCATCCCGAACAGAGAAGTTAAGCCCGTGCACGCCGATGGTACTGCTTTAAGAGTGGGAGAGTAGGTCGCCGCCATTTTTACTAGAGAGAGAGGTTTTGGAGTAATATCCTTAACCTCTCTCTTTTTTGTTATTGCCAAGTAACAAAGTTGAGAAAGAGACTGTGCTTAGGCGCACTAAAGTTTTTAGGGTCCTTAGGGTCTCTAAAGTCCTTAGGGACTTTAAGGTCTTTAGGGAGATGGATAGCTGCGAGGTATAATAAAAAGCTTTAAGAGCAAAGGATTCTTGGGGCGGATGGCGTTGCTATGCTGTTTAGAAAATTTAAGGAAAATTAAGAGAACGGAGCGGCGGAAAAAGACCGGGGAAGCGGTGCGCAAAGCAGAAATTTTCTTCGGTATTTAGAAAATCGTCGCAGTAGTTACCGAAATTTTCTTAGTAAAGGCCTAGGGAGATTTTTCTCTTTACTAAGAAATGATGGAAAAGTCCCATTTTCTCGGATTGAAAGAATAGAAAAAAGCGGGAGCCTGTAGTAGGTTCCCGCTTCGCTATTACAAAGATAATACATCGGCGGGCGAAATGCAAATCGACTTTAACTTTCTTTTGCAATTCGTGGCGCCGTTTTTAAGATTTCAGCAGGAGCGGCATGAGGAGTGGGGGCGAGGTCTTTGAACTTGCGAGGGAGAAAATTGTGGGATTTTTTTCTTTTGGGGTTTCTGAAAAAAGGCGGCTTTTAGCAGGTTGCTATAAAAAGATGTAAAAAATTTTCTTTTATTCCAAAAAAATGCGAACTTTGCATTTAGTATGGTGGAAAATATCTTTGCGGAGTTCTCCGGCACTCTTGAATTGTTCTTAAAGGGTCTTCTTGTCGGCATCGTGGCTTCGGCGCCAATGGGGCCGGTGGGCGTGTTGTGCATTCAGCGCACGATGCAGAAGGGCCGCATCTATGGTTTGGTTACCGGTGCTGGCGCTGCGTTGAGCGATATTATCTATGCGCTCATCACGGGTTTGGGTCTCTCGTTCGTGATGGACTTTATAGAGAATGAGCGTAACCTCTTCGGTATGAAACTGATAGGTTGCGTGATGCTGTTGATATTCGGCATTTACATGTATCGCACAGATCCTCGTAAATGTTTGCGTCCGGTGTCGCAAAGAAGGGGTAGCCTTTTCCACAATTTCTTGACTTCGTTTTTTGTGACCCTGTCTAATCCGCTGATTATTTTCTTGTTCATTGCCTTGTTTAATATGTTCACATTTGTGATACCGGGCAATGTCTTCGGCCAGTGTGTGGGCTATGCTTCCATTGTGGGGGGTGCCATGCTTTGGTGGCTCGGATTGACTTATATTATCAACCGCATGAAGAAGAACTTTGGCATACGCGGCATTCGCCGTTTGAACCGTACGATTGGTACGGTGGTGCTTGTGGCTTCGGTACTTTATGCGGTGCATACGCTCTTCAATCTCTCTTCTTTCCTCTAAGTCGCTCGTATGATTATTGCGGACCAACTCAAGCAGCGTAATCGGATAGAATATATCCTTTATATGTGGCAGGTGGAAGATATTCTTCGTGCCTATGGTTGTGATTTTGACCGACTTAAGGATGGGTATATCTCTCGCTTTCAGTTTCAAGACGAGGAGCAGCGGCAGCGCACCGAGAGATGGTATGCCGAGCTTTGCGAGATGATGCACGGCGAAGGATTGGTGGAAGGTGGGCATTTGCAGATCAACAAAAACGCGCTGCAAAGCCTTATCGAACTTCATGAGCAGCTGTTGGCCTCTTCGCGCTTCCCTTATTATAGAGAGATGTATTATAAGGTGTTGCCTTATGTGGTGGAGTTGCGTGCGAAGGGTGGCAAGAAGGACGAACCGGAATTGCAAACCTGCCTTGATGCGCTCTACGGCATCATGATGCTGAGGTTGCAGAAGCGTGCTGTGTCGGCCGATACGGAAAAGGCTTTGCAGGATATCAGTGCGTTGCTCGGACAGCTTTCAGACTATTATCTGAAGGACAAAGAAGAGCCGATAGAATTTTAGCAGTAAATAATACATCGCGGTGCGGTAGATGCACCGATAATATATTGTTATAGGAGATATGAAAAGGATACTCGTCACCGGATGCCGTGGGCAATTGGGTAACGAACTACAGCGCCTGGCTAAGGGATATGAAGAGAAATGTCAGTTTTATTTTACTGATGTTGAGGAACTTGACATTACGGACCGGGCGGCTATCTATCAGTTTGTAGAAGCCAATAATATTTCTGTGGTGATCAACTGTGCAGCCTATACAGCTGTAGACAAGGCGGAGAGCCAACCTGAACTTTGCAATCTGCTTAACAATATAGCTCCCGGCTATCTGGCTGAAGCGGTGGCCTCTATTGGCGGAACGATGATACAAATCTCTACGGACTATGTGTTCGACGGCACGGCTTGCGTACCCTATAAAGAAGATGCGCAGACCCGCCCGCAGTCGGTCTATGGCCGTACGAAGTTGGAAGGCGAAGAAGCCGTGATACGCAACTGCGCCGGTTCGATGGTCATCCGCACTGCCTGGCTTTATTCCGCCTTTGGTAATAATTTTGTCAAGACGATGCTCCGCCTCGGAGAAGAGCGCGACGAACTGGGCGTAGTGGCCGACCAAATCGGCACCCCTACCTATGCTCGCGACCTGGCCCGTATGATTTTGCTGGCCGTTGACCGCGGCATCGTGCCTGGCGTCTACCATTTCAGCAACGAGGGTGCTTGCTCCTGGTATGACTTCACGCGCGCCATTCATCGCATGGCCGGCATAAAGGATTGTGCTGTGCGCCCCATTCATACAGAAGACTATCCCGTAGCAGCGCCACGTCCTCACTATTCTGTGCTCGACAAGAGTAAGATAAAGGCAGCCTATGCCATGGAGATACCCTGGTGGGAAGATTCCTTGAAGGAATGCCTGGAGGAACTGTTGTAAGCAAAGAAAAGAAGAAACTCCCACGTCTGCCTCTGCTTGGTATGCTTGTGTAGGTGTGGCGTTTTGGATGATATTTAAGAACCCGTTATTTGTGTTGGCCTTCCTCTTATTGGGATTGTTGGTCGACAGCAGGAAGAAACAAAAAGATAATTAGCTCATGAATCCCGAGATAGAAAGAAGACGTACCTTCGCCATTATTGCACACCCCGACGCCGGTAAGACATCGCTCACCGAAAAGCTATTGCTCTTCGGTGGACAAATACAAGTGGCGGGAGCCGTGAAGAGTAACAAAATCAAGAAGACAGCTACCTCCGACTGGATGGACATCGAGAAGCAGCGCGGTATCTCCGTTACTACCTCTGTAATGGAATTTGACTACCACGACTACAAGATTAACATCCTCGACACCCCGGGTCACCAGGACTTTGCCGAAGACACCTACCGCACTTTGACCGCTGTGGACAGCGTTATCATCGTGGTGGACGGAGCCAAGGGTGTGGAAACGCAGACCCGCAAGCTCATGGAGGTGTGCCGCATGCGCAACACGCCGGTCATTATCTTTGTGAACAAGATGGACCGCGAGGCCAAAGATCCCTTCGACCTGCTCGACGAGTTGGAAGAAGAGTTGCAAATCAAAGTGCGCCCTCTGACATGGCCCATCGAAAGCGGTATTCGCTTCAAGGGTGTTTATAACATCTACGAGAAAGGCCTCAACCTCTTCCAACCCTCTAAGCAAGTGGTGACAGAAAAGGTGGAGGTAGACATCAACACCTCTGAGCTGGACGAACACATCGGTGCCGAGCTGGCCGACAAGTTGCGCGGCGAACTGGAACTCCTCGAAGGCGTCTATCCGGAATTTGAAACAAGTGAATACCTTAGCGGCGCCCTCGC
>CALCHR010000184.1 GCA_937901185.1 uncultured Bacteroidales bacterium
CCAAGAAGTTGGAAGATGCTAAGAAACTCCAGGAAGGTAAGATTCAGGGTAAGGACATTCCCGAAGAAGACCGCGACTACTATCTCGAGCGTCGCTATCCCGCCTTCGGTAACCTCGTTCCCCGCGACGTGGCTTCACGTGCCGCTAAAGAGCGCTGCGACAAGGGCTACGGCGTAAATAACACCGGCCTCGCCGTGTTCCTCGACTTCTCACAGGCTATTAAGGACTTCGGTCGCAAGGAAATCGAAGCACGCTACGGTAACCTCTTCGATATGTACGAAGAAATCACCGACGAAAGCCCCTACGAAACTCCGATGATGATCTACCCCGCCGTTCACTACACTATGGGTGGTATCTGGGTAGACTACGAACTCCAGACTTCAGTGAAGGGTCTCTTCGCTATCGGTGAATGTAACTTCTCAGACCACGGCGCAAACCGCCTCGGTGCTTCTGCGTTGATGCAAGGTTTGGCAGACGGTTACTTCGTTCTCCCCTACACTATCCAAAACTACTTGAGCGACCAGATTACCGTTCCTCGCTTCTCTACAGACCTCCCCGAATTCAAGGCTGCCGAAGAAGCTGTGAAGGCACGTATCCAGAAGCTCTTCAATATTAAGGGTAAGCGCTCTGTTGACTCTATCCACAAGGAACTCGGTCGCGTGATGTGGGACTACGTAGGTATGGGACGTACAGCAGAAGGCTTGAAGGTAGGCCTCGAGAAGATGAAAGAAATCCGCAAGGAATTCTACTCTAACCTCTTTGTTCCCGGCACAGCAGACGGCGTAAACGTAGAGCTCGAAAAGGCTATCCGCCTCGAAGACTTCATCGTGATGGGCGAACTCATCGCTCACGACGCTCTCACACGTAACGAGTCTTGCGGTGGTCACTTCCGCGAAGAATACCAAACTGAAGAAGGCGAAGCCAAGCGCGACGACGAAAACTTCTTCTACGTTGGCTGCTGGGAATACCAAGGTACAGACGACAAAGAGCCCGTGCTCCACAAGGAACCCCTCGTTTACGAAGCAATCAAGGTTCAGACTCGTAACTATAAGAACTAATATCCGTAGAACTCCTAAAAGAATTATACAATGGCTAAAAATATTTCATTCACCATTAAGTATTGGAAGCAGAATGGTCCTAAGGATGCTGGTCATTTCGAACAACGCGAGATGAAAAACATCCCCGACGATACTTCCTTCCTCGAGATGCTCGACATCCTCAACGAGGAGCTGATTAACGACGGCAAGGAGCCTTTCGTATTCGACCACGACTGCCGCGAAGGTATCTGCGGTATGTGTTCGCTCTACATCAACGGTACGCCTCACGGTAAGACCGCTACCGGCGCCACCACTTGCCAGCTCTACATGCGTAAGTTCAACGACGGCGATGTAATCACCGTTGAGCCTTGGCGCTCTGCTGCATTCCCTGTAATCAAGGACTGCATGGTAGACCGCTCTGCCTTCGATAAGATTCAAGCCGCCGGCGGTTATGTAACCGTTCGTACCGGTCAGCCCCAGGATGCTAACGCCATCCTCATCCCTAAGCAAGACGCTGACGAGGCTATGGACTGCGCTACTTGTATCGGTTGCGGCGCTTGCGTTGCTGCCTGCAAGAACGGTTCAGCTATGCTCTACGTTTCTTCTAAGGTATCACAGTTTGCCCTCCTTCCTCAAGGTCGCCCCGAAGCTGCTAAGCGTGCTAAGGCCATGGTGGCTAAGATGGACGAACTTGGTTTCGGTAACTGTACTAACACCCGCGCTTGCGAGGCTGTTTGTCCTAAGAACGAAAGCATTGCCAACATCGCTCGCCTCAACCGCGAGTTCATCAAGGCTAAGCTTGCCGACTAACAGAAAGCCTTGCGCCCGGTGCGCATAAAGCTATATGCAAAGCGGTGTGACTCTCGAGAGAGCCACACCGCTTCTTTTTTCTACGAAGGCCTTGTCTTATTTCAACAGGGCCTCTACGCGTTTCTCCAGTTCGCTATAGGGCATTCCGCCGATGCTACGCTCTATGTTTCCATCCTTGTCTATGAAAAAGAGTGTGGGGATGGTGCGGATGTCGGCCTGTGCGGCGAGCGCCTCGTTCTTGTCTACGTCCACCTTCAGCACCTTGACGCGTCCTTCATATTCTTGTGCCAAGCGCTCGATGTGAGGCATCAGTGCTTTGCAAGGGCCGCACCAGGTGGCGTAGAAGTCTATCACGACAGGCATCACGCCTGTATAGTTGTAACCGCGTAAGTGGGATAAGTAGCTATTGATATTTTCCATCTCGGTAGGGTTTTAGGATGAATATTTTTGGTTTAAGTTTTTGTGTTTAAGGGCTTATTATTTTTCGGAGGTCCTCTCCTACTCTTTGTTCTTTTTCAGACTGCTGAGCGGCTTTTCTATGGCAAAGATAGAGTCTTTTGAGATGCTGTGCAAATGTTTTTTTCTATTGGCATATAGATATTATCTATTGTGGGTGGCTTGGAGGCCTTGTGACATATTATAAAAGAAACAACCCGCGGCTCTCTGTGAGAACTGCGGGTTGCTGTCTTTTTCTTTCTCTCCTTTTGGGAGATCGAAAGGGCTTTGGTCTTACTTACGGAGGCCAAGAGCTTTGATCAAGGCACGATAGCGCTCAATGTCTTTTTTCTTCAAGTAGTTGAGAAGGGCGCGGCGCTTACCTACCAATTGTACGAGAGCACGTTCGGTCGTATGATCTTTACGGTTGGCTCTCATGTGCTCCGTCAAGTGGGAAATACGGTAAGAAAACAAGGCCACCTGGCTTTCTACAGAGCCGGTATCCGAATTAGACTGTCCGTACTGTCCAAAGATCTCTTTCTTCTTTTCAGAATCTAAATACATCTGTGTAAAATTTTTAGTGAGTTTAGATAATTTGCTTAAAGCGGGGCAAAGATACGGAGTTTCAGCAGATTGGCCAAGCGTTTTACGAAATTTTTTATTCAGCCTCGGTCTGTTTGGCTCTGGCTTGTGCTTGCTCCACGTCTTTACGGTTGTGTTTCCAGCGCTTGTGCGACCACAGCCAGAGGTGGGGTTGGCGTTGGATGATTTTCTCCAGTTCCTCCATGTACACGCCGGTGAGGCGATAGTCTTCGTAGGCTTTTATGTTGCTGGTCATGTGGCGGAAGGTGCAGTGGTAGTGGCCGCGGCGCGGGCGGCAGATGTCGGCAAAGTAGATTGCGGCGTCCACCTTCTTGCCGATGCGTTCGGTGCCGGTAAACACGGGCGTTTCCTGATGCAGGAAGTCTACCCACTCGTGGATGCTCTGCCAGCGTGGCGATTGGTCGGAGATGAAGCCGATGATGGTGGGGCGTCCTTCTCGTTTGAGGCTGAGCACGCGGCGCAGTGTGTCGTATTTTGAGATGTTCTCGGCATGGAAGCGGGTGCGCATTTCCATAAAGAGGGCATCGAAGGCCTTGTTTTTCAGCGGGCGGTAGATTTGTGCGCAGTGGGTAGTTTCGTTTTTCATCCACATGGGCAGTGACGATACCCATTCCCAGTTGCAGTAGTGGCCCAGGTAGACAAACACGAAGGGGTGGGCGGCCAGCTCGGCCTCCATATCTTCCACGCCCTCAAAGGTCATGCGGCGGCGCATCTCTTCTTCGCTGATGGTCAGCAGTTTGATAGTCTCTACGGCATAGTCGCAGAGGAAGTGGAAGAAGTCTTTTTCTATGCGGCGTAGTTCTTTCTGTGTCTTCTCGGGGAAGGAGCGTTGCAGGTTCTTTCGCACCACGCCGCGGCGGTATCCGGCGATGTAGTAGACCACGAGGAAGGCCACGTCGGCAAAGACATAGAGCGCGCCTAAGGGTAGGCGAGAGAGGAGCTTGAAGCAGGCTTCGGCAAATGAGTTCATAGTAGTTTCTTACTGACTGTCTTGATGTTGCAAAGATACGAAGATTTTTATGGAAACGGCTCTTGTGCAGACATATTCACTGCCCGAAGGTGTATTTTCTATGGCGCAGGCGAGGGGAGAAGGGCTTGCCGCGAGGCGGGTGTTCTTTTTCGGCCTGTGGCTCGTTTCCGGCAGGGTGGGGAGGACTGAAAAATAGCCTTTCTAATCGCCTGAAAATCAATGGTCATTTTCAGCCGTTTCTTAGGTAAAAGCTAGGTGAATTTCGGTAACTACTAGGAAAAATTCGGTA
>CALCHR010000185.1 GCA_937901185.1 uncultured Bacteroidales bacterium
CGCCATCATTCCCGGCGTGCTGATTATCTCTACCCTCGTGATGATACTTACTTTCGGCCCCTCACAGAATGGCACCTACACCGGCGCAGCTTATGAAGGCATCGAACTCCTGCCTTGGTGCGCTTCCAAGGTGAACGTAGTATTCGAGTGGCTCTTTGGTTTCCAAGACCCACACCTTGTGGCGTTCCCCATCACAGCTCTCGGCGCAGTAGGCGCAGCTCTTGGCTTGGTGCCGGGTTTTGTAGAAACCGGCTGGGCAGATAGCAATGCCATCGCAGTGTTTACCGCCATCGGCATGTGTTGGAGCGGCTATCTCAGCACCCACACCGCCATGCTCGACTCGTTGGGCTACCGCCAACTCACATCGAAGGCCATCCTCGCCCATACCATCGGCGGACTCGTGGCAGCCTTCATGGCCCACTGGATATATGTGCTGTATGATTTTATTGTGACCCTATAATTTTTCTATAACCTATTAACTTACAAAACTAAAAGCAAATGAAGAAGACTTTACTCTTTCTCTCTCTGTTCGTAGCCGTGATGACTACGGCATGGGCGCAAGAGGTGACCTTCGATTTCAAGGCCAACCTTTGGGGACTCCCTATTGGAAGCGGTTCTGGTGAAACAGCTGATGCTGGTAATGTAGAAGAAATTACACAAGACGGCGTGGTGCTTAGTCTTGAGCAACTCACAGCTTCTACACACCCCCGTATGTGGACCGGACCTCAGTTGCGCGTGTACAAAAAGAACCAGTTGACCGTGAAAGCTCCTGCCGGCAAGGTGGTGACCAAAGTCGTTTGGACCGCCACAGGTGCCAGCTATTTTGGCTTTACGGTGGATGATGAAGCCGTAGATGCTACTGCCGGATGGACGGGCGCGCAAACCGAAGTGGCGTTTGTGGCAACTGTAAACGGTCGCTACAACAAGCTCGTGGTGACGCTGGCCAACGAAGGCACTGAGCCGACTCCCGACCCCACTCCCGAGCCAGAGCCCGATCCTACTCCCAAACCCGAACTCGATGAGTTGTGGACCTCTCCTTTTGATGCCAACCAAGGCAACTTTACTGTGATGAACAAGGCGCTTCCCGCAGAGCTTACTTATGTGTGGAACTGGGCTGGTGCTAATTATGGCATGAAGGCTTCCAGCTATGTCGAAAAAAAGGCTTATGCTTCTGAGGCTTGGCTGGTATCGCCCGTGCTCGACCTCGCTGCTGCCACCGATTGCAGCCTTACTTTCTCTCACTGCGCCAACTACTTCCAAGCGCAAGAGAACTTTGTGGGCGCTTGCAAACTGATGGTCAAGGAGAGCACTGCAGCCGACTGGACACAACTGACTTACGAAGGACTCCCCTCAGGCACTTCTTGGGACTTTGTAGAAGCTACTGCCAGCCTCAAGGCCTACGATGGCAAGAAGGTGCAGTTTGCTTTTGTCTATTCAAGTACTGCCGAGTTGGCCGGTACATGGGAAGTAAAGAACGTGGCTATTTCCGGAAAGGGTAGCGTAGTGGAAGACACTCCCGAAGTAGCTACTCCGGTTTATACCACCATTGCCGAACTGAAAAAGGCAGCTACCAACACCGAAGTCTTTGTGAAGTACGAGTTCGCCGAGCTGCTTGTGATAGGCGTGGCCGTTAGCAACGGCAATACCTCAGTCTATGTGACCGACGGCGTAGAGGGTATGCTCTTCTACGGCAAGGGCGAAGCTCCTTTGAAGCAGGGCGACAAGATTGGCGGCTACATTGAGTCGGGCTTGAAACTCTACTATGGACTGACAGAAATCACCGGTGCCAACTACGAGAACGTCAAGGTGCTCAGCTCCGGCAATCCCGTAGAACCCAAGTTGCTCACCATCGCCGACATTGGTACTGACAACGGTGTGAAGGTATATGAAAACATGCTCGTGAAGTTGGAGAACATTTCTTTCGCTGCCGAGGCTCTCAACAGTAAGAAAATCACCATGATAGACGACATGGACAACGAGTTGACGCTGCGCGACAACTTCAACGTGCTCGCCGACTTCATCTTCGACACCACCAAGACTTACAACGTGACTGCTGTAGTGGCTTGCTACAACGGAACGCCGCAGCTCTATCCCCTCTCTGCCGACCATGTAGCCGTTATCACCAACCTGAAACCCACAGAACTGGCTTGGGAGAAGGAAGAAGTGGTAGTGCTCCCCGGCGAAGAATGGGACGGCCGCAATGCGTTCTCTACCAACTCTGACGCAGCGCTCACCTTCAGCTCTTCAAACGAAGCCGTAGCCACTGTCGACGAGCAAGGCCTCGTGACCGTGAAGGGTTATGGTATGGCTGTCATCACTGCTGAGGCTCCTGAAACTGAGCAGAATCTCGGCGCAAAGGCTTCTTATACTCTTTATGTGATAGAAGGCGAAGGCACTCTCGAGAAACCTTACACCGTGGCCGACGCTCAATACTATCTGGGCAAGGTTACTGAAAAGGTTTGGGTGAAGGGCACCATCTGCGGTACTTATGTGGATAACAAACTCAACACCGCCGTTACCGCAGCCGTAGCTACCAACCTGGCCATCGGCAGCGAGGAGAACAACCTGCCCGTACAGTTGCCCAAGGGCCAAGTGCGTACAGACCTCAACCTCCTGGACAATCCCACCAACATGGGCAAGACTGTATGGCTCTATGGTAACATTGAGAAATACTTTAACGTGGCCGGCGTGAAGAACGTGACCGACTACAGCCTTGACGGCGAGAGCACGCTGACCGGCATCGAAAGCGTAGAAGCTGCCGGCGCCGCTGTGAAGACCGTGTACAGCCTTGACGGACGCACGCTCAACCATCCGGTGAAGGGCATCAATATCATCAATGGCAAGAAGGTGCTGGTGAAATAATCAGCCCCTCATTCCCCACATCGATAGCAGGAAACCTCGCAGTTTCCTGCTATTTTTTTATCCCCTTTGCGCCCTTAAAAACTCTTTTTTACCCCCCCCCTCATAAAAAGGACTAAAATGGACCAAAATTAAACAAATTTTTTATATTAAGTTTGCAGCGCAAAGGAGAGTCTATGTCTTTGTGAAGAAAATCTTCTCGGCACCTGGTTTTTCTTAGTAGTTACTTTCGCGTTCTTAGTAGTTACCGAAATTTTCCTAGTAGTTACCGAAATTCACCTAGCTTTTACCTAAGAAACGCCCGAAAATGACCCTTGAAAATCAAGGGCTTACAAAGGCGGAAAACAGGGCATTCCGACCATGCAGAAAGCACCTGCTTGGAAGAAAGTAAATTCTTAAAAGAAATATACGCATATTAACAAGATTTAACAAACGGGGGGTAAAATGGGGCATTCTTTGCTATCTTTGCAAGGCGTTGCTGTGCAAGGAAGCGGCTTAGCTATGAAAAAACAAGCTTGTCAGAGAGAAACGATAAATTTTTATTAACCTAAATATGTAATTCTATGAAAAAGATTTTTAGTCTTTTGGCGCTGCTCATGTTCTTCGTAGCAGGTGCAGTGCAAGCCCAGGAATCCAATTTGTTCTGGGAACTCGTAGACGAGGATGCTCCTTTGACCGAGATTACTCCCGGCCAGTATGTAGTCCTCAAAGAAGGTGAAAACACCGGTGGTTGGAGCGAGGGTGGTTATCTTTCCTCCGCCAGCGGTTATGTTGTCCACACAATTTCTGAGGACTGCATCTACCAGTTTGAAGAAGTAGGTATGGACGGCAGTCACAAGACCTACGCCATCAAGAACGTGGCTAACGGTAAGTACCTCTCTGAAGGTGACGATCTTTATGTAAGCAACGTAGAAGATGCGTTCATCTGTACAGCTCGTATCGCTCGTTCCGTAGCAGAGGCCGATCTGGAGGCCGAAACCGACATGGGCGACGTTGTTGAACTCGAGCGCGCCGGCGCAGCAGAAGGCGTATGTTTCGTATTCTACAACTCAGCAGGTGGCTACTACATGGCCTTCGGCGGTAACCCCAACTTCTGGAGCTATACCGACACCAGCAACTGGTATGTTTACGAAGCTAAGAGCCGCGAAAAGACAGGCCGCGACGAGTTGGGCGAAGTGTTCACATTGAAATTCCCCGATGGTATCAATGGTCTCTTCACTCCCGGTGAAAGCGTAGGTACTGTAGACCAAGCTCTCTACGATGCCTTCGTAGAAGCTTACAACAA
>CALCHR010000186.1 GCA_937901185.1 uncultured Bacteroidales bacterium
CGGCAAGGAATGGGACGGCATTCGCTATAAGTATGCATATACGGTGACCGAACCGGGAAAACATCGTCTTCATCTTCCACATAGTACAAATGATAACCGTCGGTTTCGCTCGATACCATAATGTTCTCAGTCGGCTTTGTAGGCACACAATAAAAATTACCCATGCCCCCAAGCAACTCGCTATAAGAAAGTACTAAGTCCGCAGAAAGCACCAAGATAACATCCGAAAATTTCAGTTTCAAAGCATATATCGCACCGCCCTCACCAACTTCAGTAAGCTCCTCAACCTCGATTACGTGCTTTCTATTGCAAGAGCCATCAACCGCATTTGTATTAGCCCGCAAGAACGATGTAATGACCTCATCAGTGGGCTGTTTTGTGATGTTTATCGCCTGAAGCGCCTCTTTTGTCACTTCCATACCCGCGTCAGCCGCTATCTCCTCGTAAAGCCAAGCATCTTTTCCGTCAACAGTGTTCCACAGGTTATAAATAGGGAGCTCTAAGTCTTCCTCCATAAGCTCACCGCCGAGGTAGATGTCACCAACATAGCCAAACGCTGTGATTTGCGTTTCGCCAGTGAAGAACCATATCTTCTTAATGACACCTGAAGCGTTGCCAAGTGCCACAGTAGCCTCTAAGTCAAAGAACTGCTTGTCGTTGGAAGGTGTTATCTTGTCGATAGAGGGTACATCAACAAACTTTCTCTCACCTACCAGTGAGCCGCTTGAACCCCCGCCTGTCGGGACATTAACAACAACCTCCGCTTTGTCAGCAACGTTAACCGTCGTGTTCTCTGTGATTGTTATGCTTCCGCTGGGTTTTATGTACCCCTCAGGGATAGGAACATTGACAATAGCCTCCGCAAAGTTAGAGACGTCATGTGCACCATTAGTCGTGAGTTCTACTGAGCCAGATACCTCTGCACCAGTTGGTATGCTAGCTACAACCTTCTTATAGCCCTTGCCTGCCGGCGCTGTAAAGGTGCCGTTCTCAGTTATATTAAGCTCCTCAAGAGCTGCTCCCTTGCGTGTTAAAAACGCTTTACCCATCTAATCACCTCACCATCAACAGACGCACAGGGATAGCCATAGCAGGTGCCTCAGTTGCGTAGCAACGGATGCGTCCCATGGACGTCTCAATCTTCCATATCTTAGACCACTCAGCAGTAAGTGCATCTACACTCGCTGCATTAGAGCAGTCAATATCTACAACCGGGCAGTCTGTGCCAAGGACACCGTCGACCGTTACGTCAACATAGTGTCCACCGTCAGACTCTGCCCAGCCACTCGTCGGTATAGTCACCGCTATAGCGGTGGGGGCGCCGGAGCCCGGCATTTTCAAAAAGCCTGCAGACATATATTAGTCCTCCTCTACAAATCTCGTTTCGTTACCGTAGCCATCTCTAGCTACAACCTCTCTGGTGGTTGTCTCGCGGACGCCAATCTGCGTCACAGTGCCGAGCGCGCCTGCTGCGAGTAGAATCTTAACTACCTCACCTAAGTCACTCTGCTTAGTAGGGCTGCGCTTCGCCTCAGGGTTATCTACAGACATTTCTCTCTGTCTGTCTTCCTGAATCTCCATGTCAAGCTGCGCCTTGCGCTCAAGGTCAGTGGCCATGCGCATCAGCGTCGCAAGCTCGCCGGGCTTAAGGCCTCGCGGGTCTACATTGTCGATTGCGACACTTATCTTCCCTCTCAAACGCTTCGCCATGTCTATGTGCTCAGCGTTCATCTCCAGTATCTCTCTGCGGCGCTGCTCCATCGTAATGCGGTCGCACTCCGTCATCCAAACCTGCATTCTGGCTTGGAAGGTCCAGCGCTGCGCTATCTTCGAAACAGCTCCTACAGTCGTGCCCAGCTGCTCAGCTACACTCCTGTATGAGGGCTTCTTGCCCGGGTAAGAGTCTCTGTAGGCACACCACACGGTGTATTCCCACTGGGTTTCTCCTGGCTGCTGCAACCAGACGTCTATACCAGCGTCCTTTGCAACCTCCATCCAGTCGCCCTGGTGCTGTCTTAAGTGTGCATATCTATTATTCTCAGCTCGAGCGCAATCTACACACAAGTGTCGGTCCCTCGCATCAGCAGGTTTTTCCTGCCCGCATCTAGGACACTTGATGAGTGCTACGTCTACAGGAGCTGAATTATCTTTATCTATCAAATCATAAGGCATAGTGATACCCCCTTACAATATTATATTATGCACTTTGGCACATAATTATGACATACACAAGTACGTTGTGGTCATAATATACGTATCTACCCTCATAATTCACGGGCGCGCCGCTGCTTTATATATTAAATAGAAGGCAACATAACTTTAGGACATCTACAATGGCATAATTTTAGGACCCCAGATGGGGTCCGGCGGTGCTTGATTTATGTTTGGATTGGTTACTTTGCGGCTGTTTCGATTGGATACTTTGCATCTGTTTCGATTGGATACTTGGTACCAGTGCCGCCGCGCTAGGGTGGACAAATTATACTAAAATAGTTTTATAATTTTAGGCATTATGCCAGAATAACGTTCACAAATTGTTCGTAATTTGTTTACAAAATAATATATATTTTTTATAAAATATATGATATAATAAATATAGAAAGTAAGTAATAAATAATTAATAAATTAATATAAATAATAAATTTTGAAAGGGAATTTATTAGAGATTTGTTAATAATTTGTTAGTATTTTCAAAAAATAAAATTTAATAAAAGAAAGAGGTAAAATTATGACAAACCTTAAAAATATCGAAAAAGTTGCGAACGAACTGGGAAATGACTTGGAAAAAGTTTCAAAGGAACTTAAAAGAATTCAATCCGTAAAATGTAGATTGAAGAAACAAAAAGGAAAGTCCTCTTATGAAGAAGAGATGAGAAAAGTTCTTGAAGAAGAACAAATTCTCAAAGAAGTGAGAGCCCTCCTCGACCCTAAGGAAAAACCGGTTACAAAGTTCGAACAAAGTGATATTGATGTTCTTGATTATGATGAGACAATCAAAGCGATTAAGTCCATCCAATCAAAGAAGACCCTCACAAGATGGTTGACAACTAATGAGGGTGACAATGATGAGTATCGAGAAGCTTGTAGAATAGAACAAATGCTCCTTGAGCACAAGAAACAAATTCGACCAATCGAAGAAACGGTTGTTAGAAAGTCAGATTTAATAACAATAATCGAAACGATTGAGAACAACAAAGACTTGAGTCAAGAGAGAATCGTGGAACTCCTCAAGGGCCTCATCTAAGAGGCCCCTAAGGGGAAGAGCCCCGGCCGGAGTGAGGCCGGCCGGGGCCTCAAGAGAATAACGGGTGCACGCCTGAAGCACCGGAAGAACCGACGGCCCCTACGGAAGAAGGGGGAGGTGGGCTTCCGCTTTTGTTCGCAATTTGTTCACAATTGCCGCCGTCGCGGCCACGACCAGTCAATGGCTGCACTGCGCTGCATAAAAGGGTGCAGCTTTGGCTTTGCCAAACCTCGCCGCGACTATATAAAAGCCGCGACCAAATGCGACCGAACCGCACTGCCGTGGTTGCGTTTTTACAAAACTATACCGCGCTGAATAAAAGCTGCAGTAGTACCACCGCTGAGGGCGGTGGTTGTATCTACTCGTGCTCTGGATAGTTGTCGGCCATAAGCATCATCGCGAGGGCTGCATCCTCGTCAATCTCGTCGTTGGCTATCTTCTCCTCAAGCTCTCTCAAATACTCATCTCTTGTCATAATCTTCTCACTTTCCGTTGCTGAATGCAACTGTTTTTATTATTATTTAGAACCTTATTTGATTCTATAATAATTATATCATATTTCTTGCAGTTTGTATTCAGTTTTGAAAATATTTTTTCCAACTACATTTGCAGCCACGACCAGCCAATGCTGAGACTATCTACTAGTCATTGCGGACACAGTCAGCGTGAGCAACTCCGCACTGCGGTGGTTGTGGTTTTACAAGACTTAACCGTGCTGAATAAAAGCCGCAGCCAAACATTACTGCACTGCGTCAACGATAAAAGTAAACCGCTGACGTCCGCCAGCGGTTTGTTACTGTCAATATTCTTCGATTGCTTTATCCAAGAAGCGGTCCAACAACTCGTAGCTATCGGCGTGAAACGGTATCTTAACGCTATTGCCTGCAACACAAACTGTGATGTAGCTACCAAACGAGATTGGGTCGTAGTTTAATTCTTTCAGCCATTGACTGAAGTCTTTCATATCTTGCAGACACTTCTTGCGGTCTTCATCAAGCAGTGACTCATCACCTTGTTTAACTGGGGGCTCATAGCTGTCATCCATAAACACGTCATAACCATCAGTCAAAGCGCCGACTCCCTCTCTATCCGCCCACTCGCGATAGTGTGGTGTTAACTTATTGTAGAGCTCTTGCGGAAGCTCATTTATCGAAAGTCTATACTTGATACTGAAATGCTTAGCGTCTTTTTTGATGTACTCAATCTGACAGTATTTGAACAGTTCAAATTCTTCAGTGGTGAACTGATGCTGGTCAAATGACGGTTCGCATGTCAAAGCTTCCCACGGCCATTCGCCGATTACGATTTTGTTATACAATTCGTCGCAATCAATCTGCAGTTCACTTGAGATTGTGTCAGCTGTTTGCCACCAAAAGCGCTCCTCATTCGCAATAACAAAGCGGCTAACATTTTCCGTGGAGTCATACACAGCAAATACCGAAATCATTGTGTTGCCTCCAGTATTGATATACTCGTGGTTTGTTACGATAAATCTTTTTTCCATTTTAATTCCTCAGCTTTCTGTGACTGAAAGTCACCGTTTATTTAAGGTATCTTTTTACCTTCTATTATAATTATATCACATTCATTGCGGAATGTATTCAGTTTTCCAAAATTCGATGCAGTGTTGGCATCGTTTATCTTTACTGAATGTTAGCTATACTTGCAGCCACAGCCGGACGGTGCTTTACTATCTACTCGCTTGCCGTCATAGTCAGCGTGAGCAATGCTGCATCGTAAAAGCCTCAACTCAACAAAGCCAAGCCACATCGCATAAAAGGACATAAAATTTGCAGCGACCGAACGGTCGCTGCGTGTTACTAGTTATTACCGATTATATTAAGTATATAGTCAGCATCAGTTAAACATTCGGCCAACTTATGCACTTCGCCAGATTCTAATACATCAGCGTTCACAAGTAGCGTAGCCTGCACGTTTTCTTTAGCTGTATTAATACAGCGACGCAACCTCGTCATAACAACTTCATTAAATACTGCATGGTTATTACGATTGAGCGTACCATCTGGATTGTGCCTTCCATAAGCCTCGTTATCGCACCACAAATCGTACAGTACACCATAGCCAAGCTCTAACGCACCATTCGTAAGCTCTGAATTAAGCTTTTTGCGTACAGCATGCGTATAGTACATAAATTGCATATTGTCACCGTGCGCTTTTATCAGCTCACCAAACATATCGTAAGTCGCCACATTTAATAAATCCGCTAAAGCATCACTTGAAACTACATATACGACATCACGCCACGTATCGCGGCTTTCGTATCGTTCCGCTACTTCGCTGCACTCTGTAAGTGCTTCAAATACTTGCTGACGCTCTTCAGCACTGCATTCTGCTGACTGCGCATACTGTTCAAGCGCTTTTTTAACCGTAGTTAATACCATAAATAATCCTCAACTTTCCGCGGCTGAATACCGCTATAAAATAATACTTAATAAATAATACTTAATAAATTATATTAGTATAACTTATTCTATATATATTATATCATAAATAATACAGTTTGTATTCAGTTTTGAAAATATTCTTTCCGGCTGCACGTGCAGCCACGACCAGACGATGCTGTTACTATCTACTGGTTGGCAACCATAGTCAGCGTAAGCAATGCTGCAACTGCGTGGACCTTTCCATCCCATACCGTACTTCGCCGCATAAAAGTTTCATTCATACGCTACTATACTGCACTGCATAAAAGCCGCGACCCAACGTTGCCTCGCCGCACCGCCGCGGTTCTTGCACGGAAACAAAAGTTGGTGTCGCCACTACATCGAATTTTTGAAAACCGAGCACATTCCGCAAGAAAAGTGATATAATTATATTAGAGATAAGGAAAAGAAACCGAGTCTCAATACTATGCGGCCACCGCAATAGAGTGGCAAACGAAAGGAGACAATATGTCTATTAATGAGCTTTTCCACAACGAAACGAAGGAAACCACAAACGCCCGTACACTGAACGGAACCGCTGAGTTGACAAGAATCAGCAACAACATCGCGGTGAACATCATCCGCAGCATGGAAGAAGACATTGACAACTACAGAGAGCGCATCGCGAAGTCCGCTAACGACTCCAAAGAGATGGATGCACTCCTCGAAGAGTTCAAACCGTGGGCTGACATCGATGAAGACAACATCATTCGCCACCTCGACGATGAGACGGTCGAAAGTATGTTGAAGTCACAACAGTCAAAACGTTCTCGCACCAAGTCGAAAACAATGACCCTTGACAACTACTGCACACTCATGACAGCGACAATCGCTGAGAGCTTGCTTCGTGAAATCTACAACAAACCAAAGTCCGCAGCATTTGGTAACCGCAGAAGTTCTTCGGTAGATTACACACCCGCACAGCTCGAATTCTACGCGGCCGACCAAGAGGCACTTAGAAAAGAGATTCGCAACATTCAGTCCAAAAAGTCAATTATGAAGTCGAAAGCTGACTTCGATGAGTCCAGCGAACAGTGGCTCGCACTTCTCAAGGCTGAGCAGATGCTCAAAGATTTGAGAGTCAATGCGACGGTTGTAGAAGTTGACACAACCAAGGACAAGCTTAAGGAACTCCTCGCCGGCAAAGACATTGAGCACCTCAAAGCAACGGACAGTAAAGAGTTGCTGAGCATGATTGCTGAAATGGTTGGCGGTGAAGATAATGCCGAAGCCTAAGCACGAATATGAAATACTGATTACATACACCGAGGTCCACTCGGTGTATGTAGAAGCCGAAGATGAAGACGCAGCTAAAGAACTCGCGTTGGACCTACACAGTGAGGGTAAGACCGAGATAAGCTACTCGCGAACAGAAGCGAGTGTGAATTGGTCCGATGAGGAAGATTAAGTTAACCGTCCAATGTCGGGTACCGTCGTGGAACTACTGCAACCTCGACGTCCCGACGGCGGACGGTCGTTATTCAAAAGAAAAGTGTAGATTTTGCGTATCTTCAAAGCAAGGACACTATTGTAGCCTATACGATGCGCAGCTAACCACAGACCCTCACTTCATACATAAGGTACCGCAGTGTATCACAGCTACAGCGGGCTTCGCGGTTAGTGTCGACGAACCGGCTACTCCTCAAGTAGACCCAAGATTCGTTGTCCGCGAGACTCTCAAGACCTACAAGAAGACTGTAGAGGACTTCGTCAAGCAAGGCTACCCAAGACACCTCGCCGAGACACTTGCAACTAAATATGTAACCGGCGACAATTAGCGGTGTGCTTCGGCACACCGCTTCTCTTTGCCAATGCGCTGCAGCCTCGACCGGCCCGCGCGATACTATCTACTAGTGCGCGGCCATAGTCAGCCCGTCCAATGCGTAAGCAAGGGACCCCCGGCGCGGTGTCGCTAAAGCTCTGGGCCGCTGGGACTAATCTACTAGTGAGCGAACACGACCAAACGGCGCTGCGCTGCGTAAGCAAGGAGTCCCGGTTTTATCCGGTCGCGGCGGCACCGCTATTCTTCAGCTTCAGGTCCAATAAAAGCTTTGTAGATGCCGTGTCGAACTGAACGTCACATCGACCAGCGCTGTCTTGAAAAAGCTACACCAGAACCTGGAAGGATTCGATGCCGCGCCGCGGTGACGCTTCTATAAAAGGATTGGATTGTTTGTTGTCATCAGCTCTGTGTGCGGTTCAGACCCAGCGCCGCTGCGGCTGGCGGTTTGTTGACCTACAGAGTGCTTGGATGCTGATTAATTATAGCTCGTAAGAAAGCTTTATAAAACATTCCAATAACAAATAATAAATATATATATATAATATAATATAATATAATATAATAACTAATAATATTTTATATCTTTTTATTTTATTTAATTACTTCTTTCCTTTCAGTTCTGTAGTCTATCCTTCTGTAGTGGCGCGGTGGCGCTGTTCCACATAGGTAAAGTACTCAATCCACTTCTCATCAACTCATTAATCACACTAATCACTTTTGTCACCTTTAATCCTCATTGTTACCCTTAATCACACATACCACCATTGTCACTGTTTACATTTTTCAAAATTTTTTCATCAACAAAAATTTTTCAGTAAAAATATTTTTATATACCCCTCAGGCATTTCATAACAGTAGTTATCGCAGCAATAGCGGTTAAAAGTGTCTATTATAACAAATCGCAACAAACGGTTATTATTTAATTACGATTTAGGCTATATTTGGTTTCCAAAGCGCATATAATATTAATAGAAGGAGGTGTTTGTAGATGAAAACATGCAAACAATGTGGCAGAACGCTTGATGACGCGTGCTTCAGAAAAACTAAGTCGAGAAGCAAAGGCATCTACAAGAACTTGTCGCAGGGCACCAAAACGATTTGTAAGGACTGCGAATCAATTAACATCAGGGCGCATAACGCTTTGAAGAGTGGCGACGAGGTCGCAGTGGCGAAGTTTCGAAACTACTACGAGCGTCTGGCTCTACTAGGTCATCCACCTGTAACCGCCGCGGCGAAGCGCATACTAGGCATCGATGTTGAGGAGGGTCCGGCAAACGGTCGTATCAGAGAGAACTCGTTGTTTGAGACCATTGTAGGTCAGAGCGCAGAGTTGCTTGAGCACGCAAGAAAGGTTCGTGAAAGGTCGTACGCCAGTGTAGATGAGGCGGACCAAGTGCACAGGAGGCTTGAACAGCAGTTGCGAGATGCTGACCTGTATGAGGAGATTACGAATCTGCTTGACGACTGGTATATGGACGAGTAGAATAAGGCAAAAAGAAAGACCCACAATTGTGGGTCTTTAATTATTTGACTGGTAGATGATGCTCTGGGCAGATATCAGTGCCATCGAAGGCGCAGTCCTCACAGCCTTTGTAGCGCCAGCAATCCTTGCAATCATCGATGGTATCGTAACCGCGCTCCGCATACTCATCACGGCTAGCGACGGGGCAAGAACCGTCTACACATGCTACACCACAGTAATGCTCGCACTGCTTCATAGAGTGAGGCTCAGGGGCGCGCGGCGCTTTGTCGCTGCAGGGAATCTGCTTAGGACAATCTTCAGCTGTCTTGTCGCCGCATACTACATTGTCCATGTACCACGCACAACAAGCCCCTTCAGGCATCTCTGTGTAGATTTTGCAGTTGTTACACTTCATTGGCTTATCCTCCTTGTAGTTATTTATTCAGTGTGCCATTGTTCTCAAGCAATTCGTTAATGATGTTGCATAAGTATAGCGCATGTGATAATGGTATCGAGCCGCTCTTAGTATTCGTTGCCTCGCATACTAGTACTTGAAATTCCAAGCTATCTTTAATCTTCTCTAACGCTTCACGTCTGCTCTCAGTCATAGCGTACCACCTCTTTTTGTAAAATGCGGTATCTTGGCGTTGCACCATGGACACTCAACAAATTCAGCCTTTGTATGAGCATCCTCCAGTATGTCCTCCTGCTCGTACTTAAATACGCAGGAGCATCTTGGACATTCGGTCTTGAACGTGTCGCTACCCGGCTCTATTATTCTTCTCATATAGGTACCTCCATCAGTTGTCAAGAAGCTTGTTGAGCAACTTCTCATACAACTCTTTGTAGGTGTCGCGCTCAGCAGCGAGCTTCACGGTGTCGACGAGTTGCTGCGACGATGGAGCTGGCGGCGCAACTGTGTAAGTGCTCCTCGACTCCACATCATTAGCGAATGCTACTGTAGTTTTCTTGGGTGTGTCGAAGTTTAGACCAAGGGAGATGGCAAGTGCTGCATCGACCATCAGCATCTCATAGTCAGTGCAAGAGCACATGTAGTCGCCGATGCGGTCTACAAATACAGTGTTAATCTGCTCGCAGAGAGCAATGGATGACTTGGGTGTGCTTCTGATGTCGACATGCGTCGGCAAGTCAGTTTTGGTTTGTGTAGTTAAGTAGACCACCTCAACTGTAGGGCTCACGGCGTTGCAGGTGTTATTGGATACTATAATCGCAGGTCTACCGGCGTGCTGCTCGGAACCCGCCTCGGTATAGCTTTTGGTGATGTAGTAGATGTCTCCTCTTTTCATTGCTTATTGTCCTCCTGATAGTTTATTCTTGGTGTATAGTATGGGCATTCGTTGCCCTGTTCAACGGTTAAGCATCTACAATATACATAACCGTGTGTTTCAGTTTCTTCTGCGTCCTCTAAGTGGAGAGGGCAGGTGCGGCAGTTGAATATACTGCAAAGGCTGTATGTATCATACTTGCACTTGCGGCAGTTATCATTGTTCTTTACCATCTGGCTTACCTCCATTTTCTACAAAATAAGGACATTCCTCACCGTCCTCTAATGTGAGGCAGTTACAGGTGTGCGCGGTGTCTCCGAAGTTCTTACACCATGTGCAAGACACTAACTTACAGTTATCGTTGTAGATATCATACTTGCACTTGCTGCAGTTGTCATCATTCTTTACCATCTGTCTTACCTCCGCGCTCTAAGCGCTTTATACAGCGTTCAAGTTTGTCAATGTACTGGAACGACATATTAAGCATATCGTACGCGCCGTTGCACTCGTCTATTAACGGGCAGCAGTTGCCGCAGTTTGGATGCTTCTTGCAGTACTTCATACCTGCTACGAACTTGTCTGCGTCGAGCTGTCTTTGTTTACCCATGTGGCACCTCCGGTATGTATCTCTTTTCTATCTGGCCGAGTGTAGATGCTACAGAGCTGATTACACCGCGGGCGATGCGGCGCTGTGCTTCTTCATCCTTGATATACGAGTGTTCAAAAGCCTTGTGTAGCTCGGCACAAAGGGCAACCGACACATCATCGAATACCTCTTTGATGGTATCACTCTTTCTTTGATAGCCTGCAGTGTAGAGAGCTTCAGCTACTCCAAGGGCTGATACGCCACCTTGCTTGCTTTGTATATCATTTACGATTTCAAGCAGCGCGTACGCCATCTCTTCTACTTGTTTTTGTTGGTCCATATTAGTTAATCCACCTTTCAAAAAAGTCTTCAAGTATCTCTGATACTATACAAACTAACACAAAGAATAGTATCATAAATACTGCAATAAATATAACAGCCAGCATTAGCCAGCCAATATGTTCAAGTAACGGATTCATCGGATTGGTCCTCGACAGGTTGGCTCATGAAGTTGTAGAGATGCTTGTGGCACTCACGGCATAAATGGAAGGTCTTTTCAGTTGCGTAGGTCTGTCTTACGTGGTGGTTATTCCAGTAATCTGTGTAGGTGTGTTGGCTGGGGCGCTGGATTGTTACTCTGAATGGCCTATCGCCATTGAGGTTCTTACCACAGTGGTCACATATTACGTTGTGTCTTATCATTGCTGTTCTCCTTGTAGTTATTTTTGTTTATAAAGGCGACACTCTTTCTGCAAGCGCGCTATCTCTAACTTTGCACTGCGACGTGTCTTCCATACTATGTATCTTTGACAGTAGCTATGACAGCTACGGTACCTTTTGGTGCAACCCTTGCAAGGGGCTGGTGCTCTTGCACTGTTATCAGCACCGCATACAGGACATACCTGAGCATTCTCAGGTATGTCCATTCCGCATTTAATACAGATGTTTTTCATTCCCATCCCTCCGGGTTATCTGATACATCTATGGGGCGGTCACGGTTAACGATGCGAGTATTGTTAGGGAATCTTTTGCGAAGTATTTCGCGGAAGTACGGTTCAGTGTAAACACTGCACCACAGTTTACCAAAGTACTCAGCAGCGTAGCGGCGAACCTGCATTTCATTCTTAGCTACGAATTTGACGTAGTAGCCGTTAAGGCCTTGGACAAGGCTGACATAATAAATCTTACGTTCTGTAGGCATAACGCTTAACCTCCTTAAGATGCTGCCTGTCCGCTGCATCAAGTACATTACGCATCAAGCACGCTCTGGTCAATAGACCTACGCCACCAGGTACTGGTGTGATGGTTTGAGTCTCATAAGCTCCATCAGCATTAACGTCACCGCACAACTTACCGTTTACACGATTGATACCGACGTCAACGATTGTAGCGTGCTCATAGCAAGCGTTAGCTGATAAGAAGTTTGGTTTGCCTACCGCTGTAACTACTACGTCAGCATTCATGTATATCATTTCCTGTACCAGTGGGTTAACCTTACTGTGAAGTACTGTGACAGCCATATCGGCGTTAAGGAGTAACTTCGCGAGTGGCCTACCTACAAGCTCAGACCTGTTGATGATAACAGCGTGCTTACCTGCAAGCTCCATATTGTACTTAAGCCACTCATATATGCCGAGGGCTGTGCACGGCGTGTGTATTGCAAATGGTCCAAGACCGTCAACATCCTTGTAGCTACCGGCAAGTGCAATAGCTTTGTGTACGTCAAGGTGCTTCGGCAATGGGAGCTGAACTATTACGCCGCTTGCCTTTGTATCGGCTACAAGCATATTTAGTTCGTCCTGCGTCAAGCTTTCAGGCAGCTTTATATGTGAGTAGGCAATACCAACCTCTTCACAATCCCTGATTTTGCCGTTTACATAAGCAGCTGATGCTGGGTCGTCACCGACGGTAATGATGCTGAGTGATACTTCGTAGTCTCTCTTGGCTACCTCAGCTTTTACGTCGTCTTTTATTTTCTGTGCAAGTTGCTTACAAGTAATCATAGCTGGTCCTCCTCAACACGAAGTGGCGCACCTAATTCGCGTTCTTCAAGAAGCAGCACCAGTGCATGTGATGCCTCGAGCATCAGGCGGCTCTTGCAATCTCTTGTATGTAAGTACTTACAGTTATCGCAATGTCCATGATTACTTTTCGCACAATTTACAAGTCTGTCTTTTGTGGCATTTATATCCATGGTAGGCACCGGGCGAACGATGCCGGGGTCAAGTAATCTACTCATAATCTTTCTCCTGTTAGTTAAATATTTTATTCCAGCAACGAGGGCAGATGCCGGTCTTCAGCATCTCCCTCTCGTTGTCAGTTAATTTAGGCAATGCGTCCTGTATGAGTGCACGTCTATTAAGCCATAAGCTGTAGCCTTCTTTAGGCACCGTGAGCGTGTTGATTCGCAGGCACATAGGACACTGTCTTTTGACGGTAATCATTGTTTACCTCTGATGCTTAAAACCGTTACAAACTGAACATTACCTATCTTGTAGTACACGTGTTCATCTCCTGCAGCTATACCATTTTCTGTACGCTCTATCGGCAACATTGCCTTAATCGTACTTACTGGTATTTCGTAGTCGTCAAACCAAATCTGCTCGTTGTGGGGTATGCATAACTTACATTGGTCATCAGGTAACCCGAGGTCCTTTTGGATACTCTCACTGAGAGCCTCCTGCACCTCTTTAAGTTTATTAGCTAATTCTACTGTCTTCTCTGAAAACATATAGTCACGTCCTTTCATTTATTGCTTCAATTATTACCAGTTGCAATGCGTCGATAACTAACTCTTTATGTTGCTTCATCAAGTCTGCATATATCAGTTGAACTACTGCGCTGTCCAGTGTCTTCATAGCATCCAGTGCATCGTAAAGTTCATACAGTATAAAGTCAGGCATCTCTTGTAGACGATGGTCCATGCGGCGCTGCACCTCCTTTACGCAAGCTAAACTTGTGATACCATTTAGGTGCAGATTCTTTCTTGCGTTTCTTGGCTGCTTCTTCCGCTAACTTATCAATCTCTGTTTGTAGACCTTGAGCCATTAATATAATCGCAGTCTCACGGTTCTCCATTAAAAATCTATCTAAGTCTATTGCGGCTTTGCGGCGCATCTCTGGATGTACACAATCTTTATACATTTCATATACTGTTAGTAGTCTTGTTGCTTCATCTTTTAATCGAGTTAGTTCACTCAACATACAAGCAACTCCTTAATTAGAATAGTTGGCTAAACTTTGTTAACCACGCGGCCGCCTCAGCTAATCTTTTATCTTTTTCGCAAGCGGCTTTAATGTCTTCTTTTGTTAATTCAGTGTACTCAAGCAGCCTTTCTATCCAGTGCTTAAGCTCATCGTTTTCTCGCTCATAGAACTCTGCCCTTGACCTGAAGTGGTTTGTGTCTCTATGGGCACGCTCAAGTTGCTCTTTAAGCTCCTTAATCTGCTTTTCATACGCTACACGCTTCTTCTCAAAGTGCTTCTCTGCGGCGTCAAACTTCTTACCTTTCATACGCGCAATTTCCTCATTCAAATTTTTAATCTGTATATACTATTATATACTGCCCTTCACATCTATAACCAAAGCAAAGATTTCCACCGTCGCATATAATTGCAAGGTCTTTGCCGCTTAGTTTTGCAGCATTACGCAGTACCTTGTACTTGGCACCGGCATATACGCTTCCACAGCGCTCGACAACTACATCGTATTCTTCAACAGCTTTTGCGATTGCTTTTTCAGCTTCGAGAAGCGTCATAGCTTTTAACTGCTCCTGTGGTACTAGACCATAAGTGCCTCGATGAACTTTGTAGGTATCCATCAGTGCTCTATATCTTTCATAGTGCGTCTCATAAGACATTAGCATCTACCTCCTTCAGTTTTATTTGTCTTTTACTAACTGCTTATACAAGCAGTCTTCCAGCAACATCTTGCTGTGCTTACACTTGAACAATTGTTCAGCGGCATCTTTAGATATTACACACCAGCGACCTGTGGGCCATGCACCTTCTTGGATAGGCGCTGTGTTGTTATCCACTGTAGTGACTTCGATTACTGTGACACCCTGCTTCATCTTCTCTGCGCATTCTTCGCAGGGCTCATAGTCGTATATTGCTCTCTTGGGCGCCTTGGCGTCGTCCTTAAGCTTACCAAGCATCACGAGTCCCTTATCTTTTCCGCAGAAGAAGCAAACTGCGATAGACGGGTTAACCCCGTGCTGTGGACTTACGCGTATTCCTTTAGATTTAGTTCTTGCTTTCATTGTTTACCTCGTTTTGTTTATTTAGTCTTGCTGGTATAACTACAGCATAGTTGCATGAATTGCAGCATACTTTGCTGTTATACCATACCTTTGGTTTGAGCGGCCAAGGGTCGTTACCCTTGCTGATTAGCGGGTTGCCACAAAGGCAACAGCGAGTGTTTGGAAGTATCATACTTATTCCTCCAGCATAGCATCGATTTCAGCCTCAAGCTGAGAGTTGCCGCGGCGCTGTGTATCAGGCACGCTTCTACCCTCAGCTTTGTGCTTGTCGTAGAGCGCGTTAATCTTCTCAAGCAAGGGATTGCTTGGGTCTACTGACAAAAGGTATCTACGCTTCTGTTCAATAGCTGTGCACTTTTTACAAATGCTGTAGCTATACTTCGGCTTCTGACCTTTGTACTTTACCTGATAAAATTCGCTGGTAGGGTACTCCTTACCGCATCTTGTACATACTTTAGTTTCTACAGTTTCCATATTCTGGTCCTCCATTAGTTGTAGTATTCATCTTCATATTTATTGAAACGCTCAAGTATCTGGTTGAGCAGAATCGAATGGGTTTCGTCGTATACTGGTGTAAGTGTCTCAGGGTCTATGCGGAGCACTGGCCGATACTTAGCCGTGAGCTCCTCGTATACAACGTCTGTGTAATACTCCGGCACATCTGTGAGTTCTTCATACAGCCACTTCTGTAGTTCAGTCGGCTGGTTCATTGCTTCCTTGAACCTACTGAGCATCTCATCTAGCTTATTTTCCATCTCTACTGAGCGGCGTGGCGGCCTAAGGCCGCACAACCGCTGGTATTCATAAAGCTGGTGTATCTTTGCTAACTCAGACTTATCAGCCTCTGTAGCATTGTCACCCTTGCGGGACAGATACTTTGCTCGAGAGTTTATCTTCTCACAACCCTTGCAGATGGTGTAGGTGCCGCTGCCGTTGTAGTAAGGTCTGAATTTATCTGTGGGCTTTATCTCGCCACATTGCCTGCATCGTTTGGTTTCCATTGTTGCTATTCCTTTCGTTAACGAGGGAGCAAGCTAATGCTCCCTGTTCATCCTTTCTTGAAGCACACAGAGTGCATCCAGCGTCTTGCAAGTTCCTTATGTACGGCTCTTGCAAACGTCGGCAAGTAAACTTTACGATATGTTGTCGGGTTTATACACAACTCGCCGGCGTCAATCAATTTGTTTACTTTGCGAATATACTCGTGGGCATAGCCCGTTGCGGGTACTACTGCTCTATCAAGTTCTAGCTGAATGTCAAGAAGTACACCGTCTTTTTCTTTGCTGAGTAGTTTCTCGAGTGTAAGCATTGCTGTTGTTCTCCTTTCAAAATCCAAGAATGTCAAATATATAATCTGGCTCTAAGCCAAGATTACTTGCGATTATGTCGTCCGCATCAAGTATGTTAGTAGGGTCTTCAAGTTCGCTTGCAGTATCTCTAACAAGCTCTTCGGCTTCTTCTTGCGATATGCCATCGCGTTTCATAAGAATTTCAACGACTCTATTCATCTTGCAACCTCCTTTGCGTTTCTTTCCTGTAGTCTTTCATTATAGTGCTCAAGATTAGTATTATCACACTCATCTCGAGATACTTCAGTAATGACAAGCTCTTCACGCGGTACGTTATATGGATAATACTCATCCAAGTCTTTTATACACTCTTTACATAAATGTACTTTCCACATAGCTTACCTCCTTATGACTCTAAGTAGATTACCAAATCTACAACGTCCTTAAAGTTCTGTGCTTCAAGGTTGCCTAGGAATGTTTCGCGGTCTTCCTCGCTAGCACTGTAGATAGAGTGCAACAATCTGAGGTAAGACCCCTGAGACTTTGCAAGGTCTTTAATTGCCTGTAGTATCTGTTCTCTATTCATCAGTAGATACCTCCAATCCAATCTCAGCAGGTGTGACTTCCTCAGCATACGCTAAGAATAATCTTTCAGCATTTTCTGGATTGCCTTTGTAGTGCTGTATGCCACATTCTCGTGAGCAATACAGGTTACCTTCAGCCGCTAATATTGCCTCGCAAGTTGCAAGGTCTTTACCACAGGTGTGGCAGGTAGCGCTGTCTGAAGTGTGCTTGATAACTTCCTCTTTTGCAAATGCTTCATACTGCTCAATAGCAAGTGCTTTAGCATTCCTTATGACGTCGTTAGTCAAGTAGAAGATTGTACAACCACGTGAGCAGAATATCTTTTTGTCTACTACGTGCACGGTGTCACCAACGTTTAACGGTTCACCGCAGTGTTCACATTTTCTCATCGTTTCTTTTTCATCCTTTCTTCCCAGATTCTTGTTTGCTTATAGCATTCTTTGCAGTCGCGGCGGTACTTAACCTTTCCGTCTCTTGTCTTACCGTCCTTATAGAACTCAGACACAGGTTTCAGTTTGCCGCACGTACCACACATATGATGTGTGTCAGTGTCGTGGTCCCCTACAAATGTAGGCTCAAATAACTCAGCAAGCATATCTCCTCCTTGTCGCTAAATTTATGAACTCTACAAGAGAGGCTCAGCTCTTTTCCGAGCCTCTCTTATATTCTATATTTATTATATCATAAAACTCGCAGTTTGTAATTAGTTTTTAGAAAAACGATGTAGCCACTGCGTGATTTTTATTTCATTAAATCAGCGGTGTATTTATGAGTCAGATGAGCACGGTTGTGCAAAGTCCAGAGTCTATCTGTCCAGTTTGTGTTGTCTCCCGCATTCTTTGTAGCTACACGAATCTGCTCGTTTGTAGCATCGATAGCATCAGCGTAGTGGACAATGTATGCTTCAATGCACTGAGGGTTAACTGGTGAGCCATACTCAAGTTCACCGTGATGTGACAAGATGATGTGGCGAAGTAATCTTACTTTACCGTATACATACGGGTCATCAGTATTAACGTGATTATCCGCGAAGTTACCAAGGAACTCTGCACCCATAAAGATATGCTCATAGAGTCTACCGTTGGCAGTTAAGTCAATCTTAACACCGTTCACGGTGTAGGTGAAGAGCTTGCCAAGGTCATGCAACATACCGCCTACAACGGCGAGGTCGACATTGGCACCCTGCGTTATTTCTGCGATTGCCTTTGCAATCTTAGCTACACTGCAAGAGTGAATCAATGTGCCACCTATGTAGTTGTGATGCACACTTATAGCACCAGGTACTGTAATCCACATAGGACGAAGCTCCTCAAGAGCTGCGAGGGCGATGGTACGAAGTGTATCATCTTTTACTTCTGACATCAGCGTATAAGCTTCCTTGTAGGTATCTGCGATGTTGTACTCGGAGGTAGGCGCGAAGTCTGCAAGCTGCAGTGTAGTATTTGTCTTCATACCCCTGACATTCAGCTGCTTGATGCCCTGCCACTCTGTTACCTGCGCTTTGATATCGAGGATAGCATTTACTGCGGGAATGTTGCCTGTCATCCAATCCCAGTAGTTAGCTGAGATAATGTCTGTACCATCGTACAGCTCCAAGGATAAGTATGGCTTTTTACTTTTTGTTTCTTTTGCTGTGGCGGACATAACTACAAGCGTTATTTCGACCACCTCGTTGGTGACTAACTCTTTAATCTTCATAGTGACTCCTTATTTGCTCAACTTTACTTCTTGCCATACTGCGTGTTCATCATCGAGTAAGGCCATATCTTTTAGTACCTCTGCAGCTTTAGCAAGTGTCTCTGCCATATCTGCATAAGGGCTTATAAACTTCTCGCCCTTGTTAAGTGGTGCAGTAAGCGGTATTGTTATACCATCTCTGCTTGGTACCCACTGGGCTGTCTTGTTCCTGTAGTAGAACTCACGGATATTGATATATCTATATCCATTACGTGTCGCGGCAGCGATGACAAACTTAAGCTTGTCGGACTTGCGAACCTCACCTATCTGAGTGTAGTTGTCCCAGATTTTCTTCTGCGTAACATCCGGGTTATTCCACAGCTCAACAGCTAAGTCACGAGAACGAGTTGCCTTTTGTTTGTAGCTACACCGTGTACATCTGACGGCTCCCTGATTAGGGTCGTCTATTATATGATAAAATCTTGATTCGCCCCCACAGCGAGGGCAAGGACCGGGCATCTGCTTCATATTACGCCTCCTTGTAGATATTGAACACTTCGCCATTAAAGACGTTGTAGTTCATAAAGTCAAATGATTCTGGCTCCTTGAAACCTACACTGTTGTCTTCAACTTTCTGGCCCCAAGTTGGGTTGCCATACTCTGCTCCTGCAGTGATAGGACATCTGAACGTCTTGAAGTCAGAGAGTAACCAGCGAAGAGTTGGTACGTGCTCAAGCTCGTCATTACAGAAGTTAATAACAACTTCGTCGTGTACTACGTTGGTCATATGTGTCTTGAGACCGTAGTAGCACAAGTACTTGTACATAGCTACAATCTTGTGTTTGATGTAGTCTGCAGCGCATCCCTGAATCAAAGCGTTTGGCGCTTTATAGCAGTCATCAGCATCAAGGCGGCGGCGTCTTCCATAGAAGTTCTTTACAAAGCCTCGCATCTTTATAACGTGCTGTATTGTAGATATAAGCACCTGCGCTTCAGGCATTGTGCTGAAGTATCTTGCTTTAATCTCTGTAGCTTCTGCAAGAGTTACTTTGAGGTCATTTGCAAGTGCTTGGTTGCCCATACCGTATAATAAAGCAAAGTTAAGAGTCTTTGCGCGGCTTCTTATTGCTGTAGCTTCATCATCACCTTTATGCACCTTCTCAGCAAGGTCGTCCATATTATAACCGAACATCGTCGCTGCGGTAGCGGTGTGTACATCGTACCCTTCTGCAATCTGCTTAAGAAGGCTGGGTATCTTCGCATAATGTGCGAATAGTCTGTATTCTACTTGGTCAAGGTCCATAAACCACATAGTACAATTATCGTCCGGCACGAATGCGCGGCGTATACTCTTGTCCTTCTTAGGAAGTGTCTGGAGAGCCGGTTTAGTTATTGACATTCTACCTGTAGTTGCCTCTGTCTGGTTAATAGAACCGTGAACACGGTCTTCAGCATCACGCTGCTCATATAAGCCAGTAGCGTACGTTGTGAGTAGCTTATCGTACTTACGAAATTCAAGAATCTTCTTGACAATTGAAACGTTATGAACTTCTGCAAGATTAGCGAGTGCATACTTATCAAGTTTAGGATTGCCCTTTTCTGTTTGACCGATAAGTGCTTTATCTACACCAAGTCTCATAAGAACATTATAAAGTTGCTTAGCAGAGTTAATGTTGAACATCTCACCGGCTTCTTCATAGATTGCACGCTCAGCCTCGTCACAGAGAACCTGAAGCTCCTGTTTAAGCGGCACTTCATACGTTGAGTCAATCTTCATACCGTAACGCTCCATAGCATACAGGGCAATCATAAGCTCCATCTCATTTTCATATAGCTTCTCAAGCTCGTCTTTTATCAAGCGTGGGTACTCATTTATAAATGCAAGGTAGCAGTTCCAAACGTCGGCGTTAGCATACTCAGAGAGTAGCTCTCTCGGAATCTGTCTGTAATCGCTTACCCTGTTCATCTGCTTGTAGGCATCTACCATATACTCGTACTTGACGATGCCTCCCTCGTAGCGCGCGGCGAGGTCGCGTAGTGCGAATGATGTACGGTTCTCATCTGTTAACTTTGCAAGAACTACAGTGTCGTGAATCTTACCTACAATCTTGCACCCTGCGTTAGCAAGCATGTGCATATCGAACTTTGCATTGTGCGCAATCTTCTCAACAGATGGGTCCTCAAGTAGTGGGGCAAGTGCTTTGAGCTGAGGGAATCCGTTCTCAACATCGTCATCAAACAATGTGTAGCTATTCTTACCGTCACATATAGAAATACAGAATGGGAAGTCCTGCGGCGTGGCACTCTTACCTGAGCCTACCCAGCGCCTTACGACGTTCTTTGGTATCAGTTGACTTAACTTAAAATACGCTGATGTTTCTGTATCGAATGTAATAAAGTGTCTGCCCATAAACTCAAAAGGTTTCACGCGCGATAGTAAGTCCTGCGCAGTGTAAACTACATAGAAGTTTGCTTGCTTATGCTCTTTTGCAAAAGTCTCAGGGTTGTAGCTGTACCCATTGCCCTTTTGAATAACCGGACGTTTCTTAGGTTGAATAATCATTTGTATTCACACTCCTTTCTTATTATAGTATAACATAAAATTATGCGGTTGTAAATAAGTTTTTATAAAAAGTTTTATGGCTGCGTCATTACATCACGGACTTGGCGCAGGTTATCCCCACGAACGCGCCACACAAAATAGAAACACCCTCAATGGGGGTTTGTTAAGGTGTGTTACGTGCTGCGGGTAAAAATGGCCTATAGAATTTTATAGGTATATCTTATATAATGGGTGTTAAAGGCCTTTGTAGGTACTCTCGCAATCTTACCTGCTTCTACAAGGTCTAAAATTGCATATCGTGCTCTTGATTGAGGCATCTTCGCTTTTACAGCTATCACCCTTACGGGTACTGTCTGACCCTCGTACATCTTAAGCACTTCGATTACAGCCTCTTGCTCTTCTGGTGTAGTTTCAATTGAAAACTTCGCCATATTATATTTACCTCCTATACGTTCGTAATATTATAAGGTTGCTTACTAACTTAAGTGTTTACGGACTCTATACGAGTTATAAACACTTAACGCAAGTGAATTACTTTTATACCCGCCGCCTCTAATAATTTTATACCTGTAGTATCTTTCCACTCATCTACATAGTAGACAGCCGAAAAGCCACCGGGTGCATTTATTATCGCTGCAGCGCATTGCTTACAGGGTGCAAGCGTTATAAACATTATTTTGTCTGGTGCATCGCTGAGGCACTTGACTAGTGCGTTCTGCTCCGCGTGTATACATCCGTACTTACCATCGATAGCACAAAGGCAATCGGCAAGCCCTTTGGGTCCGCCGTTAAGACCTATACTGTAGACCTGCGACATCTCTTTGTCTGTTATAACTGCGGCGACGTGGCGCTCAGTACATTTAGATAACGTGGCCAGGTCCTGTACGAATCTTTTGAATACTTCAATTCTGTTATTCATAGCGCCCCTCCTCCGCCATCTTCCTTGCCAAGGCAGGCACTTCTTTACCAAGCTCATTTGCAATCTCAGCAAGAGTACGTGCAATGAAGTCCATATCTCTGCCAATTGATAACGCCTGACCCTCAAGTTTATTTAGAGTGTTATCATCACTAGTCATTTCAGCAAATGTTTGGTTGAACTTCATACAAGCAACTGTCACCTGTAGTATTTTATTTTTCGTCTTTTCCAATTGCTTCATTTATTTTCTCCTCTACATATTCTGCTATCTTTAGTAGTCCGGGTTGCCTGTCTGTTAAAAAGTAATTAGGATTTACTCTTGTCTTAGTCGCGCACTTTTCGCATACTGGTATAACATTGAATACACAGTATCTACCACCTTCTTTGAAGGGTACAAAGTACCAACGCGAATCTACAGACTCTGACTCGCATAGTGCACAGCCGTTAAAGTGCTTAACAGTCTCTACCCATTCGGATTCTGTCAGTCTATGGTAGTTACTAGGCACTGCAGCCATCTTCTGCTTTATCTCTTCGAATATTTCGCGGCGGCGCTTCAGTAAATTACGACCAGCATCTGGCTTTCTAACTACGTTGTCGTAACACTCCTTACAAACAAGGCGGTCAGGCCTGTAGTATTTTACAGGCCTTCCGCACTTTGTACAAATGCCAACGTCGAACTTTGTTCTACAGACTGGGCATCGGAAATGCGGGTCACGTATGTCCAATACCCAGCCGCATTTCTTACAGGTCTTCGTAGTCATATTTAACTACAGGCACCAAGTGTGGTACAGACATGAGGACGTCAAAGCCAGTACATATACGTTCAAATGTCTCGTAATCTACCACGTAATCTTCACCGCGTTTAGTGGCGCGGCGCCACAGAGTTTTAGGTTTGTCGGTACAATGAATAATCAAGGCACCATGCTTAGCAAGCTTTGTCTCCAAAAGATACATCTCAGGAAAAGATATAGCTGATGAACCTCTTATTGTCTCACCGTATACCATCTCTGAATACCAGCAACGGTCAATAATCATATTCTTGCCCGTTTCTATTGTGTCAAGATAGTAGCTAAGCATCATTCGTTTCTCTTCATCCGTCTTAGGATAAGAGTGGTGAACTACAGGATAACCTGTCTGCTTTGAAAGCCTTTCAGCAAGTGTAGTTTTGCCGGAACCATCTGGTCCTTCTATGATGAAAATCATACCTTATACCTCTCAGTCTTTTAGTATTATCATTAGTACAAGTGCAAGCATTGCTACAAGGAACATTGTTTCCATTAGGACTTCACATCCTTGAGCAATGGCCACTTTTCATTGATGATGCGGCGCGGTATTGACGGTGCATCGTCAGGATATGCATCTGCAGCGAAGCGTTTCATGGGCTCTCCACAGCACATCTTACCCTCTCTGCATCTACCATACATACAGTCTGGCCCGGCAAATGCGAACATTTCTTCGCCACCTTGGGTCTTGAGTAGCTCTTCCCAGATACGAAGCGCTACATACTGAGTTTCCACAGTGTTCCTGTTGCAAGTTCGTGTCTTAATAAAGTGAAGCCAAGCTTCGTGGTTGCCCTGCATAATAAGGATATTACGCAAGCCCTGCGGCGCCGCATAACCAGCCGTATCATTGTCTATATCAGAAGCGAGGATTCTATACGTACACATAGCATCCTTACAGGAGCGAAGGTACGTATCCTGATACATCGTGCTGCTGACTTCAAGAATAGGCTTGTCGTCACCATATATTGTTTCTATTCGCTCAGCGTCTGCTTTCATAATCTCATAAGGGACTACAAAGTCAGCCGTATCACCATAGTTGCTATACTGCAATGAAGCTGATACGTAATTGAAACCAACCTGGTTGGTTCTTGCTTGAGCGAGGAAGCGACGTGATGCACCTACAATAGCAATCGTGATAGGTGTGAACCTCTTGATAGTACCGTGTAGTTCCATCTTCATCATTGCTTTTATAAGGTTATCACTTGCTGGCTTCTGCCACAACTCCTTGATGTCTTCAAGTGTTTTGATATTATGCCCACGCTGCGTTAGCCTAGCTAACGCAGCCATTGTTTCAGGGGCATAACCGTGTTCTGCAATAACGCCAACCTGTATCTTATCCATTCGCAAGTACCTCTCTTACAGCATTTTGAGTTTCTTCAGGCAATGACGCGAGATGCTCAGCATATCTGCGCGAAATCATCTGTATAGCCATACCCATTGTCACAACGTCTGTATTATAGTGCAGTGTAGTTTCTCCGTCAGGAGTGCAAAGTATAGCTATGAAGTCGGTACTAATGTATGCCTTACCATTCATCTCAACTACACAGGTGCTTTTATCAGTCATTACATCTTCTACTGACTGTTCTCTGTAGCTTACATCTGCAGTATAACCCTCGTCCTGTCTGCGATGATTTTCTTTGTTCTTCATCATATACATCTGGTATACTTCATCCGCTGACATACCAGAGCACAAGAGAAGGTTAACAAAGAAGTGCAAGCAGTCGATGAGTTCGAGACGAACCTTCTGCCAAGCTACATTTCTGTCAGTCTCGTTCATATTGCTGTAGTCTTTCCAGAGCTTGTAGTTAGGCATCTCGTAAAGAGCTTCAGCAAGCTCATCTTCAAGATATCCTCTGTGGTTACGCATAAACTCAGCTCTCTCTTCATCTGTCATATTTGAAAAGTCTGTGCCGAGTCTCTTCTGCAGGTCGCCCTGCATTTTCATAATCTGTTCAAGTTTGTCCATCTTGTTGTCTCCTTTAACTTTCTAAGCCTTTGACCGTCATAACTCTGAAGCTGGTCTGCTTTTTACACTTCTCATATACTTCAGGGAAGTCCTTCTTCAATACCGCAGTATCTACTCTTGTTTGTGAGCGAGGCGACCACTTGACTGTGTAGTCACGGCAGTAGCCTATCTCATGTTCCTGCAAACGGTCTTTGAGTCTATTCTGAGCTTCTTCCATTACGGCAGTAAGCTCTTTGATTTTTGCTTTACACTCAAATACTGTGCGAGCAAGTTCGTTCTCTACGTCGCCAGTAAGAGTAATCTCAGAATTCTTTTCAACCTCTGCATAGGTTGTATTAGCGAACTCTGTATCAGTTGCCTGAAGCTCTGGCTCTTTAAGTGCGAGCACATTATTATACCAGAAGTTCTTAGCAGCAGGAATAAGCGTATCGTTGATGAGTTCATCGTTTCTACAAACTTCATAGTAGTAGAACTTGTTACCACCTACAAGGCACGCAAATGCGCCGTACTTAAGGTCAAGAATATGCAAGTACCAGTTGAGCTGATATACATACGACAGTAAGATGTCGCCGTTCTCCCACTCTTCATTATTATACTCGCTTGTAGTTTTACACTCAAGAATACCGTAGGGCTTTCCATCGTCATCTACAATGAGTCTGTCAACGTTGGCACGCATCCAAGGGAAGTCCTTATGCGAAAATGTTGCATCAATTTCAAGCAACTTCTTACCAGTACGTCTCGCATACTCGTCTGCCACAATCGGTTCAAGCAAGTGGCCGAAGTGCATACGTTCCTGCGAGGCGGCGCCGGGTTTAAGCGCATCCTCATACTGCCCTGTTTTGTTGAAGTAAATTTGTCTTGCCGAAGAGAATGGACTTACGCCGCATATAGCACCGATATCAGAACCACCGATACCCTTTGTACGTACGGCAAGCCATTCCTTTTCGTCCTCTTCCTGACGCACTGTAGAAACTACAACGACATTAGGGAGATATGATAGTAAATCTTTAGTTAGCATCTTCGTTACCGCCTGTCTTTATTACATTCTTTATTTTACTGTAGCACTTATTGCAGACATCAAACCACTCTTCAGTCTTATTCATAAAGTTTGTTGTGTCTGCCAACTTATGAACGCGTAAGTGCATTGCATCAGTGTGCTTAACAATTTTGCCACAGCAATCGCATTGTATCATTGCAGCCATATTAGACCACCATGATATTCTGCATTACGACGTTAGTATTTGTCTTAAGACGCATATCGTCGTCATAAGCTTCGAGAATATACTCTATCTTCTCTTTTATGTGCTCGTTATTGACAGCAAGCTCAATAGCCCCTGTAGGAAGCTTTACAGCTGTTACAATATAAGTGGGCTTAAAGGGTTGCAAGTTTTCGCAACCCTCCGCCGACTCATCTTCAGAGGTATCAGGCTTTACTTCCATACAAGCAAGGATTTGTCTGAGGTAATAGCGGATTTCGTTTTCCATTAGATGCCTCCTACAAGGTTATGAGGCTTGATGCTTTCGAGCAAGTCAAGAGCGAACTCAAGGCCCTTCATATAACGAGAGGGCTCAGTAGCACCTTTCTTCTGTCTCTTTGCAGCTTCATTCCACTCATTGTCGAGTGCATTGTAGATTTTGTTGAATTCATCAGCTGTGATACCTACAACAGGCTTGGGTACGATGCCACCAGTTGCATGCTTCTTATTTGTGAATTTAGAGGTGATTTTCTTAACAAACTTCATAGTTGTTTCCTTTCTTAATAATCAGCAGCACCATAAAAGTCTTTTCGCGCTGCATCAATTTCTTGCTTTGTTATTGTGTTGTTTACAAGGTTCTCAAGTAGCTCCGTACCAAGAGGAAGTCTTCTGTAGTCTCCTCTCGACTTTTCTACAAGATTATTAGTAGTCATAAACTTAAGAAGCATACGCAGGTCGTCTTTGTTAAGGCCTGAGTAGTCCTCAAGAGTAGCTCTGCTAAAGTAAGGAAGTCGATAAAGAATACTAGCCATCTCACTGTGGTCCATAAGAGGCATTGTCAAGAAGCCTTTACGAAGCTTCTTAATGTTGTCGTTAGACGTGTCAGACGTAATACGGTCTTGTTCACTGAGCTTATCATATCCAAAGCTCTTTGTACAGTAAAGCTCATTCATAAAGTCAACTACAAAGTCAACGTGTTCAGGCTTTACAATTACCTTTTCGCCAGTCTCATCTGAAGAGAACACACAAGCCGCCGCGGCGACGCTGAGGCGCGCGATTTTAATACGCTGGTCAGCCGCCTCAACTATTGGAACCGATGAAGAGTACTTAGCACCCATCTCCGTTGCTTTTTCAAGGATGCGTTTCGTTGCCTCTTCTGTGAAGATGACATCGTCCGGCTTCCTACTCCAAGCCCATAATGCCCGTATATTGCAAGCGTCTGATGTATAGACGTGGGGCACTTCCGGAATATCCTTAATCGATTTGTTGACGAGTGCTGGGTCGACATCACCTGAAGCAACTGACATAGCGATGTCAAGTCGTCGCACGTCTTCTGCTTTTCCCATAAGTTTAAGGATTGCCATAACTCCATAAGTTTCTGAGTTAAGCTGTCGCCCGTTTCTTGGGTTACTGATGTAAATGGCTCGAGTCCTGCTTGTAGTCTCTGCAGTGATAACTCCTGTTGCCTTTGCGACACCTGAGCTACGAACGTCTGACATAACTGCGAGGTCATCCTCGCTAAGACCTGAAAGCTCGTCGATAGTGAGGAGGCCACCGTCGTTAAGTGGGAAAGCACCCCAGACCAGGAACCAACGTTTATTGGTTTGCTGCATACTATAGACAAGTCCTGTTCGTTTTGAGGACTCTCCTGAATGTATCTCTCCGAGTCTGTAATGGTGCATCATCCTTTCTACAATTGTAGTTTTAGCCTGACCAGAGTCTCCTATAATGAGCAACTCGCCCCAGCCTCTCTTAACATACTGCTCTTGAAAATAGAAGTTCAAAACGGTATGGTAGATAAGGTCAACAGCAAAAGCTACATTGCGACGCTCCCAGATAAATGTAACGTTTCTCTCAAGGTCTGCGTGTATTTCATTGAACTTGTCACGAACAGATTGACCGGGCTTCAGCTTAAACAAAGATAAGTAGCGCCTTGATTCTTCATCAAGCTCAAAGTCACTTATCACATCCTTCTCAGGCAACGCTTGGTCAAACACATACGTGGCATACTGCGTATTAGGTTCTGGATACATATATCCAACGAGGGTATAGCGCCTGTTAGTCTTAAGGTTGTTACCTACATAGTAGCCTGAACGAACAACGTACTCGTGTTCTTTAGAGAATCCAAAGTTAGCTTCCGCTTTAGGAATTAACCTCAATTCCTCTAAGTTCATACTGTCTACTATGTCGACCTTACAGTCTATACAAGTGGGGTTTACCCCTAATAGTTCTCTGATGCGTTTCTGCTGCTGTATGTCAGGGCATTTGATTAACTTCATTACACCGGAGTCTTTTGATGACAGCTCACGGTTAATTTCGCCGGCATTAATAGACAGCATACAAGATGCACACTTCTTAGACTCACCAGCTGCTTCACCGCAGCGAGCTCTTATTATTCTCGGACATACATACGGAGTGCTGTCTTTACCGCTTACCATTACAGGTACTTTTATACGTTTGTTGACGTACTGCGCATCAGCACTCGAAGACAAATGAACTTCTTCTGCTTCGCTTTCATCAGCGAGACGGGCCTCTGTAAGAGACTCATCCACATACTTTGTAGCATTATCCAGAAGACTCTGGAAATCAGCAGCCGTTAACTTACACTTAACAAAGAAGTCCGTTACGTCACCTTTAGCAGGAAAGTTCTCAGGCCAGTTGATTACATAGACATCTACAACGTGGTACAGCTTTTCGCAAAGTTTCTTTGTAGCATTACGTCCAGCTTCATCGTTGTCTTGCGCGATATACACGCGCTTCTTATTTCTAAAGAGTTTAGACCATTCAGGCTTCCAAGTACCTGCACCACTTGTGGCACAAGCACACGGGAATCCCCTCTGCTCACCTGACAGTCTGTCCATCTCTCCTTCGCACCAAACGATATAGTCTACACTATCGTCAAGCACTCTGTCGATACCAAATATACGTACTTCACCGTATGCATTGTTGAACTCATCCACATAGTTCAGTACTTTCCATTGGTCGTCGTTTGAGTTCCACTTGTATCTTCTGAAGTTTACAAGTGTATTGAACTCATCATAGATTGGTATAGTGATTCGCTCCCCATCCCAGCCTAACTGAAAATCTACAAGCGTCTTATCTGTTAGTCCACGACGGTCTCTAAGCATATCGCGAAGAGGTCCAGTTAAGGACATCAAGCGCTGATGATACTCTCTCACGAGACCCGGCTCGATGTCGGGTCTCGTAGGTTTAGAGCCATCTGGTCTAGGTATCTTCAACGCATCGCCAAGTGAGAACCAAGCTTCCTCATTAGACATATTGTTCAGTAGCTTGTACATTGTAAACACATTGCCTTTTGAGTGACAAGAGTTACAGTACCACACGCCTTTAGACAAATTTACGGTGAGTGACGGATTGTTGTCCGTCTGGTTCTCGTGCAGTTCCTTAAAGGGACACTCAGCTTTTATTTCGTTGCCGCGACGCTGTACGTTAGACAGAGCATTGAGGAAGAACGCCTCGGTGTCTATTTCAGACAATATGCGGTTTCTGTAGTCTTGCCAACGCACGTTCTACTCTCCTCCAGCTTTGTTAACTTTAGAATTCTGTTGCCTCTGTATTTACAGTAGGCGTTGCGTCAGTTGCAACGCTATCGTCCATATCGTAGGACACATTCTGGATGTTGTTACGGTACATCATAAAGAGATTGTACGCGAATTCACGGTCTGCCTCGTTTGTAGGTCCTGCAGCAGTCATAACAGGAACATACCATTCATTGTTACCCTTAGCCATAAGCTTCTCGCTAAGTGTGTAGCTGTAGTTCCACATATTCTGCATTGTAACCTTTGCAAGGCTGTAGAGCTTCTTGCCTTCATTGTAGCAGGTCTTAGAGAAGCTCAAGATAATGGGCATACGCTCACCTTCAAAGAAGCCGAAGAAGTTGATGTACTTTGTACAAGTGGGAAGAGCTTCTTTGCCCTGTTTTGTGTTATCAAACTCGCAGCGGCGGCACTGCTGGCACATAATCATAGTACCATCAGACATTGAACCGAGACGGCCATCTCTTGCCATGCACTGGATTCCACCACCTTCAGAGCGGTCTTTCCACCACACGTTGTTATTGAACTTAAAAACAGGAATGAACTTCTTGCCGTTAAGTTTCTCTTTTGTCAAAGAGTTGATGATATCGCCTTCATCCGCGATTTTCTCTTTGCGCTCAGGGCTGAGCGTCTGAATGACCTTTACACGAGGAATGATGACATCATTAGACTCTTCATCCTCGAAGCCCATAGGTGCGTCGTGCTGGGTGTCCAACATACTCTGGTTTGCTTTTGTTACTTCGTTGTTCATAGTTGTATTCCTTTCATTTATATTAACAGAGAGGTTCCTCTGTTATACATATATTATATCATAAAATAGGTAAAAAGTAAATATCAGATTTTACGGTCCGCGTTTTCTACCACGAGTGTAGCTACGGCGTCTACAACGACGTTAGCAACTACAAAGTCTCTTAAGATTTCGTCAGACAGTTCAAAACCGTTATTCTTTACTGATAGTTCCTGTGCTGCGGCGAGTGCAACAGCTTTTGTAGGTTTAACTTGGTCATACTTCTTGCGGGCCTCGCTTTGCAGCAATGCGCCGGTAGGGTCGAGTTTAAGTAATGTCTCAGCAGTTACCTTACCAAACGGTATGACGTGACCCTTGATATGGTAGAATGTAATATCTATGCCTTTGAAGTCGCAGCGGCGCTTCGCCACCATAACCTCGCGCCATATATCCGCATTCTTGACAGGCTCTCCACCTGCAGTAAGCCAGCCATTAGAAAACCACTTGTCATACCATACCTTTGTCATAGCATTAAAGAGGTACTCCGAGTCGGTAACTATTTGAGTGTCTTGACCCGCTGAGTGTACGTAGTCTAATGCTGTCAGCAAGGCGAGCAGCTCGCCTCGCTGATTAGTTGAGTTAATCTCATAGTTAGAGCGTGTGTCAGTAGCTACACACGTGCCGTCTTTGAACTGCTGAATAAACACTCCGCCGGATGAAACGCAGTCAGGTTTACCGTTACGTCTACACGCACCGTCAATAGCTATTCTGAGCATTATTCCACCTCGCCAACGAAACGCTTGAATATAGGGCAGTTTAAGCTTATATAACCCTGTGCGTTCTTAGACTCACCAAAGGTCTCAACTTCAACCTTGCGACCTATAAACTTCTCAGGGTTATCCCAGATGAAGTGGCGCTGCTCATCAGTAAAGCCAGAGCCAACACCAACAAGACTTCCCTTGTAGTTAACTACAATCGCTCCGAGGGCATCTTCATACTTGTTTGTGCCTTCAAGAAGGTCAACAACTTCGAGTATATGCTCCTCAGTATGCTTAACCTTCAGCAGATGCTTTGAGCGCTTAACTTCATACGGCCCATTAACAGTATTCAGCATAATGCCCTCGCCGCCTCGCGCCCAGATAGCTTCTACAATAGGTGTGGCTTCAGCAAGACTGCTTACTATTCCAAGGATAGGCACGGGGGCGATGTGCTTAAGCTCTTCATCGATACCGAAGGCAAGCTGCCTAGTAAGCCAGTTGTCGTCTATAAGGTGAAGACTATCATCCTTGAGTGTAGCGGCAAGACGAATCTTACGCTCCTGCGCCGGTATCTTGCAGTAACCAGCATAGAAGTCTTTAGCAGGTATCATATCAAAAATATTGAAGATAAGCCCTGTCTTGTTGCCCTTGAGGTTTGCAAGTGAGTTGGTTGCCTGACGTTGTGCAATTGAATCCTTGAAGGTTCCTTTAGCAAGAAGCTCGCCGTCATACACAAAGTTATTGGGTAGATACTTTGCTTCTTCAAGAATCTCTACAAGGCCGGTGTCCTCGTGTCCAGAGCGACTGTAGAATCTACAGATGCCGTTCTCCTTAACAAGGATGCGACGTACACCGTCAAGTTTCTCTGTTACAATACAAGGCCATTTGGTTTTCTCGTGTCCAACATTCTCATAGAGAGTGCCGAGCATGCAACCTGTTTTTGGGATGAAGTCATCACCGTACACTTTGTTTAACGAGGTCGCAGTAACACCAATCTTGAGATTTTGTGTAACGATTGCGCAGGCCAGCCTCATAGCGTCCGCACCGTGTTGTGCATTACAAGATGATACAAAGTCTCTTGCAAATGCTAAGTCAGAGTCTGTACCGGTCTGATGTGTACTGAAGTAGTCCAAAGCTTCCTGTAACGTGATATCTCTCTTAGCTACTAAGAAGTTCATTGCCTTGCTTAGCTTAGCATCTGAGATGCCTGTCTTACAGTACGGATTGTAGATGAACTTCAGAACGTCTTTAAGTCCGGGAACATTCTCATACTTTTTGAGTAGATAGAGTTTGTCATTTGAGCTGCTTGTACTACCAATCAGCTTAATGACGTTTGCTATTTCTCTCATAGGTATTCCTCCAATTCTTTCTTTAATTTATGTTTGAACACACTCAACGTGCGACTAACATGCGCTTGTGATATTCCAGTTGCATTGGCTATATTACTTTGAGTCATACGAAAGTCTGATTCACGCCACATACGTATGACTTGCTTAGACCTCTCATTTGGTAGACTGTTATAAACTACATAAAATGCCTGCCAAAGCTTTTCGTAAAATTCCTTTCGCATATACTCAGACTCAACCGTTTCTGGTGCGGCTATCATATCCGCAAAGTTAAGTCCTTCTGTATCATCTACTGGCTCATCAAAAGATACAACCTGTAGTTTCTTGTCTTTTGCTTCCTCGCGTAAGTACATTGCTATACCATTATAGATACATACTGTTGCATACGTTGAGAATGCAACGTTTTTACTACTATCGTATGTCATAGCTGCTTTACCAAGAGCGGCTAAGGCGTAGCAGTAGGCGTCGTCATCATTGGCTCTATTGAATTTATGCAGCTGCTTATAAACAAGACCCATATTGTCTTGTATAAGTTTATTTACGTCCACTCAATGGCCCTCCTCTTAGCTTCATCTACAAGGTCGGCCACCTCCTTAACGGTGCGGCACACGGCGCCTATACCACCGGCATCTTGTATTTCCTTTATAAATAACTCTTGGTGCGGCGTCGCTGTGCCCTCGTCATCCTTAAGCTCAGCAACTACAAACACTCCTCTGACGCAGATGAACAGGTCAGAGTAACCTTTGTTATACCTGTCGCATATTCTGATTAACTTTATACCGTCACGCTTCTGAGGTTCCAGCCAATCCGTTACTGCTTTCAGTAAGTCCGCTTCCTCTTTGAACATACGGTCTGATGGTAATTTCACCATTCCTGTAGATAAGCTCAAGTTCATCACCAACTTCCAGACCCCAATCTACAACAACGGCGCGGGGCACTTGACATAATACATTCTTTAGATTTGTTACGTTTATTGTTTTGCTAAATGAAAACAATTATTCTCCTCCTATCATCTGAACCATCTACTGAACAGCTCTTTCCAGTCTTCGATAATGATTTCAACAAACATTACTACACCTTCTCCAATTGAGACACTTAAGTCTTCACACCAAAGCAACATACGTGGAAAAGCTATTAGTACAAGCAGTGTTGCGAGCAGTATACTTATAATAGTAGCCATTATACCCCTCCCTTTAAGTGATTCAGTATTGCAGTGCTTGCATCACCTTTACCCTGCAGTACGTCATGATACAAGACTTCATCTACTGAGCTCTTTGCAAGAAGTATATAATACAAGCAATGTTCAGGTTGCTTAGACCTATCTGCGTAGATACGCTCCATACTCTGCTTGTACAATTCATAGCTCCAGTTTAAGCTGAAGTATACACATATATGACAATTTGTGAGCGTGAGTCCTTTATCGGCCGAAGCTGGGTTCGCGACGAGATACTGTATATCTCCACGCTTAAATGCTTGTATTGCGGCTGTTTTATCAGATAGTGAAGTAGCTCCGTATAACGTTTTGCACTTCCCTCCGAGCATAGTACTAATAGCCTCAAACTCTGCTCTGTAGTTAGCCCAGATAAGTACTTGAGCATCTGGGTGCAGTGCGAGAGTGTCTTGGAGTGCCTTAAACCTGTAATCGCTGAGTAGGTAGACTTCTTGCTGGTCTTCTCCATAGAACTTATTCTCCTTTACAGCTTGCGTATCGATTATAAAGCCAGATGATACCTGATTTAACTTGTTTAACTTCGCTGCGGCACTTGGTGCCACAATCTGCTTATCGTCAAGCTCAAGATATAATTTATTCTTAAGCATACGGTAGTGGTCCATAAGTTCATTAGGCATATCAAGTGGTACCTCTATGAACGTACGGCCGGGCGTATCAAGGACATCTTCTTTATCTACATAGATTGCATACCGTTTAATAAGCTGCATTAGTGAGTCCTTCATATCACCTCTTAATACCAGCTTCTGGTACTGTGGGTTGCGCGATATATTAATGAAGTATCTTTCTGTAAACTGGGTGTAGCTACTCGGCATGCTATAGTAGTCGATTGCTCTGAGCTGCATAAAGTATTCCCACTCACCGTTAGGTGCGGGAGTACCGCTCAGTAGATAGAAGCGTTTTAAGTTTTGTGCGAAATCTACAAGCTCTTTACTTTGCTTCGACTTCTGGGACTTCATATCCGAGCTCTCGTCAACGAAGCAGCCCTCAAAACCAAGTTTTTCAAAGTGCTCGCGGTAAGCTACAAAGGACTCTGTGTTAGTGATGAAAATCTGCGTTCCGTTCTTTGCGGCGTCGCTGATTATATTCAATCTCTTATCTTTTGTAGCTGCATGACAATTCACAACTTTTATATCAGGAATGAACTGCTCGGCATCTGGTATCCACGCATTCTCTATAAGAATGAGGGGGCAAACTACAAGCCATCTGTGGTCGGGGTGGCGAAGCAAGTCATCTCTCATTATTGCCAGACTAAGAGGCGTTTTGCCTGTACGAGTATCGAAGAAGAAACAGTACTTATCACGTACTTCAGCAATCTCTCGTCCAAGCTGTTGGTGAGGCTTTAGCGTTAGATGCTCGTTAACTACAGGGCTATTCACTGGACCATTCTTCATCAAGTCGTCGATGCGCCGCCTCGCATTTATTTCATTAAAGTATAATTTACGTATCTGCTCTGGGAGCGCGTACGCTTTACTTTCGTCTATATCACGAAAGACTTTAAGCACCTCAGGTAGGTTCCTAACTGATAACGTTCCGATTGTCTTCTTACGGTTATAGTGTACAGGATAAAACTGTCCAACCAGCGGAGCGTCTTGGTTATCGAACGCTATCTCTATGGAGTGCTTTGAGATTCGTAGCTTGTTTGCCATGATGCACCTCAAGTCTAAAAATTTATTACAATAAGTAAAGCCAACAAATCGTGCCAGACCTACAAGAGGTTCTTCGTGCTATTGTTGGCTTAAGGAGATACCTGACGGGAAAAAAGAAAGTAAGAAGGGTTGACAAGACCCGTGTGAGAAAAACCCGTCAGGCAGGAAACAATAAGGCAACCGGTGAGCTAACCGACTGCTGAAGACCTACAATAAGCTCGACATTTAGGAGGAGTACTTATTTTACATTGTAGGCCTTCAGCAATCGGCCCGCTAGGGCCGATTGGTTTAATTACATCTCGTCAGCAACGTCTTCTGCGATGAGAGCATCAGCAACGCCGTCAGCGTCGGGAGTCTCAACAACTACAGGAGTTCTCTTTGCCTTCTCAGCCTTAGCTGCGTCAACACGAGCCTGATTTGCTGCGATAACGTCATCAGATGCGCCGCGCTGCTTTGCCTTATAAAGAACAGAGTTTGCGTTGATGATTTCTCTCTTGAGCTGCTCGTCTGTCATGTCTTCAAGAGCGATACCAGCAAGCTGGCCTCTGAGTTTCTTTACCTGCTCGACTTCGAATGTTTCGCCACAATGAGGGCATGTTACTGTGATAATCTTGTTTGCCATAGTTTTGTTTCCTTTCGACTATTAAAATTTATTTTCCGGGGTGGCTCCCCTTTACGTTTTTATTATATCATAGTTTTACCCCCTTGGGAGCCCCCTTCCCTCACGAGTTTTTAACAGGTTTATTTTCAGCAATTTTTACCTCAATTATCTCGGTTATCTCAGTTATCTTAGTTATCTAAGTACAAAAATCTCAAGGGTCTATCTACAAAAATAATTTTGAAAAATTTTTATTGGAGAGGGGAGAAGGGTGAAAAAGTATTGAGATAACTGAGATAACTAAGATAATTGAGATAAAAAGATAAATTTGGAAATTTTTAAGACAAATATATATTATATTCTTATATATTCCTTATGTGAATGGCCCTTATATAATATAATGTAGGAAAATCTCTCGCAGTGAGTAGGTAGTTCTCGTGGCACGTACGTAATACGCCTCCTTTATAAATATCTGCAGTAATATTACGGACGTAATACGAGTGAGTAAATAATACAAAGAAAAAGCACCGAGTAGCTACTCGGTGCTTGTTATTAATCATTTACTGCTTCACACTTCGCCTTAAGCTCATTGTAGAGTGCTTTAACTTCCCCGTTGCCGCCAAGCTCTTCCACATATTCTTTACCGGCGAGTAGACGCTCACTCATCGGCATGTGGTCTGCAGTTATAGTTAAGCGAAGTATCGCTTTGTATTGCGCGTTGTCATGCTTCAGTAAAGTATCTACGCTACTGTCTAACCTGTGAATGAAGTCGGCAATCTTCTTGACTAAGCTAATTACTTTCTTTGCGGCTACGCATATCGTAGTTATAGCTGTTACAACAGCTGCAACCTGTAATATTACCTGTATTGAATCCATGATACCTCCGATTATTAAAGCACAACTGTGCCAGATGTCCTGATAAGATACATGTACAATACACAGTCTTCAGGTGGGAGCACTGATGTACTTATAGTAATTGTGTCTGTTCCTACTACTATGCCTAAGTAACTCTGCGCCCATGCTTTCTGCGTTTCAGGAACTATCGCAACAAGGTCAGTGGGCTTCACACCGGCTAGTGTGAGAATCTTAGAGTAGGTTGAATCAGACTGTGTCCATCCGCTGCTTGCAGATGCAAGAGTAACTTGATACCTTGGGTTCGGCGCCACGTCGTTGCATTTGTGACCGCCCTTAGCTACTGTACCATCCTCACGTACCACTGCGAGATAGCACTCGTCATCAGGCGACGGTGTGGTCCACCCGCCACCAGAGATAGTGAATATATCGAAGTTAGAGATGCCATCAAATGCGGCAATCATGCAGCCAGAAGCGTCTAAAAGGTGAATGTAATTATCGCCTTTAATTGCCTTGTCGCAGACATACGCTATATCTCTGTATGTTACTGTAATCATATCGTCCCTCCTTAGCTACCCGTGTAGATTCTTCCGCCTCTTGCTGTGTGCGTCTCAACTGTAGCACGGTTAGAGACGCTACTATATGCGACCTTGCCACCACGGTCAGCCATAATGCCTGTACCTGTGCCGGGCATAATCAGGAGACTTTCTACAAATACATCACTGTTGTAGTCAGCATGAATACATAGTCCATAAAGTAAGGAAGTCTGTGCGCAAACAGAGCGGTCAGATCGATCTCTGCGCAATAAACCTCACAATCCATGCCGTAGTTCTGCGCAACCAAGGGATGA
>CALCHR010000187.1 GCA_937901185.1 uncultured Bacteroidales bacterium
TTGCCGAGAACTTGATGGGACGAGAGAAGTAAAATTCAAAATTAAGAATTCAAAATTCAAAATTTGCTGACGCATGTGTATTTGTATCATCGCAGTAAAAGTTTTTCGGACTAAACCTTCAATTACATTTCAGCGTCAAATAAAATCTCAATTTTGAATTTTGAATTTTGAATTGCAATGGCGCAAGCCATAGGTTGGGATTACGAAGAGAAAAGTTGTAACGGTAAAATAGCAGAAACGAAATAATCCCGATTACGGTCATTAGTTCCACCTTCGGAGCTTGAGCGACCAAAGCCCCTGCCTGAGGCGGGGGTTGGGGGTGGGTCAGACTTGAATAATGGCGAATGCCATAGGTTGTACGAACGGCTGAAAAATTTGTAACGGTAAAATAGCAGAAACGAAAATTAGAAATATGACAGTAAAAAGAACAGATATCGAGATTATGGCCCCCGTGGGGTGTATGGAGTCGTTGCACGCGGCCATTGCGGCGGGTGCCGATGCCATCTATTTTGGCGTGGGCGTGTTGAATATGCGTGCCAAGTCGGCGGTGAACTTCACGTTGGACGATTTGGCCAACATCGTGCGTATTGCCCATGAGGCGGGTGTCAAGACCTACCTTACCGTTAATACTATCCTCTATGATAATGAGATGGAGGCGGTGCGTGAGGTTATCGACCGCGCCCTGAAGGAGGGTATCGATGCCATCATTGCTGCCGATGTGGCCGCCATTATGTATGCCCGCAAGGTGGGTATGGAGGTGCATATCTCTACGCAGTGCAATATCTCCAACATCGAGGCTGTGGAGTTCTACTCGCAGTGGGCCGATGTAGTGGTGCTGGCACGCGAGTTGAGCCTGGAAAATATATCCGCTATTTGCAAGTCGGTCAGTGTGCCCATAGAGGTTTTCGTACATGGTGCTTTATGCGTAAGTTATAGTGGTCGATGCTATGCTTCGTGGCATTGTTTCAAGCGCTCAGCCAATCGCGGAGACTGCGCCCAGTTTTGTCGCTTACCTTTTGATTTGATAGATGCTGATGGTAAGGTCTTGGAGCGCGACCGCCACTTGTTGTCATTGCGTGACCTTAATAGAAGTGCATCTCTTGAGCAGTTGCTGGATGCCGGAGTTTCTTCATTTAAGATTGAAGGCCGCCTAAAAGATGTTTCCTATGTGAAAAACATCACGGCCCATTATCGTCAATGCCTGGACGAAATCCTGCAGCGGCGCCCCGATGAGTTTGAGCGTAGCTCATATGGTGCTACTCGCTTTGATTTCACTCCCAATCCTTTGCGCAGTTTTAATCGTGGGTTCACAGAATATTTTTTATACGAGCGGACTCCAGATTTGGCTTCGCTCTCCACTCCCAAATCTGTAGGCGAATATGTGGGAAGAGTCACTGCCGTAGAAGGGCGTAACCTGATAGTATCTCCGGAAGGAACGGCTCACACAGAGGGATTCCATGCCGGTGATGGCTTATGTTTCTACGATGAAGAGAACAGACTGAGCGGTTTCCGTGTGAACAACGTAGACGGAAAACGTCTCTGCTTGACGGAGAAATCTCGTGCAGCAGTGGGGCAGTCTCTTTATCGGAATCACGATGCAGCTTTTGAACGCACCATGTCACGCCCCACAGCAGAGCGCTATATACAAGTAGATGTTGTGCTGAAAGAAACTTCGCAAGGTTATTCTCTTTCTCTCTCAGACGAAGCCGGGCGTAGTATTTCCCAGCATTATCCTGTAGAGAAACAAACAGCCTTGAAACCACAACGCGAGCGTATCGTGAAGGAACTGAGCAAACTTGGTGCCGAGCCTTTTGTTGCAAGGAATGTTTTTGTGGAAAGCGATGGCGAACCTTTCATTCCGGCTTCAACCTTGGCTAATTGGCGTAGAGAATGCGTTCAGCAACTTTCAGAGCAACCTTTCCCCAATTTATTGCCCGACACTTTGCCTGCTGCTGAGCAAACAACGGCATTGCCTGTTGCTCATGCCGAATATTCTGCCAATGTGGCAAACAGCATGGCTCGCAGAGTATGTCAAGAACATGGAGCTATAGAGGTGTCTTCTGCTTATGAACTAAAGGAAAACTCCATTCCTGAATACCTGATGCGCTGCAAGTATTGTATCCTTTATCAGTTGGGACAGTGTAAACGGGGTAGGAGTAAAATGCAGTTAAATAGAAGGGTTCCATTAGCATTTAAGGAACCTTTAAGTCTGCGTACTTCAGATGGTCGCACATTCCCGCTGCATTTTGATTGCCGAGTTTGTGAGATGCTGGTTTGTGTGCCAGAGCAATAATAAAGAGGTAAAAAAGAAGCGGCTTGGCATTGTGATGCTAAGCCGCTTTTGTTTGTAGAATATAAACCTTAGTAGCAATTGTTTTTTCTTAGATAGCTAAAATATCTTGTAATATGGCTTGAAACTTTTGTGTCAACCGCTTGAAACTTTTGTGTCAACTGCATGAAACTTTTGTGTCAAGCGCATGAAACTTTTGTGTCAACCGCTTGAAAAACTCTTAGCGTAATATCTGTTGATACTGCTTTCTCTTAGAAACTATCTGTATTTATAAGCTACCAATAGCAACCGCCTTCTACTTTTTCCCAGCCTTTGGGCCTATCTTCAATTCTGGGAGAAACCCAATGCTCATTTATAAAAGCAGCATTCTCCCAACGCTTACCTTTGATGCCAAAGAATAGTTGAGTGGCTCCTCCTATGTGGATAGCTTTCTTTCCTATTTGTTTGATGTGTGCTGCAAGTGGAAAACCATAAGCTCCACATCCAAGAATGGCAATGTCGAAATCCATCTTGTTGATTTCCTGCTTCATCCAGTCGAGCGCTTCAAACCAGGAGGAAAATTCGCTATGGCCACCAATGCTGTTTACGGCTTTGAGTGTCAGGAGTTTTTCAAAGGGCGGAAGTACATGCCCATTCCCCCAGATGAGCGTACGTTTGTTGTCATATTGCTCCCTGATAAGTTCGGCGAAGGGACTAATTACCAATACTTTTTTTCCTTCAAGAACATAGTGCCAACTACCGTTTTCGTCGATAGGGCCAAGTTCGGATAAGGGGATACGTATGGCGTGTTTGAGTTGCTTGCGGAATAAAGATTCCTCAATACGCCATGAAGCCAACACGTCGCATTGCTTCATGGATGCAATCATCAAGTCTTTGAAAAGTGATAGGGTTTGAGAATTGACAGGAAAGAAACCTGCATTATTCTCTATATGATTCCAAGTTCTCTTTCTTAAAATTTGTGAAAATAGGGGGGGTAAAATGCTGTTGACAACAGCTTGAATCTCTGCACTACCAAAGCGACCAATCATACAGGGGTGGGGCGAGGATAAAAATTGGGCAATGCATTGTTGAGACTCATCGCGTCCAAGAGGTCTGGGAAGAACATATTGGCGCACGATGGCAATTCCTCTGCGGATAAGCTGATGTGTATTCATATAGGATTATCTGTTAAGCATGAATTTAAGACTGACGCCAAAGTCCTGTGTGGTGATGGGGTAGGAACTTGAAGTGAGCAACGGCGTATTCTTCTGCCGGTCATAGTAGGCAGTGATGGTTAGGTATTTACTGAGTGTGTAGTCTGCAGAGAACGACACTTGAATGGCTTTATTACCACTTGTTGCCTGGGTGATACTTGTGAGAATATCGCGATTGAGGGCACTTTGGTTTCTGATGGAGAAGTCCAAGCGTATGTTAAGGTCATTGCTAAATCCTTTACTGTTGCTCTTTCCCTTTTGACTGCTTGAAGAGTTGCTGCCACTCTTTGACTTCTTCACCTTCTTCTTTGGGGCAAAGAGGTTGAGGTCATTTATCTTGTAGCCCACTCCGAAGACAATGTCGTCAGAGCGTGTTTCGTTAATCTGTTGGGAGGTCATACTAAGAGTAAGTACACGGGTCTTTCGGTATTCAACTTTGGCCGTCAGGTTGTTGTTGAATGTCATATCTATTCCAATGAGCGGAGAAAAAGATTCGTTGATGCTGACGGTAGAGATGTCGTACATACAACTCGGAACAGGATTGCCGGTAGCAACGTCTTGTACGAATCCAAAGCCGTTCATGTATTCCATGTAACTGCTAAATGTATTATAAGAGCCTATGGAGTAGATACTCTTATAGCCGTGGTTGATGTTGAAACTCTTGAAGACTTTTTTCATTCTCTTGAGTTTGGCCAATCCGCTATAGGATACGTTCCAGTTGGGTAGCAAGCGCGTCAGAGCCGGGAAAATGTCTAAAGAATTGCTGCTTACGCAGTAGGTGTTGAGGAATGCAGGTATCATTACCTCAGCAGAATACTTGTTGACAGTTCCATTTGCTGGATCAAAAGGTTGTCCGCTTAAAGCTGTACCCTTGGGATAAGTAGCTCCGGCATACATTTTCTCTATTCGTTGCTGATACTTATCTAAGGAGGCTACAAATTTATTGAAACTCTTACTCTTATATCCATTGTCGGCATTACCGCCTTTCTCAAAAGCTGTTTTGATACTGATGGTGGTCATTGTGAAACTACCACTTTGTGTTGTAGGCATTCCGGCAAACATGTATTGTATACTCTTCGCTTTGCTGACATTGCGGCTGGCTGTTAAATCTATCTTGAAATTCCTGACAGGTTCTATGGTTGCTTTAATCTGTAATTCTTCAGCCAGATTGGTTGTAGCCGGAGTTATAACACTATCACTTTGTTGCAACCATCCTTTTTGGGCAGCGCGATGTATGTAATCTTCTCCTGCAAATCCAAAAGCAAAGTCCAAACCAGGCTGAAGACCACTGCTATTGCGTTGGCCGAAATAATCGCCTATTGTTGGCAAGAAACCGGGAATTGTCATGTTCATAGAGTTGCGATAAGAGATACTAATATTGCGAATACTCATAAGGCCACGGGCGGTGTATTCCAGAGCTTTGTACCATCCTTGCTCCTCTTTTCGTTTTTGTGGTGCAACGGTAAGTTTTACTTTTGTAGTATCTTGAGTGGTAATTAAGATGTTGTTATTATCTATTACCTTAAATCGGATAGGGTATTTCTTGCCATCTTCTCTGATTGCGACAACTCTAACACGCTTGCTTTTTTGGTTGTGAGTCACCTTGACCGTGGTATCGGGACGAAGCTGTATTTCCTTAGTGAAATTCTTATTCTCTTTTTTCTTATTCTTTCCACTACTGCTGTTTGTGGCAAATTTTCTATTAACTTTCTTAAGGAACGGAGAATGGTTGTAAAGTGTCTCAAGATTGATACGCGCATTGCCGTTTATTGTACGGGAGTTTGCAATTGTATTTCCCATAGAGGTTCCATCGGTCAGGTCTGCTCCTCTTGTCCAGTTGTATGTTGCTGAATATTTTACGTCGCTAGTAAACCAATCAAACAAAGGTATCTTGTTAAGAGGAAGTTTCCAAGATACGTCAAAGTTTTGTTGATAGGTTAGGGGTGTTCCAAGATGCTTGATGCTATTCCAGATAGAATCTTTCCATGCATCATATTGTGTTGGATAGAGATCCTTGTTTACTGCAGTATAAGGTTGTTCTATTTCAGCATTAGTTCCGGAACTGAAATTCATATGTAAATTTTTTGTGAGGTCCCAACGAAGAGTAAAACTTCTGTTCCAAAGGAAGTCGCTGGACCATGTGAGTGGAATTGTTTTGTTGTCAAGATTTTCCATATCTCTTTCTTGCAACTCATAATAATTCCTGACAATGTCGGAGTTGAATCCAATATTTTGTGGTAAATAATTGAAATTCTGCTCCTTAATTATCTTTAGCCACTTGCTTTTGCTTTTTATTTTTTTGAAAGGCTCAAGCGTCTTGTAGTTAGGACTATAGTTATAATTGAAAGTCCATTTCCAGTTCTGGTCTTTTTCCCATGCCGTAGTTTCTCCTGTAGTATGTCGACTACTTTGTGCATAGCCGATTGTAAAGTTTGAGGGGTCGTATGGCATGGGGTGGCGCTTGGTTGATATGTTAAAACGAGCTCCTGTGATACTAAAGTTTTTGTTTATCACAACTTTCTCAGCGATACTCTTAAGCGAGTCGCGTTCGTGCTCATTGGCCATGGCATCAAGAGCATCACGAAGTTCCATATCAGTATCCAAAGGATTATAGCGTGGCACGGTACGTTCTTTGCTATAAGAATAATAGATTGGAGCCTGCAGCTTGGCTTTCTCTGGTAGGAATTTTCCTAATTCAAGATTTGTGGTAATGCTATATTGATAGAGATTATCATCTCGGCGTTGTGATACACTTTCTTCTAATCCACCAAAACCATCGGTCTCAATATGTCCGGATAGATTGATTGTTGCTACATCTGAAAGTTGTAGGTTCAAACTGCTCTTAGCGGCCCAACCGCCTTTGTTGGAAAATTGTTGCAGACGTAATTCATTAGCCCAGACCTCTACACTTTTTACAGAACGCGAGTTGTTACGTACGCCAATCATGATGGTACGGATTTCTCCTAAAGAAGGATTACCCATTACGCTTATCTTATTATTAGGCTTTTCAGGGTCATATTCGGAGTAGAGTTCGACATAACTTGCCAGACCTAAAGCTTTTTGTTTGTTACGGTTCTTCTTTGTGGCTGTTAGGATAGACAAATCAATATCAAGCATATTGGCTTCAGGCCAAACGGCTCTAGCACCTGCATCTGATTGTGCATATTTACCTTCAGGTGTGACAGTCAAAGGAATTTCGTATTCATAGAAATTATTTTTGTAATCAGAGCCAAGACGTATGAATAAACTTGTCTGACCATCTTCGAGGGTGTTGTCCTCAGGAAGACTATTGGCATGTGCAAACATTTGCAAATGTTTGTATCGTCTTAAGTCTAAAGAGGTATTCTTATAAACGGCACGAGCATCTCCAGAAGCTAAGTTCTTCACGGTAAGAGATAGCGCCTGTTCATTGTTTTGTAGAACTTGGCTTTGTCCTGGGTCTATAACTCGGCTAATTCCTGGTGGAATTACATAGTTTACAGGAATCTTTTCATTGTTCTCTTCAAAATTCACTGCGGATATGCTCATCGAACCACTAACATCCGGAGATTTTCCGGCATAAAGGGCCTGCTCATAACCTCTCCACTCTCCATGAACTAAATCAAGGGTAGCTAGGCGTAAAACCACAGGATTTTGAAAGCCTGTCATAAACATACGCATGAAACGGATGCTACTGAAGTCATTGATGCCACCTTCACGCTTTTCATATTGATCAACAGGTATTCGGAATAGATACCAGGTAACATCTTTCCAGTTTCCATCGCGGGTTTTTATTCTTGTGTTACGTTGGTCTACTATAAAATTCTGTCCTACGCTTAGGTACTCTGGAGCTATGCGTACACGATATTGGTAATATTTTTCGTATTCGTTAAGTGTGTAGTCTTGGTTGATATCTTCTACATCAGGTGTGGTCTTATAGGCTGTACTATAGCTTTCAGGTGAACGATCTGCACTAGCGGAGTTCCCATTAGGATTGTTGATATATTTATATCTGTTTAATATAGATGTCTGATTTGCATCATAATCAGAGCCTCTGAAATAATGGTATTTATCGGCTGAAGGTGATTTAAGAATAGAGTCATATACTTCAGGACGTACTATTCCTTGGATTTGAGCTAGATAGTTTTGATAAGTAGGGTAGGTAGCTTCTTCTTCGCTAGTCAAACCATTGTAACCGACATCTTGTTTCTCTCTAGAATTGCTTGAGGTATTAAATGCGTATGTTATACTATTTTGAGTGGGTACTCGTCCCCATATATTTTCTGTATATTGTGAGGGGTCTCCATCGGTAGGCATACCACTTTCATAGAATTTCTTTCCGTCTTTCAGAACATCTTCGCTAATTTCTCCCAAGTTGAAATATAAATCACCAGATAGGTCTTTCCCATTTTCTCTTGCTTTGATAAATGGGTCCATCAGCCAAAATTCTATATATTCAATATTAGCAGTTTCAAAGTCGCTAGTTTCCAGTTTACGCATCATACCTCCCCAGCGTTTATGAGGATTTAATAAATGTCCATCTTGATCTAAGCTGGGATCTAAGTTGTAAGGACCTCTTTCGTTAGGGTAATAAGCCAGGTTCAGAACATTTAGTGTAGCTGATTCTTGATAGTTAATCTGTTGGTTGGGGAATAAATCTCGTTTGTAGACTTCCATAACATCGGGGTCTGACAATTGAGCTAAGTCGCCTTTGATATGTCCGGGAGTTAATGAAGAAGACCTGCGAGTAAATAAAGGGTCAATGTAGTACCAGGCAAGCAAGGCTCTGTTGAAACCATATCGGATATCATTTATGTATTTTGCTTCAGGAAAGAATGAAGGACAAGAACTGATGGTCCATTCTGAAGGAGTAGATATATCTATATTGCTTTTTGCATTTTCAAAATCATCTACATAAGAAGCATTTCCTTGCGAACCTTTGTTCTTTCCTGCAATTAGTTGGGCAAATTCTGCTTGGAAGTTAATGCTGGAAGGAGCTGTGCAGTGCAGTAAAGGAAGTTTGTCTAACATGTCTGTAAGCCATTGACTTTGTTTTTTCCAAGCAACATTAAGTCCCCAGATAGTGTTATTAAGAGGCTCGCTGCCCATAGCCACTTTTGTGGTAAGTGGTTTTTCTCCTAAATGCATAAAGGTACCACCTATTTGGAAATTTTTACTGAAGTCGTATTGGAAATTAAAACCAACCATGGTCTTTCTTTGCATACCATAGTCTGTATTACTTTCCAGGCTTACATTTATAGCAGTACCAGCATCAAGAATACTCTTATTCAGAATTTTTACGATGCCGGAATTGTAGTCTACAGTGTAGTCTGAACCTTCCATTAAGGTTTGTCCGCCGGCAGTAACTACTACGGAACCTTGGGGTATGTTCATTGCGCCGAGTTGAATCTCATCTCGTTTTGTCGCTTTATATTGTCCAGTGATAAGGTACTTGTTTTTTTCGGCGATTTGTTTGGCTATTGTTTTTGTAGAATCGTATAGTTCTTGATAAACATATTTTTTTGCGACTTCTTCATCGCCGATAACCTTTTTGAGATTAGAACCAAAAGGTTCAACTACCGGGAAATAGATACGGCCGCTGGACGCATCTATTGTATAACCTTCTACATAGTCAAAATAGCCATTAGGATTTCTTTTGTTATTGTTGTCCAAACGGTCAAGTCCCATTAAAGACAGAATCTTTTTGTTCTTGAGGGAAGGTTCCGGAAGATAAGAAAGGTAAACGCCGGTAGTGTCGCTAAGCAATTTGATATCAAGGCGAAATTTTTCTTTTTGTATAGAGGTGGCGCCTAGCGCATAGACGTTTTTCATCATCAAGTCCCAGTTGCCCATTTGTGGATTGCAGGCTGTATTTTTTAGAGTCTTGACAAATAAAGCTTCTTTGTTATCCTTTCTGTCGGTAGAAAATTCACCGACTTGATATCGTGTACCTCTGTAGGTGTATTCAAAGGCTACGGCTAATACTTGGTCTGTTTGTAATGTTGTTTTAAGAGAAATATAACCCAAAGCGTTATTTAATTTGTACTCTGAGGAATTAAGTAATCTTGCAGACTCTAATTTCTCATAGTCGCTTCCGCCTACCAAACCTGCTCCGTCCAAAATTTGTGTGGTCTGAGAGATGTCGCGTGCTGTGGATAATTGCGAAACCAATGTTTCATAGAGGGTATTAGAACTATTGCTGGGATTGGTATTTCCTCCCATTCCCCACATGGGGTTACTTATCCTGGTTTGTTCTCCTAAGTCTGTAAAACCTACGATGTTACGATTGTTTGTTGTAGCTCCAGTTTTATTGGTTACCCAAACTTCAATACGCTCAATTGTGACACCAGAGAGAATGTTAGGTAGTTGCTTCATGCTCTCGTCGTAGTTGTCTCTAAAGAAATGGGCTAAGAAAAAATGTCTGTTTTCATCGTAGCTGTCTGCAGAAAATTCATAGTCTGTTAATTGGATACCGCCGCTAGAACTTACACTTTGACTACTTGATTTCTTTTGTGAAACTACAGTTTGTAGCTTTAATTTACCAAACTGCATATCAGCTCGTACACCAAAGAGGGATGAAGCACCTCTAATCAAAGAAGAATTAGTTGGCATTGAAATATTACCAGCCTCTATGAGCTTTATGATCTCATCTTCCTTGCCTTCATATCTCAATTTGATATTCTGGGTATCAAAGTTAAATGTGGCTTCTGAATTATAGTTGAAGTCCATATTGACTTTGTCACCGACTTTTCCGTTTACGCTGAGGTTTATTTTTTCTTCAAAGTCGAAACCAAAAACTTTTCTATTGCGTTCAGATAGAGAAGGATTGTCAACAAACCGGGTATTGGCTCCAATCTTAAGTTCGGCCGAACCTTGTGTCTTGATACGTACACCGCCAGGACCAAAGATTTTGCTCGCAGGACCAAGGTCAAATTTCATATCCGTAAAGTCGAATTTTTCCTTGCCTTTGTTCTTAAATTCTTCAGCGTTTTTGCTTTTATAATATTCTCGTATAGAACGATTTGCAGCCCATTCTTGATAATCTTCTTCAGTGAGATAAAATGGCGCTTCAAGGAAATTTTCTCCTAACTTTGTACCTAGACGATAGGTGCCAGTTGCTTCATCATAGAATACATCCGTCTTAAGATTTTCTGGGTCTTTTAGATCAGTAGATAGGTGACGAGTGTCTTTTTCGCTTTGGGCTGTTGTCTTTTTTACCTTAAACTTGGGCTTGATGCTATCCTTTTTTTCTTCTTCTTGTCCTGCTTGTTTTGGGGAGATAATAGTGCTTGCGGGTATAGAAATAGCTACCGACATAATGGATGTCAGTATCATCAGCAATAAGATGAGATATTTCTTTCTAAGCACGTTCTTCTGAAATTAAAGATAGAAATCTTAGGGTTGTTGAATGGATTTTTTACAACATTTTAAGAGCCTGTTTTACAACCATTTCAACAGGCAAACTAGTATCTGCTTTTACTATTTGTACTACGACCTTGTGGGTGGGAGCAGGGGGGAAACCCAGCATAGTTAAGGCTGCGACAGCTTCGTCTACTGTTGCTTTGGGATAGCTTTGGTCTGTTGCTGTCGTTGCAGTTGCTTGTTGGGCGGATTCAATAGACAAGACTTTGTCTTTTAGTTCTACGATGATACGCTGGGCAGCTTTGGGTCCAATACCTTTTATGCTTTTCAAAGATCTTAGGTCTTCACTTTGTATAATACCAGATAACTCAGCAGGACTAAATGCTGATAAAATCATTCTTGCTGTTTGACAGCCAATGCCTGAAACAGATATTAGCAATAGGAAAATTTCTCGTTCACTCTTGGCCTTGAATCCATATAGCAAATGTGCATCTTCTCGTATCGCTTCATATATATATAGCTTGGCGTCTGTTTTTCCTTGTATGGCAGAGTAAGTGTTGAGTGAAATAAATATTTGGTAACCTATACCGCCGGCTTCAATTACGGCTTGCATTGGTGTCAGTTCCTCTATTTTTCCTTTGATGTATTCTATCATGGCAGAATCGTATAGCTATTCTATATAAAAACGTAGTAACTCCTATTTTATTGTATCCCCATCTCTTTATTGGAGATGGGGAATACATTATTTATTTTTCTTGAGTTTGATAACAACCACTTGGTCAGGTGTTTCCTTATTTATATCTACATTAAAGGTTAATATACCGTCTTTTTGTTTGTAGGTAAGTGGAATGTCGTCTCTCAGCAGTTTAACCTCTTTTACTTTTTCTTGCAATGGTATCTGTACTTCTTTGAGAGTTTCGTCCAATAGATGTACATAGATAAGATTCTCTTTTTGTGTTGTGACAATTTTCTCTTCCAGTTTGAATGGACCGGCTTCTGTTCCGTAAATACTTTCTCCATAGCAAGCCATCCATTCTCCTATTTCTGAAAGTCGTTGCAGAGCTGCTTGAGGTAATTTTCCATCGGGTTGCGGACCTATGTTAAGTAGAAGGTTGGCTCCTTTTCCGGCAGTTCTTGCTAATAGGCGTATCAGCTCTTTTGTGCTCTTGTAGTTTTGATCTTCTACTTTGTAGCCCCACATGCCGTTCATCGTTTGACACGTTTCGAGTGGCAGGCGACTGATGGCTTGTCCTGAAAGGCCTGCCTTGTTCTCACCAGGAACATCGCGTTCAAAGATTTGTATATCTTCACCATCAAAAGGAGTCTGGTGGTGATTGTTTCCCACAAGACATGCCGGTTGTAGTTGATGGATTAAGGCATACTGGTAATCAAGTTGCCAATTGAAAGGGATGCTGTCTTCGTCGTGGTCCCACCATCCGTCGAACCAGATAGCTCCGATTTTTCCATAGTTAGAGAGAAGTTCTTTGAGCTGTCCGTTCATAAAGTTGTAATAGTTGTCCCAGTCGGGCTTAAGGTTGCGACAAGTGGTTTTACCGGTTCTTCCACGAGGATAGTCCGGTCGTGTCCAGTCGATATGAGAGTAATAGAGGTGGAGAGCCATGTCTTCTTGGTGGCAGGCTTCGGCTAGTTCTTTTATCACATCGCGACGGAACGGGGTGTTCATAATATTGTAGTCAGACAGTTTGGTGTCCCACATAGAGAAACCGTCGTGATGTCTGGACGTAAAGCAGATGTAGCGTGCGCCAGAACCTTTAATGGCAGACACCCATTCGGTCGCATCAAATTGATGAGGGTAGAAAGCATTGGCTGCTTTGGCATATTCTGTACAATCCAGTTGTTTGTTGGTCATGTACCATTCGCCTTGTGCAAACATACTATAGATACCCCAATGGAGGAAGATACCGAAACGGTAGTCATTGAATTTTTCTCGAGATTCCAAAATCTCCTTTGTCGGTTGGTAGGTTTGTCCTAATCCTGTCTGAAAGATACAGACGAGTAGGGCGAGAAACAGATAAGTTTTTTTCATAAATCCAGTCATTAAAGTAACGTAATATCTGCGTACCTGTTGGTTGGCCGCTCTGTAAGCTACAAAAATACAAAAAAGGCTCTAGAGAAGGGGGTCTTCCTCTAGGAAAATTGTAACTTTGCAGCAAGAAGCAGTCGGGACGGCTTGTCGCGTGCACTCTTATCAAGTGGTGCAGGAGGAAAGTCTGGGCAGCATAGGGAGCTCCGCTTCCCAATCGGAAGGTGCTCGTGAGAGCAGATCGGTGTAGAAGAAAATAACCGCCTTTGGTCTTTTAGACCCAAGGGTAAGGGTGAGAAGGTGGGGTAAGAGCCCACCGCTGCAATGGTGACATTGTGGGCTGTGCACTTCGGAGGCTGAAAGTCCGCGTATACCGGCGTCATTAGGGCGTCCCGTCCGATTATCGCCGGAGGGTAGGACGATAGAACTTGTCGGTGACGGCAAGTCCGGATAAATGACAGGCAGTCTGTTACTTCAGACTACAGAACCCGGCTTATAGTGCCCGGCTGCTTCTTTTCTTATGTAGAAAGGCTATATAAAGGTATTGAAAAACTTAGTAGTTACTTTCGCGTTCTTAGTAGTTACCAAAATTTTCCTAGTAGTTACCGAAATTCACCTAGCTTTTACCGAAGAAATGGCCTAAAAGTAGTGTTGAAAATCAGAGCATTAAAAGAGACCTTTTTTTGTCTTAAAAAACACTTGCTACATATAGATTATTCTTATAAAAAGAAACTGGGGATACACCATCGAAAGTGTATCCCCAGTTTGTAAAGGTCCTTATTCTTTAGTGGATTTATAAAGCTACTTTCTTTGTGATATTCTCGCTTTTCACAAGATATACTCCAGAAGGTAGATGAAGGACTATCTTGCTTTCATTTCCTTGATAGAGGCAATGTCCTTTTGTGCTGTATACTTCAAAGTGGGCTTCCTCTAAGTTGTTGATGTTGAGACAGCCTTTGTTTACCTTGATGTCTAAAAGCTCTGTAGAAGTGCCATCGATACCAGAAAGGTCATCTGTGATGTGTAGTTTGGTAAAGTAGATATAATTATTGCTTCGTTTACCAGATATGTGCAAACCGAGGTGGTACACTCCGTCTGCTTCAACTTCAAAGGGATCGGTAGAGTAGGCGGTTTCAGCATCGCTTGCCAATGTTTCAACTGGGCGAAGGGTGCGTGTCATGCCTTCAGCAGTAGGTTGGTTACCGAGGCTGATGCTGAAATCGGCTGTGTACTTGTTACTTTCAGAACGCATAAAGAAGTCGGCACGATAAGTTTTTCCACGCTCCAGATAAATGGCCGGTGAGATGATCCAGTCATTATTTTCCGGACTGATGGTCCACATATAGGTGGCGCAGGGCATGTGTGTACTTCCTTCCGGCATGTTGCCCCATATCCAGGAGTCGCCGTCATTGTTAGCATCTACTATTGTGTAGAGAGCATAGCGCATCACGTCTGTCAGGTAGTCTGTAAATGGTACAGAGATGTGTGTGCCTACAGCTACGAGGTTAGAAGCCGCAGCTTCCCCTGTGCGTCCGTTAAGGTCGGGAGTTAGGATATAATATTGTGCGTTGATACCATCTTTCTCTATGATTTCAGTAAACGTTGTTCCATACTGCATTTCTGCTACTACCTCTTCTTCGGGCATACGCACAATTTGGTGAATTAGCTGGCTCTCATCTATATAACCTCCATTGATGCCCTTGTCTGATATTTCCCAACTGAGTGTCACTTTTTTGCCATCAGCCTTTGCTACGATGTTGGTGGGGGCAAGGGGGATATCCATTCCTATATATTTTCTAAATGTATATGGAGTGGCTGCACCGGCGGAGTTAGAGACGTTGATAACAAAATTATATGTACCTTCATTCTCAAATGTCAATGTAGATTCTACTAAATCTCCGGGGTTACCCTTCCCGCTAGCCATTTGCTTTCCATTTGCTTCAATACTCCAAGAAAGTTCTCCCTCTAAAGGTTCATCATTGATATCTAGGAAGGGGAGCTCAAATCCAACAATACCTCTTAAAGAGTCCTTTGTAAAGTTAGTATATACTTCATCTATATTTGTCGGAGTACCAACGGCTTTGGGGGCGGGTTTTACAAAAAGACCGGTAATCTGCTCGCCATTGGGATAAGTGCTGAGAAGAGTGGCAGCACCGGTGGTGGTGTCAACGGTGTAGAGGGCACCTCCCTTTTCTGTGTAGGCAGACCAATAGAGAGTACCAGATTCCCAGTCAAAAGTAGCAGACTGGTCTGAGGAAGGCGTTACGCCGGTTGCACCGATAGCAGTTGTGATGGCAGTTTGTTTGTCAATTTTATAGAGTATGCCATCAATGCCAATACCATAAAGTTGTCCATCTTTGTCTGCTGCCAGAGCACACATTTGTATAATACTACCAATGGCGGTTTTCTTTGCATCTTCCAAATTCATGGTGCTTAATACGAAAGAGCCGTCGCCGGTCTCGTTCAAGGATATGGCATAAACCAAACCGGTAGTGGCATCGTATGTCATGTCGCTTGCTATATATGAGTAGTCAATGCGTGTGGGCTTGTTTTTTAGTTCATAGGTCATAGCCTCAACGTCGGCTACTACATAGGTGGAGATAAGAACTCCGAAATTTAAGAAAGATAATACGTAGTATTTTCCGTTAGCGTATACAGCACCACCATTTCCCATCAAAGCAAGGTCGCTGTCGCGCCAGTACAATGTGGGCTTAGCGTCTTGTTGAGCCTCAATCGTGTAAAGACCATTTACGATGGTTGGTGAATCACTATAGCGTAAGATCCCACAGAGTGTGGGAGGAGTAGTTTGTGCAACACTGAATACTGTACTCAGTAAAAGCAATGTTGAGATGATGATTCTTAAGTAGTTAAGTCTGTTCATAATGAGTATATTTATATTTGTAAGTTACATAGAGTAATATTATAGATATCCGTGCTTTCTTCTCCAGCAGTATTGCCAGAGTTTGAAAAGAGGACTCCATAGGACCTCGTCAGGATAGTGGAATAGAAAACGGAAATTGCGCCTTGTCTTTCTGATAAAACGCATCCCACGGCTTTCATTCTCGGGCTTGTTTACACGCATGTCGTAATGACCAAAGTTGCCAGCTTCCATGATTTCCTCAAGCAAGAATTTTCCGGCTATGGCATCTGGTTTTGTTAAGAGAAATTTGTCCTCAAGTCCAAAAACCTCTTGTTCAACATACATAACAGCTGCCGTAAAGCGCTTCATCCTAAGTCTTTTAAGGATATAGAGAGTCTGTTCTTTTTCCTCATCGCTTGTTCCTTGCTTTAATAAATAGTAGTAGTCTAAAAGTTGGCGTAGCCCAATTCCTTCATCGAATAAGTGCCTATAAATATGTACCAATAAGAAAATTCTGTTTACTTCAGCGGTGGGCACATTGATTATCCTGCCATTGGGTAATTCTTTTTCATTGAGAAATTGGCTATTCTTTTTCTCTTGGAAGAAACTTTGTATTTCTTTGTTGGAAAAATAGGAGTTCATCCATGTTGGAGTGAAATGAACCTCTACTTCAGTTCCTTCCAGTACAGGAAAGTCTGCATGATGATATACAATTCCAGAAACTGGTGCCTCTTGACAAATGTATTTAATGATAGAATCCCGACTACCATCCAACCAAATGTCTATATCTCCAGGCTGTCTTAATAAAGGGTTGGGGTAGAGTAGGGCATTACCTTGTCCTTTTAATATAACAGACTGAAAGTTGTCTTGCTTAAAGCGATCGCTGACATCAGCGGTCTGCTCGTTGAGCAACCTATTGTATTGTTTAATCTTATCAGCAAATACATACCAGGATAACAATAAGTCGGTTGGAGGTTTATGTTGGTCTGGCAATTTCATAATTCCTTCCAACAATACACCTGTCAAAGCTTGTTTCTGAGCCACGGAAAATAGTTCTTCCCATTCTTTTTCTGAGACAGAAAAAGTGGGAACTTTTTTGGTGGATACAGATATACGTATCAGTTGGAAAAAAGGATTCATGAATGTAACAGAAGAATTTGGAAACTATTTTCTGTTGTTTTTAGCTTGTATCTCTTCAAAGAAAATAGCCGGCATGGTTTTTATGATATTCCAGCAGCGAAGTATTTGTTTCTTAGGGGCTTGTGTTAGTCGGAAAAGAAACTCTAAGTGGGAACGTATCATCCATTGGGGAGCTCTTCGCTCATTTACATCGCTGAAAAAATTGAAAGCAGCACCCACGCCCAACATTACACCTGTTGGTAAATATTGCTGTAGCCGATTCATAAAATAATCTTGTTTGGGAGCTCCTAAAGAGACCCATACAATCTGTGCTCCAGAAGCTGTAATCTTCTCAGCTATTTCTTTATAGTTGAATTGCTCCACAGGCAAGAATGGCAACTCATAGAAGAGCATATCGGAAATGGATGGATCTGTCTTACTGAGATTTTTGCGTAATGAATCTAAAGTTTCTTGGTGTCCTCCGATAAAAGCCATCCGATATTTTTTCATGGATATAATATCCCTGAATATATCGCTGCCACAATATTGTGGTTTTTGTTCCCCTCCATATATCCATCTGATATAAATTGGAACCCAACTGCTATCACAAATAGTAAACATGCTATTGTTTACCACTTTGCGATATTCTAAATCTCGATGGACTGTGTTTAATACCACACCATCTGCCACACAGATATAAGCAGATTGTTTGAGGGCTAAACGCTGTTCTATAGATTTATGAATGAGCTCTTTGTCAAACTCATATTGTATATTGAAATATTTTTCCACTACTATTTAATAAAGACCTTCTGTCCGTTAATGATGTATAAACCGCATTCCAACTTGCTCTTAGCTTGCTTAAGGCTCAAACATCTAAAAAGAAATTGTCCGGTTATATTATATATATAATAAAGTGTAGATTCTAATAACTCTTTATGGGAAACGCCGCTCGTGGTTTTTTCCTTAAGAATATAAATGTAGTTGCTATATCCGGTTAGGTTTGAAGAGCGGAAATATTTTACGTTACCATCATTTACCACAAATAAAAGAGCACGTGGACTATCTTCATTATATTCTTTATTGGTGATAATGAACTGTCCGCTTTCTTCTCCGGCAGTAATATTCCAGTCCAAATTTTGTGAGCTACTCAAATCGGTTCCCTCTTTTTGGATAACCCCGATTTCTTTGAGTAGAGTCATTCTAAAATAATCTTGCTCTTTGAAGATATGAACAAAATTATACTCGTTAGTATCTTTTGTCGATACCAACTTGTTATTTGTAAACTTGGAAACTACCCAGGCATTTGATAAATTTGGTTCGGAGGCTAAAAGAAAGTTGCCTCCATTCTCTAAGTCTTCTAACGTAGCTGACGTATATTCTGCAGAAGCTGAAGGCTTATTTCCTAGAATAGTATAAGTGGCTGTAGCCTCTTCGCTAAAGTTTCCAGCTTTGTCTTTAGCTGTGGCTCTTATAGTTGTAGTTCCTACGTTCAAAGGGATAGCCCCTTGATAAAGATTCCCATTCTTGGAATCTGAACCATCTGTGGTATAAAATATCTCCGCATTGTCTGCGGAGATGGAAAGTTCAAAAGGCTTATCATATACTCCATCGGAATGACTGAAAATAGGTTTGCAAACCTCAGTAGAACTTAGAGAAATTTCTTTTGTGATAGATATGCTATTCAGATATATGGCCTGTGAGTTTGTGTTATTTCCTAATCGCTCATAGCAAACCCGAATTTCTCCGGAGATAGGTTCGGTTGTGACAAACTCATATTCTGTCATTTCTTTGGCTTTGCTGTTTTTAGAGGCATTGAGAGATAGAGTTTCTCCAATCTGTGTTTCTCCAATAAAAACCTTTACCTCAGAATCTCCTTTGGATGTAGTGGCCGTTTCAAGTGTTACCTTTGAGATATTTTCTGTATATGCGTGTGTAAATGTAGCAGTTTTGTAAGGTGCATTTTTGCTTCCAATCTGAACACCTATATTGGGACTGATATAGAAACAATAATAGATGGCAACCCCTTCTTTATCGGAAAAAACTTCCCATTCCCAAAATCCCTCAGGATTTACTTCTATCTTAGGTGTAACAGAATTACCATTCTCAGAGCATAAGAATTGGTATTTTATAGTCTCTGTAGAAGCAAGAGCAAATATTTGGCCTTGAAAGAGAAAGGCCAATAGAATAAATAAAAAATGTAGGAGTAGTCGCATGCTCAAAACTTCAATAAAGCCAAAGAATATTATCCTAGTTTGGGTAATGTAATAGATGTTGGAATAGTAACACCTTTTCTCTTACATTTATCTTTGAATCTCAGAAAAGATTTCTGGTGATATTGATGAAGAAGATAGTAATATAAACAATCAGGTAAGCTATTTTTTATTTTACTTTTTACTCTATAATATGTTCGCTGAAAGATATTTAAGTTGAAATCAGCATATTGAACTGGAGTCCTCCAATCTCCATATTGGAATGTCAAAAACTCGTCGTAGTCTTTAGGTACAGATATTTCTAATCCTCGAAAATTCCAATTCATGGTATTTTCTAGATATTTGCTAAAGATATAATCTGATCCACCTGAAAATCTTAGAGTGGGACATATCTCTTTTAATACATAGAAATCGATGTATTCACCTTTCCTCATTATAGAATAAAGTCCTCTACGTTCATAGCGGATTACCTTAAATCCTAAGTCTATGAGTAACCATAAAGCATTTTTAAGTTTCTCCTCTTCTTCCTTTAAAATATATAAATCTGTATCTTCATCCCAAGCGATAAAATTATTGTCTCTAATAATTCCCAATAAAGTTCCCAAAAAAGGTCCCCAAGTGATATTTTCGTTATTAAGTACTTGGCTAATAATTCTCAGATTTTCAAAAGCAACATCTCGGTCTATTTGTTTGATACCCACATATAAAAATTTGCTGTGAAAATGAATATCTCCTTTGGATGTCTTTATTTTAGGCATAAATTTGTTGGATTACAGTTGTGATTATAGAGTCAAAGGAGAATAGCATTTTATTCTCCTTATTTATATTTTTAGATTTATCGTAGGAGGTAAAAAAGGAATCAATTTTTCTGGAAATGTCAAATGATGAATGAGGATTTATATGACAGCCATTTGTTTCATTTATTAAGCAAGCAGAACCAGCTTGAATAGAAATAATAGAATAACATCCTGCTATAAGGGCTTCATTTGTAACTGCACCATATGGTTCTAGTGTACTTGGCAATATAAAGGCATCGGCAATTTGAAACCAAGTTCTTACTTCATTGCTGTTTTGTTGCCCAATAAAAATAATTTCTTTGGACTTTGTTTTGGCATATTCTTTTAATTCTTTATCTAGATGCCCACTTCCTACTATTATTGTTGTGAATGACGACTTTGTTAACTCTATAGCATCTATAAGTGTGTGCAGATTTTTAACTTCAACTAAACGACCTACGTAAAGCAAAATTCTTTTATTAAGTAATTTATATTTAAGTTTGATGCTTTCTGTTAGGGGTTGAATCATACCATTTATTTTTATTTCCTTTCTCTCATCTCGTATTATTGGAAGCCAAATGCCTTTTTTGTATTTTTCTTGATACCAATCAACAGTCCTTTTATCTACTAAGAGTATATTATCCAAAAAAGGCACAATTATTTTTCTAGCTAATCTATGGATGAGAGTGAAATCTCTGTGATTTTTAACCATATCAAAACTATCATCGCACATTGAAATGACCTTAATTTTTTTCCTAAATAGAAATTTGAATAATAGGACTTGAATCACTATTAATTGAAATTCTGGTACGATAACTATCTCGGGATTATATTTTTTAAGTATTTTCCAAACTCCTTTGGCTATTTTTCTCCTCTCATTTATAAACTTGTACTTTTCTGTATAGTGGGGTGTAAAATCACATTCTTTGTTGAGAACTTCCATATCATGATTTTGTGAAAAATCTTTATCCCAATAAAAGAAAAATTCACAATTCAACAACTTATGCAGTGCATTATATGTATCAATTCTATATGGAGTTAAATTTGTTCTAAAAAAAAGATTTCTCATAGATTATTTCTTAAATTTATTCCACAAAGAAGGGCAAAGTGTTTTTAACCATAATTTAATGAAGGCTATGGGGTATTGTTTTGGAAAGAATGTTTTAATAAAATATAGATATTCTTTGTATGCTAATCCTTTTGGACTATATAAGAATGATAGTCTTTTTCTAAAGGAAGAATTTGATAACCAATTATTACCATGATCATATAAACATTCTCCGCAATAGAGAGGCGCAACTAATACTGGTATATTCGCTTTTACTGCTCTTAACGTATAATCATAATCAGCTATTCCATGGGTGTATTTTTCAGAAAGTCCACCAATCTTATTAAAAACGGAATTATGTATTAACATTATATTGGCATTTCCTAAATCACATTTTTGAATCTGACCATTAGGATATAAAGTTATACTTTTGTTATTGCCCCATTGTTCTAATTTTTTACCTCCATATGTGAATTGACCATTATTAGGGTCTTTGGTACTACCAATATAAATACCATATTTCCCAAATAGAGTGTTACATTTTTTTTCAGTATCTAGAAGAATAGATAAACAATCCTTGTATAAATGAGTATCATCATTAACTAACCAAAAATAGTCATAATCCTTGTTAATAATGGCTTTCCCCCAAGAAAACCTCATACCGCCTGCCCAAAATAAGCCTTCTTGAATATATAAATTTATTTCAGGATAGTATTTTTTTATATAATCAGGTGTTCCATCAGAACTACCTCCATCTGTAATGTAGATATCAATTTGTGTATTGATATCCTTAATCTGTTGATAAATATCTTTAATGCAAGATATTGTTTTGTTTTTGCGATTAAAACAAGTTATTAGAACTGCGATTTTTATCATTGTTTGTATAAGAAGTCTAATATGATCTTATAAGAACAAATATCTAATTTTTTTCTATTTGTAATAAATCCCAATAGGGAGTCATTATTATTTTATCTATAGAAGTATATTCCCAAGTTAAATCTTCAAAAGTATAAAAGAATCTGACTATGAAAAGACAACTAAAAGCAATACAATATAGTTTAGAATATATTGTGCCTACTTTAAATAAATAAGGAACAATAAAGGGGATAAATGAATAAGCAAAGAAAAAGAAACGATATTGTAACAGAGAAGAAAAAGATAAGCATACCACCAAGGTGATTAGTAAGATTGTTAAGTTGGAGAAAATAGGTGGAGTATCTGCCTCTTTTTTGCATGAATTGATTAGAGAAATAATACCTAATGGGATAAATATAATATATGCAGCCATAACATCTATCCCTAATCCGTCGCTCGCTCCTTCTGCTCCGGATGCTCTATATAAAGCATAAGAGTCCACATAAGTTTCTAAAGAACTTGCGATCTTTGTGAAATAAATTGTAAATAGAATGGTTAATCCTAAAAGTATTAATAAAGTAAAAATATTAATTCTCTTTTTTATATAGGGAATCATGGATAGAACTATCAGTACCCCAATTGCATTATGTACAGAAAAAGAAACGGCTAACCAAATCCAATGAATGCGTTGCTTGTTAATTCTTAAAGCTAAAGCATACAAAAATATAGATGTCGCTAATATTTGACGGATAAGGTGAGCTGTTAAGGTAAAATATTGAGAAAAGAAAGCTACGGAGATTACTGCGGCAACTAGGATATAATTACTTCTTTTATCTTTACTATCTATTATGTAGATAGCTCTAAACAAAAAGAAATAAGTAAGGAAAGTAACAACTGCAATAAATAAACCTTTACTACCGTTGAGTATAAAATATGAGTAATAAACAAATGTTCCATAAACAATTTCTTTTAGATTTTCTGTTCCCCAAAACTTAATAGTATTTTCTAAACCATTTTTAGGGACCTCCGAGAACATCTCTAAATATCTTACCATGTCATTCTCTGGCATCTTAGTGGAGTTTATGGCACATAAGTAAAAAGCTAGTAGTAGCATGAAAGGCCAAACTCTTTCTTTTATGTTGGAAGAAAGAGCCCAATAAAGAGAAAAAGCAATCCCGAATAACGGCCAAAAAATAAAAGCTGTTACCAGAATTATATAAAGAGTGGTTTGTTCTCTGTATGAAGAAACTTTATGTAGAGATATTTTTTTTGTCACCTTAATGCACTTAACCTTAGGGTATAAGAATTTAGTTTCTTATAGTATAGGTAATAAATTTCTGAAAAGTCTATTTTGTAGTAATTACTTTTGATATAAACTTTGCCGGATTTCCACCCCAAATTTCGTCAGCAGGAATATCTTTTACTACGACACTTCCTGCTGCAATGATGGCATGTTCGCCTATGGTCACTCCTTTACATATAATGGAACGAGCACCGATAAAAGCGTAATTACCAATATATATGGGTGCTGATTGGGCCGTTTTCCAATCCGTCATTCTGTCCATACGAACTTTCCAATCCAAATTGTGAAAGTTGGAGTCCATTATTAGGCATCCGGCACCAATGTTAACATAATTACCAATAGTTATTTCGTTGGTACAGGCTATAGCAGAAGAGGAAATACCAGAGAAATTGCCGAATGATAGCTTTGCTCCTTTTCGAACACTAATCTGAGAAACAGAAGTGGTGTCTATTCCTTGTGCGTTTAATATAAGCCCTTTCCCAAAAGAGAATTCCCCCTCAATATGCAACCTTACTTTTCCATTAATACGACCACCAAGATTATGAATTCTTCTCTTGTACTTCCAATACTTAAATCGGTTGATGATTCGTTTTACTTGTCTTTTTATAATAGATAGCATATTAGCTTAATTCTTTATATAGAAATGATAGGAGACGTTATTTACTCCAAATGCCAATGGCTCTTTTGTTCAGGATTTTATGAATCTGTATTTTTCCTAAAAGAGATTGTGTAAGATATACTAAAGAAGGATACAACACAATGCCAATCACTCCCCATTCTCTACAAGAATAGGTGAGTGCGGGCCAAGATCCAATGGCCATTAAAACGTAAATGATAGTTTGGATGCGGATGTATCCAATTCCATTGATGGCATACATGTAGATTGCTCCTAAAGTTTGAGAGAGTATATAGATACCTGTCAAGGCAGACAGGAGCAAGGGAATGTTCACACTATTACCTATCCATATTTGGTAAGCCAGTGGAGAAAGTAACAACATTACGATGCAAACTAATACAGCAATGAACCAAATACGTTCCAGTCTTTTTATCGTAGACCGCATCCAGATATAGTCTTTCTTGGTATATGCGTCTGTGAAAGAACTCCATAGTGGGGTCAACGCTAAAGCGAAGACCATATAGATAATACCAAAGTATTTGTTGGCAATGTTATATTGTGTTACTGCCAACGGACCAACCTCGCGCGAGATAACAATGTTCATTATTGAGAAACAAGCTATCAAACATAGGTAGATAATGAAAAACTGTCCGCCTAGGTTCAAAATGTTGCGGATGAGCCTTGGACGGATGTAGCGAATGGATGGAGCAAATATGCGATAGCGAGAGTGGCGATACATCACCACTGAGGTAATGGCTGTGACGATGCACATCATACTCGAGAAGTAGAGTGCGAGGTTGAATAGACTCCCGTGAGATACCTTAGTCAATATCCAGATACTGAGCAGGGAGCAAAGGCTGCTGCCGGCTTGTATGAGCGAAGAGATGCGGTGCTTTTGATCAGCCTCCACCAGTGTGCGGAAAATACCAGCTATCATGTTGAGACCGGTAAATGTGCAGACTACGATAGCAATTCTCTGCAACTCTTCTTGATAACTTGCTTCGACGTTGAGCAGATTGCTCCAATCTATGTATTGGTTGATAAACAAGAATAGCAGCAGTACGATTATGACAATGCTACCGATGGCGAAGTAGGTGGTGCTGACATATTCGCGGGCCAGTGTCAGATTGTTATTGGCCTTAGCTTCTGCAAAGCGATTGCGAAATCCATTTCCCAGCCCTAGGTCGAAGAAAGACATCCAGCCGATGATGCCGGAGAGCGTAAGCCATATTCCGTATTGTGTGGGGTTGACATAGTTGATGGTCATTGGGACAATGAGCAACGACGTCAGGATCGTAAATCCTTTGACCAATACGGAGACAATGATATTCTTTACAACTTCCTGACTACGTTCTGAGCTACCCTTAAAGCGGTTTTGCAGAGTTTGAGGAAGGAGTTTGCTAATCTTTCTTATCATTTTAGCATATAGAATAGAACGACTATTTTGCTTCTTTTTTCTTAATCAAGAAGGTCAACCCTATATTTAATAATGTATAGAGGATGATGTCGAGTAATAACAAGAGGGTGATGCTGATGGTATTTTGCAGACCTATATTCAGCAATAGGAAGAATATTGTCATTCCTAGAATAACCATCAAAGCACTTCTTTGGCTCAAGCCTAAGGCCAAAAATTTGTGGTGGATGTGGTTGCGATCGGGCAAAAAGGGATTTTTGTGTTCGCGGAGGCGGTGGATAATGATGCGTACCACATCGAATATAGGTATCATCAATAGGGCAATACACACTGCTATTGATTTGTTTTCTGTGGGGATACCTGTTGTGTATAAAGGCTGAGTGCTGTAGTGGATTGCTAAAACTGAGAGTAATAAACCTACAGTCTGACTACCGCAGTCGCCCATAAAAATCTTTCTGTTTCTTTTAGTTTTTCCGAACACATTGAAGCAGAAGAATACAAAGAGTGCTCCCAATGTGGATATTGTCAAAAGCGTAAAGAGGTTGATGTCTTGGAAGGGGAATAGGTAATAGAATGCTACCAAAGAAACGATTGCAATTCCAGAACATAGTCCGTCTATGCCATCTATGAGGTTGTAAGCATTGATACAGGTCATGATAAACAAGACCGTGAGGGGCATAGAAATGGTCGGAATAATTTCTTCTATACCAAAGAATCCATATAAAGTGTTGATGTAGAGTCCAGACAATACCACAAGAGTAGCTGCCAGCAATTGGGCAATGAATTTCAGACGATAGCCAATTTGTAGTACATCATCAACAACTCCGGCTGCAAAAATAACTAGGAATGCTCCTAAAATCATGGCGTGCTGCCATGTGATGAGTTCTTGGATTTCTTTGCCCTCCGGTATGTGGAAAACAAACAAGTAGGTAGCGACTCCTGCAAGAATTGTTGGGACGAAGGAGATTCCACCCAGACGGGAAATCTGTTCTTCGTGTAGTTTGCGTTCATCGCAAGCGTCGTATAGGTGTTTCTTCTTTGAAATCTTGATAATCTTAGGAATCAAGAATAAAGCAACCCCTACACAGACTAGGAATGTGATGAATATATCAAGAGACCACATAAGGTAAGCGTTAAGTTTTTATCTCTATTTATTGTATTATTACCATAGGATATACTAATGGGGGACACCGAGGCTTTGTTAATGCTTCGATTTACAACATGTTATGCCTATAGGCTCCTGAATTGTCGTAGCCAAGCACTTGTCCGTATGGTACGAAAAAACTATTGCCGAATGCTATATTTGGCAATATTTTCTCAGATTTTCTGCAAAGGTACAATTTATTTGTGAATAAATGTTTTAGAGGTGTCTCTAAATTTTCTGAGCAGAGGATTATTTTTTGTAGAAATGTAGTGTGAAAATTTAGACGTTTACTAGGAAAAACTAGTAGTTACCAAAATTTTCCTAGTAGTTACCGAATTTTTCCTAGAAGTTTACTAAGAAATGCTCAACAATGGCCCTTGATTATCAATGGGTTATAAAAGGAGATTTTGAGTGCCTTAAATGTTTCGGGGAGACATTTGGCGAGGTGGATTATGTATGGGCTTGGTCGAGGTTCTTGTTCATTTATCTATAGGGCGGCATGCCATCAGCTATCCATTGCATCACGTTGGCCGGAGCTGCCTGGTGTTGTAATTGGTGCTTCATGAAGTCCATGAATGGGGCAACGTGCTGAAAATAGTGGTGGTATCCTTTGCATAGATAGTTGTGTCCGGCCTCTCCGTAAACTGAATGGGCGAAACGGTTGCGAGGGCATTCGCCATTGCAGGCAAATAGATATTCGCATTCTTTGCATTGGCGAGTCAAAAGGTCGCGCTTGTTGGTTCCAAATTGGGAAAGCCTTTCGCTATATACCATCTCGATGAGGGGGGTATGAAGGATGTTCCCAAGTTTGAATTCCGGAAATACGAAATGGTCGCAAGCATAGAGGTCGCCATTGAATTCCATGGCGGTGGCATGCCCACAAGTTTCGGCCATGCTGCATACGGAAGGCATGACGCCCATCCATCCGGCCAAAGTGGCATCGAAAATTTGGATAAAGTATTCGCCAACATCGTTGCGTACCCACTCGTCAAACAATGTGCAGAGAAACTCTCCCCATTGTTTCGGAGTGACAGAGAAGTCTGTAACTTCGGCCGTGGCGCCCTCAATGGGAGAGGCTAAGATGCGTCCGTCTGTGTGTCGGTAGTGGCGCTCAACCACCGGGGTAAACTGGATATATCGACAGCCTATTTCTTTGAAAAAGTGATAGAAGTCCAGAGGATGGTCGGCAATGAAATCGTTTACTACGGCCATGGCATTCCATTCTACACCGTGGCGGTTCAGGATCTTAATCCCTTGCATCACTTGGCGAAACGAAGGGCGGCCGGTTCGGCTCTTCCGATACTCGTCGTGAAACTCTTGTGGGCCGTCGATGGAAACTCCCACTAAGAAATTGTTCTCCTTAAAGAAATGTGCCCACTCGTCTGTGATGAGTGTGCCGTTGGTTTGTATGGCATTGTCTATGATTCGCCCTCCGGCATATTTCTTTTGCAGTTCGAGTGCTTTCTGGTAGAATTTTAAGGGGCGCATCAGCGGTTCGCCTCCGTGCCATGTGAAAAGAACGGAGGGTGATGTCTGCATCTCTATATACTGCTTGGTGAATGTCTCTAACAGTTCATCGCTTAAAACGTGGCGTGCTATGTTCTTGTAAAGGTGGCTCTTTTCGGTATAGTAACAATACTTGCAAGCCAAGTTGCAAAGCGAACCCGCCGGCTTAGCCATCACATATACAGGTTTGGCGAAGGGCATTGCGTGAGTGGTAGAAGAGGACATGAGGAGGAGAGTAGGAGGGGATGATAAAAATAAACTGCTCCCCTATAAACCATAGAGGAGCAGTTTGAAAAAAGGATTTAGAGATTGGTCTTCTCTATATCTTTGAAATATTTGTAAGTGCCATGCTTGAGTTCTTCGCAAGCTGCTTCGTCGCAAACGATGATGCCATGTTGGTGCATCTGCAAAACAGAGATAGTCCACATTTGAGTGACGGGGCCTTCTACTGCAGCTTGAAGAGCGCGAGACTTGTTGTGGCCGTTGCACAGAATAAGTACTTCTTTTGCAGACATCACAGTACCTACACCTACAGTTAAAGCTGTAGCGGGTACGTTGTCGGGGTTACCGCCGAAGAAACGGCTGTTTGCAACGCGAGTGTCTGTAGTCAGAGTTTTTTGACGAGTGCGGCTGGTCAAAGAAGAGCCCGGCTCGTTGAAAGCAATGTGACCATCGGGGCCGATACCGCCAATGAAGAGGTCGATACCACCGACTGCTTCAATCATCTTTTCATAGTTGGCACATTCTTCTTCGAGGTTTTCGGCATTGCCATTCAAAATATGAATGTTCTCTTTGGGACAATCAATGTGATTGAAGAAGTTGGTAGCCATAAAAGAGTGATAGCTCTCGGGATGTTCTTCGGGAAGGCCTACATACTCGTCCATGTTGAAAGTCAAGACGTGCTTGAAGCTGACGCGACCTTCTTGGTTGGCTTTTACTAAAGCTTTGTACATGCCAAGAGGAGAAGAACCTGTGGGGAGACCTAATACAAAAGGTTTTTCTGCAGTGGGATTAGCTGCATTGATTTTGTTTACTACGTAGTCGGCAGCCCATTGTGACAGCTTCTCGTAATTCGGCTCAATGATAACTCTCATGATAAAAAATATTTTAAGATAGTGTTAATAAAGTTTTCAGGCAAAAATAGCGAATCTTTCTTCAGTGGCAAAGAAAAAACATAAAATTTCTATTTTCGTCTGTTCTGTTCCCTTAAAAGAAAATCAGCCAGAACAAAAAAAGTTAAAATCTTTGTTGGGTATTTTTTTTTCTTTAGTTTTGCAAAAATTATCCTCTTAATATAATAGATAATAGAATTCGACAAATAAATTCTAACTATAAAATATCACAGCTATGAAGAAAAACAAACTGATTTTCTCTGTGCTAATGGCCGGATGTTTGCAAGCATTTGTTCCGGCTTTTGCTCAGAAACAGGCGGTGACAATGACGACAGAAAAACCGGCAGGTTCTGCTCTGACGTTTATGGTGAACCGCGTAAATGATTTGACGGTTGATTGGGGAGATGGAATCGAAGTGAGCTACCCCAAAGGAGACAATGAGGTTATAGTCATTGAAGGTGTAACGAAAGGCAATGAACTGATTCTGAAATCAGCAGCCAATTTGGAAATGTTGGCTTGTAATGATTGTGGGTTGACAGCCATAGATTTGTCTGCAGTCCCAGAGTTGCGTTCTTTGTATTGTCAAAATAACAAGTTGACTTCACTGAATCTGAAACCGGTTGCTAAACTGACAGACCTGAATTGTGCAAATAATGAGATAGCTTTTACAACATCTGTCTTGTCAGAGAAAATTGTACCGAAACTTGAAACTGTAAATGTATCCAACAATAAGGGAGCTGGAACATTCAAGGTGGCTTCAAGCACATTGCAACAGGTGAATATTAGTAATAATGAGTTTACATCTGTAACTGTAACCTCAAACTCAATGTTGGATGTTCTTAATTGCGAGAACAATAAAATCAAGAGTCTTTATTTGACCGGTAGCCCTGAAGTTTCTGTGCTTATGGGTAGCGGTAATGAGGCGTTAGCTACATTTAGGACTCCTGCAAATGGCTTACCAAAAATGCGCCAGGTATTTATGGATAATTGCCAAGTGAAAGAACTGGATTTGTCTGTAAGTGATCATCTGATGAATGTTTCTTGTCGTGACAATAATATGAAGAGCCTTTTGCTGCCTTCTAAAAAGTTGCTTTCACTAGATTGTAGTGGTAACAATTTATCGTTCTGCCACTTTCCCAGTGTGACAAATAAACCAGAATATTTCTCATATCTTCCTCAAGGTGCATTGGTTGTTACTGAAAAAATGAAGAAATATGAAGGCCTTCCTTATATGGAGATTTGTCCAAGTTGGGCAGAGCGCTCAAACGAAGATTATGTGTTAAACTTAGAAACCTATCGTTATGATGGAGGTGGTACAGCTGTTACTGTTTCTATGAAATGGTATTCTGTAGCACTTGATGGAACCAAGACCGAATTGGTTGCTGCAAAGTCAACAGACCGTGACCAAGATTTCTACAACTCAAAGTTTAACTTTTCATTCTTCAAAGGACATTCTTTGGTGTATGGAGAACTCCATAGTAAGGCTTATACTGACCTCGTTATTAAAACTGACACATTTGCCATTGGACAAGAAAATGTTTTAGTTGGGATAGAAGGTGTAACAGCCGAAATGGATGGCTTACAACTGGATGTAAATAGAGGAACTTTGACAATGAGTTGTGCAGAGCCTATTTCTGTAAATATCTACACTACAGATGGAAAGATGGTTTGGAAGGGTGTAGTTAATGCTTCTTCAACTACAGTTGATTTACCGAAGGGCGTGTATTTGGTAAATGGTAAGAAAGTACTTCTCTAATATATTATAAATGTAAAAATAGCTATGAACTTACATAATAAGATACGGAATTATAGCGTGCTTGCAATAGGAACATTAATGGCTCTTCCTGTAAGCGCACAAGTAGCCTTAACAGAAGGCTCATCATGGCCAATGCTTGTTACACCACATCAGCAGACTATCAGCTATCGTGAACGTACATTGTGCTTGGATATTACATCAAATGTAGCATATGAATCGGCTTCAGATGCAGATTGGGCTACACTGAGAAAAGGAACAGATGGCTCACTTTATGTGCATCTTCAAACAAATTATGATGGCCTATCCCGAGTGGCAAATATTAATTTTACATGTGCCTCCAATCCTGAGTTAAATCAAACTTTGGTAATTACACAAGGACGTAATGAGTCTGTAGAGGAAATACCTGTTGATACAAAGGTTTATCCCACTTCTGGTTCTGCAAATAATAACCAATCGGGAAATGGTATTGAAAAAACTTATGATAAGAATACTGGAACTTACTATCATACAGCTTGGAGTGGTAATGTATTTAATGTGTCGGAAGGAAATCCTGCAATCCTTACTTATAACTTTAAGGATGTAGAATACATAGACTATATTAATTATGTGCCTCGACAAGATGGTGTGGATAATGGCTGTTTCGGAGAAATTGAGGTTTTTGTGAAGAAACAAGGTGAGAGCGACTTTACATCTATGGGTCGTGCTGACTTTAAGAAAACTACAGGAGCTAAGAAATTTAAGTTTGATAGCCCAGTGGTAAAGCCTACATCTATACAAATAAAGGTATATAGTGGTGCTGGTGGTTTTGCGTCATGTGCAGAGATGGAATTCTGTCAATATGCGGAACAGACAGATAATATCTATGACTACTTTGAAGATGAAGTTTGCTCTGTGTTGAAACCTGGTATTACTGAGGAAGATATTGAAAATATTCAGGATCCTTTCACTAAGTGCTTGGTTACACAAATACATTCAGGAAACTATGAAACCAAGTATCGTGTGGCTGACTATAAGTGTTATCTTGATCCTACTGTGTTAGCTCTCCGTTGGAATACAGAAGGTAAACGCTATAACCAATATGAAGGTGCTACAGGTATTAATATATCAAAAGGTAAGCACGCTATTATTGTGTCTGGTATTCCTAAGGATGAAACAGTTCGCTTGCGTGTGTGTGCCTGGTATGTAGGAAAAGTGGGTGAAAACTTTGATGGTGGAAATCCTGAAACCGTGGACTATACGTTGGAGAATGGTATCAATGTGATTGATTATAAGAGTGATTGGGATGGTTTGGCCTATGTATGTTATTATACAGACGATGCTCCCTCAACAAAACCGGCAATCAAAGTGCATTTTGTAAATGGACAAATTAATGGCTACCTTTCACCTGATAAAACCAATGAAGAAATGCACGAGCTTTGTAAGAATGCTCCTAACTATTGTATTGATGCTGTTGGTTCGTTAGTGCACTCAGTGTGGACTTCTGAAGGTTTTTATAAATATTGTAAGGCTTCAGATGGTAAGAGCCTTGGTTATCGCCAATTTATGAACGTGCTTGATAGTCTTGTGCAATGGGAACATGATCTTCTTGGCTTTGAGCAGTATGGCTTACTTGAAAGTCCGCAGAACCGTACATTTGCTTATGTGAACTTCACATATTATATGTTCCAAGGTGGATCTGGTGTATCTTTCCACCAAAATCAAGAGAGTCGTGTGTTGAATTGTAAAACTTTGATGTACAATGATGATGATGCTATTTGGGGACTCTCACACGAGTGGGGACACCAACATCAAATGCATCCTTATTTCTGCTGGGGTGGCTTAGGAGAAGTATCCAATAATATGAACTCCTATTATAATATTATGCACATGGGTTATTATAGATCTGATAAGATTAATCAATGGGCACCAGCACGTAAACATTTTGTAGATGTTAATTCAGATTATACACCTTTTTCAAAGAATGATGATGGTAGCGTAGTTTATAATCCCGCTCGTATGGATGCAGCAGCTTTGGCAAATGACTATGCTTATAGCCCTAAGATGAAAGCTCTCTGTGAAGAAATGAAGCAATACTCCGCAAATGGCAGTATGCCTACCCAAGCTGAAAATCTGACTAAAGCTCTTGGGCATATTGAAGTTGGCGTAGGAGAAATGCTTTGTCCTTACATCATGCTCTATAATTATGCTACTTATGAATTAGGAATTAGTGATTTCGGACCGAAACTTTATGAGTCTCTTCGTAAAACAGATGCTGTAGATGGTTCTTCTATTGAAAAGAAAAGCGGACTTGATAAGTATGAATTGATAGCAGGTGTTCAAAATAACAATAAGAACAATTGGCTGAATAAACTTAAAACAGATTATCCCACTTCTTGCTGGGTGGTTGATAAATATTTGTGTGCAGGTCATACTAATACTTGGGATAATAGTACTCCTTATGTATTTAACTTCATCCGTAAGACTTCTCGTTTGACCGGTTATAACCTCTTCCCCTATTTTGAACGCTGGGGCTTCTTGCGTCAACTCGCTACATTTGTAGGTGATTATGGTCACAAACCTCATGTGTTGACAAAGGAAATGTATGACGAGTTTAAGGCTGACATGGATGCATTGGTTACTTCGGGAGAACTCAAGGCTATGCCTGAAGGTATGGTTGATGAAATCTCAAATATGCGTAACCTCAATGAACCAAATGATAAATGGTTTGAGACTCCGAATATTCCCAACTAATTTTGTTGTGGGTAATTAAAACGTCTAGATTTTATAAGTGGAGGACCTGCTTAAGCAAGTTCTCCACTTATTCTTTTATAGGTGATTTTGAAAAACTTAGGCTCTGTTTTTTGTGAAATAATTTTGAATATCTTAAGTCTTGATGTATCTTTGCTGTTCATTGGAGACACACCTTAATTTATATATGATAAGCATACAACAGCAGAAACAAATTGTTTTTATCGGGGCCGGGAATGTGGCAACGCATTTTTCTTACTGTTTGCAGCAGAAAGGTTTTCGGATTTTAGCTGTGTATAGTAGGACTACTGATTCTGCTGAGTCTCTAGCTGAAAAGCTTGGCTGTAAAGCCTATACAACTCTTGGAGATTTGCCTAATGCTGATATCTATATTTTTTGTGTAAAGGATGATGTTCTTCCAGAAATGATTCGTCAGGTTGGTATCTTGCATCCACAGGCCTTATTAATCCATACAGCAGGAAGTGTTCCTTTATCTGTGTTTAGCTCACATAAAGGAGGTAAAGCTATAATTTATCCGTTGCAGACTTTTTCTAAAGAACGACAAGTAGATTGGAAAAATGTTTCTATTTTATTAGAAGCAGATAAAGAAGAAACTAAAGAAACTATTTGGAGTTTGGTTGAAGGTATATCCTCTCAAATATATGAAGTGGATAGTGAACAGAGAAAGTGGATTCATTTAGCTGCTGTATTTGCGTGCAATTTTACTAATCATTGTTATTCTGTGGCCACGAGTTTACTTAAGGAAAAAGGATTGCCATTTGACCTACTGATACCATTGATAGATGAGACCGTAAGAAAGGTGCATGAGATGCCACCTCATATAGCACAAACCGGTCCGGCTGTTAGGAATGATGTAGCTGTAATGAATGCACATGAAGGTATGTTGGAGGAAACTCCGTTGGTACAAGAGATCTATAAATTATTGAGTCGTAGTATATATAATTTCCAGAAAAATAAAATAAATGCACAATGATAAATTATGACTTAACAAAGATACGCGCTTTAGCTTTTGATGTTGATGGCGTGCTTAGCGCAAATAATGTATATCTGCTTAGTGGTGATGGGCAACCTCATCGTACAGCAAATATTAAAGATGGTTATGCTTTGCAGTTGGCTGTAAAGAGTGGCTTACAATTAGCTATTATTACAGGGGGACGTAGTGAAGCCGTAAAGAAAAGGTATGAGGGATTGGGACTGCAACATGTTTTTGTTGGTGTTTCTGTAAAAATTAATTGTTTCAAATCTTGGCTTGAAGAGTGTAACTTAAAGCCGGAGGAAGTCTTATATATGGGAGATGATATTCCAGATTATGAAGTGATGAAGATTTGTGGGTGTCCTTGTAGCCCAGCTGATGCAGCGTCAGAAATTAAGGAGATTTCTCTTTATGTTAGTGATAAAAATGGTGGTGATGGATGCGTGAGAGATGTTTTAGAACAAGTGTTGAGAGCACAAGGAAAATGGATGTCTTCTGCAATGGCTTTTGGTTGGTAATAACAACAATAATATTTAGGTTTAGAATTGGAACTAGGAACTTATGTTAGAGAATTTACATAAATATAATATTGTATTAGCAAGTAATTCTCCTCGTAGAAGGGAATTGTTGCAAAGATTGGGTATAAATTTCAAAGTGAGAAATCTCCTCGGTGTAGATGAGACTTTTCCAGAGGCATTGCGAGGAGAGGATATAGCTCGATATGTATCTCGCAAAAAAGCAGAGGCTTATCGTCATTCTATGGCTGCTAATGAGATGTTGATAACGGCGGATACGATAGTTTGCATAGATGGAGAGGTTTTAGGAAAACCCAAGGATGAGGAACAGGCTAGGGCTATGTTGAGAAAATTATCTGGTCGTATTCATCAAGTAATTACCGGCGTGACAGTCTTGACTGTCAAAAAGATAGAAACTTTTGCTGTGACAAGTCATGTAAAATTTGCACAGTTGGATGATTCTGAAATAGAATTTTATATAAGTGGATATTTGCCGTTTGATAAGGCTGGAGCCTATGGTATCCAAGAATGGATAGGGCTGATAGCAGTGGAAGAATTACGAGGAAGCTTTTTTAATGTGATGGGGCTTCCTATGCAGCGATTGTATAATGTTTTGAAAACCTTTTAATAGAAACATGATACGTCTCTACGATAAGAATAATGATCCAAGAAAAATAGCAGAGATAATCTCTGTTTTGAATGATGGGGGAGTAATTATTTACCCAACCGATACAACTTATGCTTTGGGTTGTCATGCCTTGAAAGAAAGGGCTGTAGAGCGAATTTGTAAGATAAAAAAGATTGACCCTAAAAAACATCCTCTATCTATAGTTTGTCATGACCTTAGTGAGGTCGCTCATTATGCTAGGGTTGAAACTTCTGTGTATAAAATATTAAAAAGAAATCTGCCCGGATTTTTTACTTTTATTTTGCCTGCATCTAAAACTTTGCCTAGAGTTTTTAGAAATGGAAGTGATAAAGAAGTGGGAATTAAAATTTTGAATAGACCCTTATTAAATGAATTGCTGAAAACTTTGGATGCTCCTTTAATGACAGCTTCTCTACCTATTAACGAATTGGATGAGATGGATTATTTTACTAATGTTGAATTGATAGAAGAGCGGTTTGGTGATTTAGTTGATATAGTAATCGATGGTGGCGAAGGCTTTTGGGGTGAATCAACGATTGTGAAATGCTTGGATGAAGAACCTCAAATAATACGTCAAGGTCTAGGAATACTGCAATAAGCAATATCGCAATTCTCTTATTTTCTGATAAATCGTTTTAGCCTTTGATGGATTTATAATAAATTTGCAAAATAAATTAGGTTTATTCTGCCTTTAATTTTAAGTATGGAATAGATATAAGAAAATATATGAAAAGGTATTTATTTGTAAAAGTATTAATGTTTTGTCTAGTTAGCATGTTGAGTCTCTCTTGTTCGGAGGATGAATATAGTTCTTATCCTCCAGAATTTCAAGATGTGACTTTTGAATCTGTAGAGGGTGATGAAGAGTTAAGGGCAAATACCTCTATAAAAGCTGTTGTAGTACAAAGTAAGAAAGGTAAACTATTAAATAAAGCTACTTATAAGTGGGAATGTGAAGATGCATCCTTTGAAAAACAGTCTGTGGAGATTGTATATGATAAACAGAATGAAAATCCTAGTGCTGTTTTTGAGGTTCCTTATCCCGGTAGCTATAAATTGAAATTTACTGCTCGTTATAATATCTCTGGGCAATCAGAATTTGTTAATTATACAAAGCCTATATCTGCAGGAAAAATAACTTGTACCTCATCTGCTTTATATTATGATGTGGTCATTGAGAAAAATTTTAGAGTAAAATAAATTGTTAATAGGAATTTTCATAAATGAATATATTATTATGAATAAGATTATAAAGAAAGAACAATTTTCTGCGCATGTTTTCAAATTGGTGATTGAGGCTCCTTTGATAGCTAAGTCTAGAAAGGCTGGGCATTTTGTAATCGTAAGGGTTGGAGAAAATGGTGAGCGTGTTCCTTTAACTATTGCAGATGCCGATAAAGAACATGGTACAATAACACTTGTGGTGCAGACCGTTGGCTTGTCTTCTAAAAAATTATGTGCACTGAATGAAGGTGATTATATTAGTGATGTAGTAGGTCCTTTAGGAAAGGCTACTCATATAGAAAATTTTGGTACAGTTGTTTGTGCCGGTGGTGGAGTAGGTGTAGCACCAATGCTTCCTATTGTGAGAGCTTTGAAAGCTGCAGGAAATAAGGTGATTACTATATTAGCTGGTCGTTCTAAAGATTTGATAATATTAGAAGAGGAGATGCGTGCCTCTTCTGATGAAGTCGTAATTATGACTGATGATGGCTCTTATGGTAAAAAAGGTTTGGTCACAGAAGGAATAGAAACAGTTATTCAACGTGAAACTGTAGATAAATGTTTTGCCATAGGTCCTGCCATTATGATGAAGTTTGTCTGCTTACTGACAAAAAAATATGAAATTCCAACAGACGTTTCTTTGAATACTATTATGGTTGATGGAACCGGTATGTGTGGTGCTTGTCGTATTACGGTTGGTGGAAAAACTAAATTTGTTTGTGTTGATGGTCCAGAGTTTGATGGTCACCAAGTAGATTTTGACGAAATGTTAAAAAGAATGGGAGCATTCAAAGCAGAGGAGAAAGCAGAATTGGATCGCTTTGAAGAAACTGTCGTAGAAGAAAAAACGAGAGATGCAGAATGGAGAAAAACTCTTCGTTTGCAGATGAAACCTAAAGAGCGAATGGCTATAGAACGCTGTAAAATGAATGAATTAGAACCAGCCTATAGAGCCAAGCAACTGAAAGAAGAAGTAAATAAGGGACTAAATATTGAAACTGCAATGCAAGAGGCACATCGTTGTTTGGATTGTGCTAATCCTGGTTGTGTTCAAGGATGTCCTGTAAATATTGATATTCCTCGATTTATTAAACATATAGAACTCGGAGAATTTGTAGAGGCTGCTAAAACAATCAAGGAAACAAGTGCTTTGCCTGCAGTTTGTGGTCGTGTTTGTCCACAAGAGAAACAATGTGAGTCAAAATGTATACATATTAAAACAGGTGGCCAAGCTGTAGCCATCGGTTATCTTGAGCGTTTTGCAGCAGACTATGAACGAGAATATGGGGGTACGGAGTATCCCGATATAAAGAACAAGAAAAATATAAAGGTTGCTGTAGTCGGAAGTGGTCCTGCTGGACTATCTTTTGCCGGAGATATGGCTAAACGTGGCTATGATGTGACTGTATTTGAGGCTCTTCATGAGATTGGTGGTGTATTAAAATATGGAATTCCCGAATTTCGTTTACCTAACAAAATTGTAGACTTTGAAATCCAGAATCTGGAAAAAATGGGAGTGACTTTTGTAAAAGATTGTATTGTGGGAAAAACAATAGGTGTGTCTGAACTTAAAGATGAAGGTTATAAAGGTATATTTATTGCATCAGGAGCTGGCTTACCTAATTTTATGGGAATTCCAGGTGAAAATTCTATCAATATTATGTCTAGCAATGAGTATCTTACTCGTGTAAACTTGATGGATGCCTCAAATCCAGATAGCGATACTCCTATTGTTTTTGGAAAACATGTTACGGTGGTTGGCGGAGGTAATACGGCTATGGACTCAGTGAGAACGGCCTTACGTCTAGGAGCTGAAAGTGCAACAATAGTATATCGTCGTTCTGAAGAAGAAATGCCTGCGAGATTAGAGGAGGTACATCATGCTAAAGAAGAAGGTGTACAGTTTCTAACTCTTCATAATCCAATAGAATATATTGCAGATGAGCAAGGTAGAGTAAAACAAGTCGTTTTACAAAAAATGGAGCTTGGTGAACCTGATGCATCAGGACGTAGAAGTCCTGTGGTAATTCCTGGAGCTACAGTAGTTATGGATACTGATCTTGTGGTGGTTAGTATTGGAGTGTCTCCGAATCCTATAGTGCCAAATTCTGTTGAAGGATTAGAATTAGGTCGTAAAGGAACTATTGCAGTCAACGAAGATATGCAAACATCTATACCTACTATTTTTGCCGGAGGTGATATTGTGCGTGGAGGTGCTACTGTTATTTTAGCTATGGGTGATGGTCGTCGAGCTGCAGAATCAATGGATAAACAACTATCGGAATAAAAAAAAGCGATGCAAGGATTCTATTCTATTTTATTGCTAATCTGTTCCAATATTTTTATGACCATAGCTTGGTATGGTCATTTGAAGATGCAGCAAACTGGATTTAGTCGAGACTGGCCCTTGATACTTGTTATTTTATTTTCCTGGGGTATTGCTTTGATGGAATATATGTGTCAAGTTCCTGCTAATCGATTAGGTATACAAGATAATGGAGGTCCATTCTCGCTGATACAGTTGAAGGTAATACAAGAGGTTGTTTCGCTAATTGTATTCACAGTTTTAGTGACTATATTCTTTAAGAGTGAAACTTTTCATTGGAATCATATTGCAGCGTTTGCCTGTCTGGTAGCTGCAGTTTATTTTGTCTTTATGAAATGATTTTATCTCCTAAGCAGACAACCATCTTCAAATTGCAGAAACGTGTTCGTGACCGATTTGCAAAAGCTATAAAGGATTTTTCTCTAATAGAGAATGGTGACCATATTTTAATTGGTTTATCAGGAGGGAAAGATTCTTTGGCTTTGTTGCAACTTCTAGGAGAATATAAACGTCGCTCTCCGCTAGTCTTTGGTTTAACTGCTGTACATGTGAGGATGGAGGGAATCGAATACCATTCTTCTACAGAATATTTAGAAAAGATTTCAGAAGAGAATGGCGCTAAGTTTGTTTTGCAAACTGTAACCCTAGAGAATGATAGACAAACAAACAGAACTCCTTGTTTCCTTTGTTCATGGAATCGGAGAAAACAACTTTTTGAAACAGCAAAATCTCTTGGATGTAACAAGATAGCACTAGGTCATCATCAAGATGATATCTTACATACGGCTTTGATGAATCTTTCTTACACAGGTAGTTTTTCTACGATGCCTGTAAAAATGCAGATGCGCAAATTCCCCTTGCAAATAGTGCGTCCTCTTTGTTACGAGCATGAAGAAGATCTTTTAGATTGGGCTGTGCAGATGCAATATATTCCACAGATAAAGATTTGTCCTTATGAACATTCTTCTTCAAGGAGCGATGTGAGAAAATTATTCCAGCAAATGCAAACGGACAATCCAGAATTCCGTTATAGTTTATGGAGAGCTTTAGAAAAAGAAGGTAAATTGATTGAAGAATAGAAGTTAGACTTAATTCATAGATGGTGTTCTGTATACTTGTGTTAACTACATGAACATTTCTTCAAGGCTTGGAAAACAAATTCAAACCTTATTTGTACACAACAGAAAGTAGTTTATCTTCTATACGTAGAGCAAAGTACAATCTCTTAATCAATATCTATAGATAGTTTCTCTTGAGCCAATATGGTTTGAGGAAATACTTCTTTTGCTTCTTTAAGTAGTATTTGTTCATCTTGGTATCGGGCAGAGAAATGTCCGATAATTAGTTTCTTTACATTTGCATCACGAGCTATGCTAGCAGCCTGCATGGCAGTACTATGGAAGGTTTCTGCGGCTCTAGCTTGTTCGCTTTGAGCAAAGGTGGCTTCATGAAATAGTAGATTTATTCTGCTTAGAGAATCTATGAGTGTAGGATGGTATGCTGTATCTGAGCAATAAGCATATTTCCGAGGCTGAGCTGCAGGTATTACAAGTTGTTCGTGCTTAAAAATACGTCCATCAGTAGTGGTCCAATCTCCTCCTTTCTTGATTCTATTTATTTCAAAATGTGGTATGTTTAGATAATCTATCATGTCGCGCCTAATGTGGGGTAGGGCTGCATTTTCTTCAAATAGGAAACCACAGCAAGGAATTCGGTGCCGAAGTGGGAGGGTGGTTACTGAAAGTGCGTTGTCTTCGTAAATCTTAACCTTTATTTGTGTATTAATTGGATGAAACACTACTTGAAATGAGATGCCTTTGCAGAAATATTCCAACCAAGGTGATAATAGAGATTCAAGTGCTTCCGGAGCATAAATGTGAAGATCGCTTTTTCGCCCCAATAAAGCTAAAGTGGAAATCAGCCCAGGTAAACCAAAACAATGGTCGCCATGTAAATGAGATATAAAAATGTGGTGAAGTGAGGAGAAACTGAGATGTGATTTCCTAAACTGTAGTTGTGCCCCTTCGCCACAATCTATCATGTATAGTTTATTTCTTAAACTTATTACTTGGGAGGATGGTAAATGTTTTACTGTAGGTAATGCACTTCCACAACCTAAAATATGTACTTGATATCGTTCCAATATATATATAATTAAAATATAGGGGCCCACGCCCCTATATTGATCAGTAGAATGTTTAGTCTAATTTATGAATGACTAGGCCGCTTCTTAATTTGGGTTCAAACCATGTGGCTTTAGGAGGCATGATATTCCCGCTGTCGGCTATATCTATAATTTGTTGCATGCTGACTGGATAAAGGGCAAGAGCTATCTTCATCTCTCCACTATCAACTCTTCGCTGCAATTCTTCCAAACCACGAAGTCCGCCTACAAAGTCTATACGTTTGTCGCTTCTAAGATCTTTGATATTCAGTAGCTCGTCAAGGATGAGGCGTGATGAGATGTCTACATCTAGCACTCCAATAGGGTCTTTCGGATCGTAAGTACCTTCTTTTGCTAAGAGAGCATACCATGTCCCATCTATATAGAGGGAAAATTCATGCATAAATTGTGGACGATAGGGTACAGAACCCTTAGAAGTGACTTCAAAATTTTTCTCTAATGCTGATAGAAATTCTGCGGGTGTGTAACCATTCAAATCTTTAACAACTCTGTTGTAGTCAAGAATTGTAAGTTGCTCTGCTGGGAAGCAAACAGCCATGTAGAAGTTGTATTCTTCATTACCGGTATTTTCTGGATTAGCTTTAGCTTTCTCTGCTCCAACAAGTGCAGCCGCAGCAGAACGATGATGACCGTCAGCAATATAGAGAGCATTCATTTTTTTGAATTCTTCAGTGATGGTCTCTTGGTCGTTCTTATCGCTAATGACCCATAGTTGATGTCCAAATCCATCAATCGGGGCTATAAAATCGTATTCGGGCTTACTTGCTGCATATTTCTTTATAAGACTTGCTAACGGGGCACTCTCACGATAAGCTAAAAAAACAGGTTCGATATTTGCATTCGTTTGGCGTACATGCTTCATGCGGTCTTCTTCTTTATCGCGGCGAGTAAGTTCATGCTTCTTGATTACGTTGTTCATGTAATCGTCTACATGGGCGCAGAGCACAAAACCATATTGAGTTTTCCCATTCATGGTTTGTGCATATAGATAATAGTTCTCTTGTTCGTCTTGAATTAACCATCCGTTCTTCTGGAATTTAGCAAATTCGGCTGCTCCACTTTCATAGACTTCTGGGGCATATTCGGAAGTTCCAATAGGAAAGTTAATTTCTGGCTTAATAATATGGTAGAGTGACATCTCATTGTTGCCAGCCTCGCTACGAGCTTCTTCTGAACTGAGAACGTCATATGGACGACATTCTACCTTTTCTACCAAAGATTTGGGTGGGCGTACGCCGCGAAATGGTTTGACTCTAGGCATATCTATAATTTTTTAATATAATTCTTTTTTTAATCTGATTCCTTATTTGTTCACCTGAAATTGTGTACAGCCTTCTTTTAGGAATGCTACGATTTGTCGAGCTGCTGCGAGGCCCGCATTGATGTTGGCTTCAGCAGTTTGTGCGCCCATCTTTTTAGGAGTAGCAAAATAGCGAGTTCCTAATTTCTCTGTAGCTTCAGCATGGCAGGATAATTGGAGATCAGAATAGTAGCGTAAATCTTCTCGCTCTTCCATAATCTTGAGCAGATCTGGTTCGTTGATTACCTCTTTACGTGCAGAGTTGACAAGTATCGCCTTTTTCTTCATCTTAGAAAGTAAAGAGTAGTTGATACTTTCTTTGGTTTGTGCATTTGCTGGAATGTGCAAACTTACGATGTCGCATTCAGTAAAGAGTTGATCTGCTGTTTCTGCAACTTCGAAGCCAGCATTGGCTATCTTTTCTGGATGGCCGGTTGGAGAAAATCCCATAATACTCATGCCTAGACCTTGGGCTATGCGTGCCACATTTTGTGCTACGGCTCCAAAGGCCATTAACCCTATTTTCTTACCCATTAATTCACTACCAGAACTACCATTGAAGTTATTGCGTACGGCCATAAGGAGTAATCCTACAACTAGTTCGGCTACGGCATTGGAGTTCTGTCCTGGTGTGTTCATGACCACAATTTTTCTTGCAGAAGCTGCATCGAGATCTACATTGTCATAACCAGCGCCGGCACGTACCACGATTTTGAGTTGGGGGGCAGCAGCCATGACTTCCTCATCAACTTTGTCTGAGCGTATAATCAAAGCAGTCGCATCAGCTACAGCTTCTAATAATTGCGCTTTCTCTGTGTATTTTTCTAATAAAGCAAATTCTAGACCTGCTCCTTCGATGATTTCTTTAATACCTTTTACTGCTACTGCCGCAAAAGGTTTTTCTGTAGCGACTAAGATTTTCATAGTTGTTGATTTGGTTTATTACAATAACTTGTTGAGGGCTTTAAGAACTTTTCCCTCAACAAGTTGGTTGTTTAAGTTTAATGGTTATAAATTCTCAAACTTAAAAAATTATTAGTGCATAGCTTCAAATTCCTTCATACACTCTACGAGGGCCTTAACGCCTTCAACTGGCATTGCGTTGTAGCAAGAAGCACGGAAACCTCCCACAGAACGGTGTCCTTTAATTCCGGACATACCTTTGGATTGAGCAAATTTTAAGAAATCGGCTTCAAGTTCTTTGTATTCATCGTTCATCACAAAGCAGATGTTCATCAATGAGCGGTCTTCCTTCGCTGCTGTACCGCGGAACAATTTGTTGCGGTCAATTTCTGCATATAGTATAGAGGCACGCTCTTCAGCTCTGCGTTTCATCTCTGCTACGCCTCCTTGTGCCTTAATCCATTTAAGATTTTGAAGTGCACAATAGATGGGTACAACAGGTGGGGTATTGAACATAGAACCTTTGTCTACATGGGTGCGATAGTCAAGCATAGTAGGAATAGGACGACTTACTTTTCCAAGAAGTTCGTCCTTTATGATTACAAAGGTTACACCTGCCATAGAAAGATTTTTTTGGGCACCACCATAGATAACTCCATATTTGCTAACATCAATGGGACGAGAGAATATGTCGGACGACATATCGGCTACCAAGGGTACGGGAGAGGTAAGATCTTCATGAAGTTCAGTTCCGTAGATGGTGTTATTGGTGGTGATGTGGAAATAGTCAGCATCTGCGGGCACTTCATAGTCTTTTGGTATGAACGTATAGTTGGCATCGGCAGATGAGGCTACTTCAACGACCTCTCCAAAAAGTTTAGCTTCTTTCAAAGCTTTTTTAGCCCAAACACCAGTGTTGAGATAGGCTGCTTTTTTCTCTAATAGATTGTAAGGAACCATGCAGAACTCTAAGCTAGCGCCTCCTCCTACAAATAAAACACTATAACCTTCCGGGATATTTAGAAGTTCCTTAAATAAAGCCTGGGCTTCATCCATTACCGCTTGAAACTCTTTGGTTCTGTGGCTGATTTCCATTAAGGATAAACCCATACCCTGGAATTCAACGCAAGCCTCAGCTGTTGCTTTCATTACTTCTTGCGGGAGAATAGAAGGGCCCGCACCAAAATTGTATACTTTCATAGAATTAAATTATTAGAATGGTTGTTTATAATGTACATTGCGAAATTGCATAAAATATGTTAGTTGTAAAAATAAAAAGATATGTTATAATCAAAGGTGAAAAGGTGATTGTATGTATATACTAGAAATTTGTGAAGAACCAGCTATTTTAAATCTAATTTTATTTTATCTTTTTATAAAGATAAAAGCAATAAAAATGCTCAGAAGATAACAATACAGAGCCGACCTCGGTCGGCTCTGTATATCATATTTCAGTTTTACTGAAATATATCATACTGCCTATGGCAGTATATCATATCGTCCGTCAGGACGATATATCATTTTTATTATTCTCATTTTACATAATCAGGATTTATAAAAAAAGGAGATGCTGTTATGAGCGACAATAAACTTCTTGATTTGTCTTTCGATTTTTCTGTAACCATAGTTAACCTTGTGGATAATATAAAGGTTCCCAAGAGTTCTTATATGACAACACAGCTTGCCCGTGCAGCAACCTCTGTGGGTGCAAATATTTATGAAGCCCAATATGCACAGAGCAGAAAAGATTTTGTGGCAAAGCTGGAAATAGCACTGAAAGAATCAAACGAGACAAACTATTGGCTCAGGCTTATGTATAAAACAAATCGCATAGACAAGAAAACCTATGATGAAGCCCAAAAAATGTGCGGAAATATCCGCAGGCTTCTTATAGCCTCTTGCAAAACGGCAAAAGATAATTCGTAATGACAATTCATTTTAAGTTAAACAAAAGGAGCAGGGTCATCTGCTCCTGATTTTTTTAATGATATATCGCTGCGCGATATGATATAGAGCTACGCTCCATGATATATCTGACACCGTCAGATATGATATACCGAGCCGAAAATCGGCTCGGTAT
>CALCHR010000188.1 GCA_937901185.1 uncultured Bacteroidales bacterium
ATGTGCGGCTGAACATCAGCGGCGGAGAAAAGTGAGGGGAACTATATACTTAACTTCTTCCCCTGCTCCACAGTGCCGTCTTGAGTGCTTGCTAATCTGCGGAAAATGCCGGGCGGCGTTTAGTTGGGAAGCTTGCGGCGCATCCGTTTAGTCCTCGCACCGCTCTGCAATCACGAGATTGCCTTCGGGTGCGAGTCCGTCGCGGCTACACCGCCATCTTCCCACCGTCCGCCTTGTTTCCCGGCATTTCCCGCCGTTGCACGTGGCGCTCTGTCGCTTCGGTTCGCGCGCAGCGCCAACCCTCGGTTGCTCAAGTGCCGTAAGATGCGTTCTGCACTCGCGCATGCACACCGCTTGGCTTGGAGTGGAATACCACATCCTACGCCAATCGGCGCACCTTCGCGGCGCATTACGCATCCCGTCACTTGAGCGCTCTCGGGTCTCCTGTCGCGCTTCTCCTTGCTCTGTCGCGCTATCAGTCGCGACGTTTCCGATTTATTATTGCGGCGCATTCTGCGCCTTAGAGCCGCGCATAGCGCGGCTTCTTGTGCAAAGCAAGGTCTGAAAGTCAATTATTGCACCCAATCGGTGCAAGCGCCAATCGCTTGCGCCGATTCTCAGAAAGAATCGGCTCGACTACTAGCGCGGGCAAAACGAGGAGCATCAGCCGTGGGGCCGGAGACGTTGAGCGAGGCGGGATTGTGCAGACGCCGCAGATGTGCGTGGATATGGTGACGGGTGGTATTCCACCCTAAACCATAGGCCGCACAGATGCGGATGGATGCACAAGCTTACGCCGAAAGAAACGTCTCTGGCAGAGCGGGGATGCGACGAGTGACGCCATACGCGCCCGTGCATGGGTGGGCAGTACCGACCCCGTAAGCCGAGCACACCATCGCGGAAAGCACCGGAGTGCGAAGTGGACGACCCCGAAGGCAATCTCGTGATTGTCGAGCGGGTCGTACACGAGAACCAACGGCGCTTTCCGGATTGGGAGCACGGTTGGGGCGGTACTGCCCACGTACTGACAAGCACTCAAGATGGTGCTGTGGAGCAAAAAGAACAAAAAGAAGTTAAGTATATAGTTCCCATAATAAAAGCCTATAGAAAAGAGTTTTTGACCTTATTTCCAGGGAAGGTGTCGGAGGCGTCATCATAGAGGGTGCAAAATGGTGTGGCAAAACGACAACCGCCGAACAGGCCGCCAAAAGCGTCATCTATGTGGATAAGGCCGGCAAAATCGAGGAAAACATAGCTTTGGCCAGGCTCATGCCGGATAAGATTCTCGCTGGCGAGTTTCCGCCTTTGCCAAAAAGTGCAACTTTGCCAAAATGAAGTGTTGCCACAAATGGACTTTCTATGATATTTTTCACGTCAAAGGGATTATTAGCGAAAGAAAAGCATGCGTAAAATACTGATATTTGTTTTGGTTGCAGGTTCTGCCGTTTTGTTGGCGGCTGAAAACCTCAAGGTTGAACGGCGAAAGCCGCTTACTGCCAATGTTGGCGTGGTGAGCGTTGGTCTCGATACCTATTGGAAACAGTGCCCCGGTCTCCTTGAGGATATGATAAAAAAGGAGGATGTTTCGGATACAGAAATCTGTTTTCGTGCACTCTATGCCGCAATGCTCTACCGCATAAAAGGCGACAAAAAACGCACCGAAACTATCAAAGATACCATCGAATTGGTTTCGCCCGTTGTAGCCGAGCTTGCCGATATGTATAGAAAGGTCGAACAGGGCGAGGTGGACCTCTTTAAGGATATGTAACAGCAATTTATGAGCTAAAAGGGGTAATATCAAAGCTTTTCAAGGGTGAAAAATGGGGTAAAACACGAATCGAGGACGTTTTTATTTGAAATATTTTTGCGAAATAGGAAAAAAGGCTTACCTTTGCACCTCGCAGAAGATTACGAACAGACGTAATCGATGTGAAATTAATTGACACAAACACAAAAACGATATCGTTATGGCAATGAAAAGAACTTACCAGCCTTCTCG
>CALCHR010000189.1 GCA_937901185.1 uncultured Bacteroidales bacterium
AACGGAACTGCACAGTTATTTAAATTTTTAGGTTATTGTTTAATTGGCGCCTACGAGGAAGCAAAAAGTTTGTTGCCAAACAAGATTCGACTATTTTATAATAATTCACAACATCCAGTAGGAGCTAGCCCAACTGCTATAACGCCTAGCTCATATTGGCAGTCATTAGCACAGACACCCTCTATTCTTAGTGATAGTGATACTTCTCAGGTAAAAGTTATTTATAGCTTTGAGGTTTCGCGGGCTGCAATAACAGATGACTTTAATCAGATTGCGCTTTATAGTGTAGGCACTGAGGATATTACTGATTTTTCAGCTTATTACTTTTTAGCGGATGCTCGTGGTGACTGGGATGTTCAAGAAATAGCTTTGTGGTCCACAACTACTGTGTTATTAGTTGAATGGGAACTTAGCATATCCAACAAAAACGTGGAAACAAATAATAGCGGAGGAGCTCAGATATACAATGGCAGAAATTAAAAATGGATTATTACTAAATAACGATAGGGTTTTTCTCCCTAGTACTGATATAAATGTATTTCCGTGTTCCCGTAGAGGACAGGCTAATATTGAAGATATCGCTATTGAGAATTCCGCTACTTATTATGACCCCGAAGCACGTTTAAATACTGAGCGTACGAATAGACTTCGTACGGCCCTTAATGGTTTTACCGACAGTTTTATCAAGAGCTATGAGGCAGAGGCTAAAACTTTAGTATTTGTGTTAGCTGGTTATTATGTTGAAATTAAAAATTTCGACCCCGCAATTATTGCTAGCACATTAGGCGAGGGTGTTGATAAAATTTATGCTCATTTACGCTTACATGACCATGTTTCTCTTGGTGTTAAGGATTACTTTACCGAAATGTTATATCGTCAGTCTGAGTCTGAGTTAGACTCAAATTATTTGGATGTAACTTATACAATTAATGGTGATAAGGGTGATTTCTTTGTAGGTGTTTCATTTACAAACGAGCCTGTTGAAGGCACTGCTACGCATAATTTACAGCTCTTTTCGTACGTTAACGATGCTTGGAAGCGTACTCCAGCTTCTTTATTACCGAAAATCGAGCACGGTGAAACAGAAAATTCTATTAAAGTCAGTGGTGATTTCACTGCTGATACAATTACTGCAAAAAATAGACTCAATACACCTGTTATTGATACTAAGGTTATCGAAAATACCGCTGATGATACAGGGGTTAGTGTTAATGATGCTTTAAATGTTACTGCTGGTCATACTGTGTCAGTTGATACGGTAAAGGTAAATACAATTAATAGCAGACAAGAGAATGGTACTGTGACAATCGAGTCCCCTGTTACACTAACTAAAGGATTAGAAGTACAAGCTGGTAATACTGTTCTTAACGGCAATCTCGCAGTTGAAGATAATATTAATGTTGGTACGCCTAGCTCTCCTGCCACTGCTGACAAGGGTGGTTGTATTGTAGCTAAATTTGATATCACAGCAGAAGAAGACATTATTGCAAAACGTGATATTGATGTCGGAAGAAATGCTTCAATTACCAAAGATCTTGTAGTGTCCGGAAATGCAACTGTAAAAACAAGCTTAGTAGTTGGTGAAAGAACTAGCGCTGATTCAACAGATGCCGGGGCAATTACAGCTAAAACAAGTGTAAAAACACCATTGCTTAATGTCACTAATCACTATAATGCACAAGCATATATAGATAACGCGACTATCCCTGGTGAGCTTAAAGTTCAAAATAACGGTACTGCTAAAATAACTACAGATGCTATTACAGTTACTGGTGCTACTAATCTTCAAAAGTTAAATGCAAAAGAAACAAATTTGGAAAGTTTAGCTATTGCTGGAGATGCTACACCTGGTAGTGTATTAACTGTAAATGGTAATACAACAGTTAAGAATGATCTAAATGTAACAAGTAAAACCACAACGTCTTCTTTAGAAGTAACAGCAGTTGCAACTATTCCGCAAACGCTTAATGTCCAAAGTAATGATGACACTAAACCAGCTACTGCTAATATTGATAAAGCTGTTATTAAAAATGCTAATATAACCAATATTAGTAGTGTGGCTACCGCAGGTATTAATAATGCTAATATAGTTAATGCAAATATACTTAATAAAGCAACTATAGATATTGTTGACGCAACAAAAATTACTGCTAATGAGATCTGGCTTGATACTGCTGATAATACAACTATTGGTCAAGTACCTGCTTTAGAGATAGCACATCTTAACTCGACAGATACTTATCAGTTACGTTTTAAGTTTGGTAAGCCCATAACAATTAAAGAAGAATAATAATATTTAATTGGGTTAGCCTACACAGTTAACCCAATTTGTTTTAATAAATTATTATTTTAATAATACGCTAAATTAATAGAGATATATGAGTACAGCAAGTGAAGCTTTACTCTAATTAAAATAAAATGTGAAAAGGGGATTGCTTCCAATGTGGTATGAAAACACTTTTGTAGTAACCGCGATTTCTGTGGTTATTACTCTGGTACTCACGCTACTATTTAATAAAATAGTCGGTTTACCAAAAGCAGCTAAAAAGCACAGAGAGGACGAGCGTTTAGAAAAAGAAAGACGAGCAGAAGAGGAAAGAGTTCGTGAGCAAAGGCTTACCGCTTTAGAAACTGCAGTAGCGTCTTTACCTGGTTACCGTGAGCAAAGCTTACAAATTCAACAGCAGCTTCAATCAGCTGATACTGCTATCTTAGCAACTTGTCAGCAGATTCAGTCAGTAGTAGCTGAGAATCAAAGAATACTCAATGCCCGCCTTGACAGATTAGAGGCTCGCGAGAAAAATGCTTTGCGCGAAAAATTATTAGATGAATATCGACTTATGACATCTGACAAACTTAATCCTTCTAAGTGTTGGTCAGAAATGGAACATCATGCATTTTTTAAACTTGTTGGGGACTATGAAGATCTTGGAGGAAATGATTATGTCCACAGTGATGTTATTCCGGAAGTTAATGAACTGATAGTAATTCCGATGAGTGATACTGAGGCACTAAAGAAAATGTATGACTCTCGAACTGTTGCTAAGTTTACAGACACTAAAAAATAACAACTAAGAAAGGATTTTACACGAATGGAAGTTATTAAAATTGTTCAGGAATTATTGCTCTTGATCACCGGACTTGCAGGACTAATTTCAGCTGGTATCGCAGCATACTTTGCAATCGTAAATTTTGTAAAGAATCTTAAGGGTAAAAACTCTCTTGAAATTTGGACCCTTATAATGTCAATTGCAGATGCTGCAATGAAAGAGGCTGAAGCAAGTCAGCTAGATGGTGAAGGAAAGAAACAGCTTGTTATTGATACGGTAAAAGCAGGACTTGAAGCTGCAAACCTAGATATCTCTGATTTCCTTGATCAGCTTAGCAAGTATATTGATGATACAATTGCATTTACAAAAGGAATGCAAAAAGCAAAAGAGCTTAAAGAGCTAACTAAGTAATTACATAAATAAAACCTGCCTGAAATATGACAGGTTTTATTTTTTTTACAAAAATATATTGTATAATATAAAGTAAAATGAGTTAAGGAGTAAAATAATGTCAAAACAATATACTTCTGATAATATTAAAGTTTTAAATGATATTGAGCACATTCAGCTGAGAAGTGGTATGTATATTGGAGAAGCAAATGATCCAAGATCATTGTTTTCTGAAATGTTTGATAATGCTATGGATGAAGTCTCAGCAGGTCATTCAACTGAGCTGGTAGTCGATGTAGACACGAAAGAAAATAGATATACCGTACATGACTTTGGTAGAGGAATTCCTCATGGCAAAAAGAAGCTTGAGTCTGGAGAGGAAAAAGAAGTACTTGAAGTGCTTATGACTATTGCAAACTCCGGAGGCAAGTTTGATAATAATTCTTATAACTATTCTGCGGGCCTTAATGGCGTTGGTATGACTGTTACTAATGCTCTTTCTGAAGAGTTTAAGGTAAGATCTCGTAGAAGTGGAAAGTACGTAGAAGTCATTGCCCACGGTTCTGCTGATGTAGAAGTTAATAAAGGCAAGACAGAGGAGCTTCACGGCACCTCAGCTTCATTTGTTCCTAATAAGAAGTACTTCCATTCTGCAAAAATTCCGCATGACTTTATTATGAGTCGTTGTAAAATTGCAAGCGCTCTTGGATTTAGAGCACGTTGTATTATTGATGGTGAAGAGCAGAATACTGATTGTACTATCTTTGACCTTATTAAAGAAGAAGATAATAAGATTGCTACGTACGTAGACATTCCGACTATCGAAGTTAAAAATGACGCCGGCGAGTCTATGAAGGTAGCTATGAGATATACTTCCGATACTAAAGATAGATACTTTGGATATACTAATCTGCTTGCAAACTATCTTGGTGGTACTCATGTCCAGTGTCTTTCTAAGACAGTTATAAGCGCTTGGGAAACACTAATTAATAAGTATAAAAATTTGCGTCCGGCCATTGAACTTAAGCCTTCCGATTATCTGGTAGGTCTTCGTGGCGTTTGCGCAGTATTTATTTCACATCCTGATTTTTCTTCACAGACTAAGGAGAAGCTGGTAGTTAATAAGGCTTATTTTGACAGCCTTATGGAAGCTTTTAGTAAGAGCCTGGTAAAAT
>CALCHR010000190.1 GCA_937901185.1 uncultured Bacteroidales bacterium
ACCAAAATTTTCTTAGTAGTTACCGAAATTCACCTAGCTTTTACCTAAGAAACGGCCGAAAATGATCCTTGATTTTCAGTCGATTACAAAGGCGAAAAAGAGCACCTCTCCTTTCTGGGGGAGGATGGGAGGGGGCTTCCCATACACATATAATATATATATAAGCAGGGCAGGGACAAGAGCGGCTTGGCGGCGTGTAAACTATTTTGTACCTTTGTGGCACAGAAACCATAACAGAATACAGCTCTATGAGTATCAGTAAATTTGAAAGTGAAGTGAAATACCTGGCGCAGCCCGCCGAGGTGGTGTATGCCCGCTTTAGCGACCTGCGCAATCTGCAAGGACTCAAAGATATGCTCTCCGACCCCGCAGCCGCCGAGAAAATGGCGGAGAAAGTGCCGGCCGACAAGATAGAAGAGGCCCGCAAGCAGCTGGAGAACGTCTGCTTCGAGGAAGACAGCATCTCGATGGCATCGCCCGTGGGACAACTGGTGCTGCGCATCGTGGAGCGCGACGCGCCGAAGTGCTTGAAGTTTGCCAGCGAAGGCGCTCCGCTGCAACTCTACCTCTGGATACAGTTGCTGCCTCACGGCGAGCAAGGCGCAAAGATGCGCGTGACGGTGGGCGCCGAGGTCAACTTCTTCATGAAGGGCATGGTGAGCAAGCCCCTGCAGCAGGCGGCAGACATGCTGGCCAACGTGTTGAGCGTAACGGCATAGCCAAAAATCAAACACCCATAGGCCAAAAAGCCAAACGGCAGAAGGCCTGTGGGGTGCTGTAAAACTCTGAAGATGAAAATATTTCGGAATATAGTAAGCCTGCTCGCAGCCTTGCTGCTGATGGGGGGCTGCGAAAGCGATGTGGAGAACCTCTACTCCAACCATCGCGCCTTCCTCAGATTTACCCCCGTCACCTCTGCCCGGCCCTTGTATAAAGCGCTCAACAATCCCGGCATGTTCTGCACGGTGGAATTTTCCGCCTCCCACACCCTCTTCAAAGACTACGACGGCAACAGCTACGCCGCACCGCGTACCGCGCTCGACCAGTACGGCCGCCCCATCTACATCTCCGGCTTCATCGTCGGCACACCCTCGCTGCCCGACCTGAACAGCAACTTCTACAACGTGGCCTTCGACCTCGTCTGCCCCAACTGCTACGACGAAAGCTATATCCAGCGCCGCACCCAGTTTGACGGCTACGAAAAAATGAAGTGTACCACCTGCGGACGCACCTACAACCTGAACAACAACGGAGTGGTGGACGGCGGCAAAAGCGGACGCCCCCTCTTTCGCTACCGCATCTCCTACGCCTCCGACGTAGTGGTCATACAAAACTAAAAAGCCCCTGCAGAACAGCTGATGAGAAGCCCGTAGAAACAAGGCGCCTCTCCAAAAAACTTATCAAAAATTTGGTAGGGAAATAAGAATTATATACCTTTGCACCCGTCTTAAGAGAAAGACACCGTAGCCGCGGAAATAGCTCAGTTGGTAGAGCACAACCTTGCCAAGGTTGGGGTCGCGAGT
>CALCHR010000191.1 GCA_937901185.1 uncultured Bacteroidales bacterium
GAATATCATCATGTGGATTCTTATCGCGTTCCTCGTTGTCCTCGTTGCCTTTTGGGTTTACGGTATGATTACGAGCAAGGAATTCCGCGATGCGAACATTGAGGGGTGGAAGGCGAGTGCGAGGGAGCATGAGAGGAAGAAGCTACCCAAAAGGCGACCTGAAGATTCTGAACTTTACAAACGAACTGGTAAACGTCACTTCTTAGATCGTGACCATAGGAATGACTATAAAAACTACTATGGGGACTAAGTTGGTAGTCTTTTTATAATAATAATGAACGTGTTACTTTTGGAGCATAATCCATTAGTAACACGTTTTTATTTATGGCAGATATTAAGACCGTACAACTGATTGTAAACTCAGAGCAGGCAAAGAGCAAAATTGCAGAACTTAATAAGCAACTGGATGTGGCCAAGCAAAAGAAGCTGGATGCATTCAGGATGGGCGATGCAAAAGGCATTAAGGTTTATTCCAAGGAAATTCAGAAATTGGAACGTCAACTTACAAAAGCAATATTCTACCAAAAATCTTTATATAAATGTAGCCCTTTTCTTCGGCATTTACTAAGTAAAACTAGTAGTTACCGAAATTTTCCTAGTAAATACCTAGTTTTTCCTAGTAAATACCGAAGAAAGCCCAGTTTTTTACATCTTTTATCTCATTGGAAATAAGACATTTACAAAACCTCCAAAAGTAGACCTGTTTTCTGTAGAATAGAAATAGAAACATGGTACAATTTTATTATACAATGAAAGTTTAGGAATCATGATTATGTTTAATAAGAAATTCCTGATATGATTTTTCTACTTGCATTTTACATATATTAAATATATTATTATAACTTTGTTCCGTATAATACAGAACAATAAAATGGGTAAATATAATCCTGATATTATAATAGACTTTCCAAAATTCAAAGATGAGCGTGGAGAGTTAGCAGTTGCAGATTTAGAACATGATATCCCATTTGATGTTAAGCGCTCTTTTTGGATATACAATGTAAAGCAAAATCAAATACGGGGCAAACATGCCCACAGAACTTGTTCTGAAGTTTTAGTAGCTTTGCATGGTTCATTCAAAGTAAAAGTTAGCTATAATGGTTTGGACTTTACTGAATATATTTTAGATGAACCAACCAAAGGTTTATTGATTGAACCAATGGTGTGGTGTGAATTATATGATTTCACAAATGAAGCTGTATGTCTTTGTTTAGCTTCAGAAAAGTATGATTCATCAAAGTATGTACATTCATTAGAAGAGTTTAGCCAGGAAGTGGCAGTTCTTTGATTTATATGATAAAACTACAAAAATACGAAGAGAAATATAAGTCCGTTTGGAATCAGACTGTCGTAAATTCTAGAAATGCGACTTTTTTATTCCATCGTTCGTATATGGACTACCATGCCCAACGGATTCAAGATGCGTCTCTTCTATTTTTTGATGATAAAGATAAATGTATAGCATTATTTCCAGCATCCGTATCTCCTATTTATAAAGATGTGGTATATTCCCACCATGGATTAACTTATGGCGGTCTTTTATTAACAGAAAAAGTGAAAACAACTTTGTTGAAAGATATTTTAAGGGATATGGCTGGTTATTATATAGCTCTTGGTTATAAGGAACTTGTATATAAACCTATTCCCTACATATATCATCGTAAGCCAACACAAGAAGATCTTTATTGGTTATTTTTGGCAGGGGCAAAAATGTCGGCTTGCAATCTATCTACTACAATAGATTTATGCTCCCCTATCCTATTTTCGCAGCTAAGAAAAAGAAAAATTCATAAGGCACAGGGTATACCGTTAGTTATTAAATCAGATAATAATATCTTGCCAACGTATTGGGGGTTATTGGAAAGTGTATTGAAGGAGCGCCATGATGTAAGTCCGGTACATTCTTTATCCGAGATAACTTATTTAGCAACAAACTTTCCGGATAATATAAAGCTTTATACAATACATTCTGAGCATAATGAGTTATTAGCTGGGGTATTACTCTACATGACAGATAGAGTTGCACATGCACAATATATTGCAGCTTCTAAGGAAGGTAGAGAACTTGGAGCTTTAGATCTATTATTTTCTGATATCATTTCAGAGATGAGACTATCTCATAAATATTTTGATTTTGGTATTTCAACAGAAAAATCTGGCCAATTTCTAAATGAAGGATTAGTCTTTCAGAAAGAAGGATTTGGCGGGCATGGAGTTTGCTATGATGTTTACAATGTTAATTTACAAAGTCTTGCTCAAATATGAATATACCTTATTTTGATATGGAGAAACTAATAAAATCTTATGAGCCTCAGATTTCAAGAGAAGTTCATAAGGTTATTAGTTCTGGAAGATATTTGAATGGCCAAGAGAATCTAAAATTTGAAAATGCTTTTGCTCAGTACTGTGGTACAAAATATTGTGTAAATGTAGCTAATGGGTTAGATGCCTTGACATTGATTCTTACATCAATGAAAATTTTGAACAATTGGACAAATGAGCATGAGATAATTGTTCCCGCTTTTACGTTTATTGCCACAGCAGAAGCTATAACTCGTTCCGGATTAAAACCTGTTTTTTGTGATGTGAATGAGGACTTCCTTATTGATGTATCAAAGATAGATGAATTGATAACTCCTAATACCAAGGCTATAATTCCTGTTCATTTGTATGGAAAACCTTGTAAAATGGATGTAATTATGAAAATAGCCCATGATAACAATTTGAAAGTTATAGAAGACGCTGCACAGGCACATGGAGCTATTTTCGGAAATAAAAAAGTAGGAAATTTAGGTGATGCTGCAGCTTTTAGTTTCTATCCAGGTAAAAATTTAGGAGCATTAGGAGATTCTGGAGCTGTAACTACTAATAACTTAGAACTTTCAAAACTCATAAAGACATTAGCTAATTATGGGGCTTCATCTAAATATTTTCATACATATTTAGGCTTGAATAGTAGGATGGACGAGATCCAAGCTGCAATTTTAACTCTAAGATTAGAGCGATTGGACGCAGAAAATAAAATCCGTAAACAGATAGCTCAAAAATATTCAACGTTAATTAGATCGCCATATATAGATTTACCATATAAAGGTATAGTAGATGATAGTGTATATCACATATATCCATTGTGTACAAAATATAGAGATATTCTGAAAAAATACTTAGAAAAGAATGGTATTGAAACTTTAGTACATTATCCTATACCTATTCATAAACAATTGGCTTACAAAGATTATAATAAATGTCATTATAAAAATGCAGAAAGATTTTCTCAAGAAGAGCTAAGTCTTCCTATTAGTCCAATTCTTACAGAACAAGAAGTTATATATATAATAGAAACCATAAATAAATTCTCTTTATAAAATGACACAAATAGATGTTTTAATTTGCTCTCTAAATAAAGGTATAGTAAGAGTTGATGAGATGTTAAATCCGCCAGATGAGAGAATCAGATATATTGTGTCATATCAGTATACAGATGATAGGTATTTAGACCTTATACCTCAGGAACTTATCAGACGTTCAGATGTTAGTCTTTTCAAGCATAAAGGACAAGGATTGTCAGCTAATAGGAATTTAGCCCTAGAAAAGGCAAAAAGTGAGCTTGTTATGTTTGTAGATGATGACACGCATATAGATATAAATAGTTTTGATATTATTTTCAAACTATTTGATAATAATCAAGATCTAGATATTGCCTTTTTTCAAGCAAGTACTTATAATGGAGTCCTCCTCAAATCATATCCCCAAGAAGAATTAACCATATTGGGAATGCCTGAGACCTATTCTATCTCAATGATAGAGATGGTTTGTAGAAGAACTAAAATACAAGGAAAGCTTAGGTTTGATGAAAGATTTGGACTTGGAACTAAGTTTTTGACTTGCGGAGAAGAAGATATTTGGATTGAGGATGCAAAACGGGCTGGATTAAAAATGCAATATTTTCCTATTAAGATAGCAGAAACTTCTACCCTATTGAAAAAAACACTAGTTTATGTTGATGCTGGAGTGCAACGTAGTAAGGGGGCTCTAACCTATTATTTATATGGTAGTAAAGCTTGGTGGATATGTTTGAAGTTTTCAATAGATTCTGCTATTAATGGTTTGTGCCATTTTTGGCCAATGATGCGCCATCAGGCTGAAGGTATAAGATATATGCAACGTACAAGATAAGATGAACCTAAAGTTAGAGTTACTTATTTGTACCATTGATGAAGGTATTTACAAAGTTCCTAATATACTTTGTAAATCATTGCCTTATATTTCTTATTTAATATCTTGGCAACATTCTACAGAACAAAAAGAGACAATTGAAATACCTCAAGAAATTTTAGATAGAGAGGATGTTAAGATTGTTATACTGCATGGTAGAGGATTATCAGCAAATAGAAATCACGCAATAACTTATGCTACTGGAGATATATTATTATTATCTGATGATGATACTCGTTATTGTGAAACATTTTTTCAGAGGATAATAACATCGTTTATAGAATATCCACAGGCAGATATTATTACTTTTAGAGGAGAAAATCAGGAAGGGAATTTATTAAGACGATATTCAGATGTTCCATATGAGTATAAAAAACGGCCCAAAAAATCTTATGTATGTTCTTGGGAAATTGCCTATCGAAAAGGTAGTGATATTCCTAAATTTGATTGCCGTTTTGGGTTAGGTTCTGATTTTTTAGCTTGTGGAGAAGAAGAAGTTTTTATACATCAAGCATCACAAAAGGGATTAATAATATATTTTATACCTAAAACCATTGTGATTACGAATGATAATACTACGGGTAATCAATTTTTTACTAGTCCTAAGGTCAGATATTCAAAGGGAGCAGTTTTGATGTTATTTTATGGGTATTTTTCGGCTGTACTTAGAATTCTAAAATATGCACTTATAGCATCAAAGTTTAATTTAAGATTATCATTATCTTTATTCCGAGATATGTATAAAGGAATACAGTATATTCAAAAAACTAACAATAGATGTTAATTTCAATTATTGTTCCTTATCATAATAGAGAAGCGTTTTTAACGGATACATTAAGGTCTTTTTATACGCAAACCTATCGCCCAATAGAATTGTTACTGGTTGATAATAATTCAACAGATACTTCTTTGCAAATTTGTCAAGATTTCTATCAAGAATGTAATTCTGAAACTTTTAAGATCAGATTATTATCAGCTCCATCTTTAGGTGCTGCGAAAGCAAGAAATATAGGACTGTATAAGGCTAATGGAGAGTATGTATATTTTTTTGATTCAGATGATATTCTAAGTCGGGATTTTCTTGAAGATGTAAATCAATATATTCTCAATAATAAAGGTGTTGATTTAATAGCTTGTAAAACTAGAATGGTATATCCTAGTGGGGAAATTAAAATAAGGCATGGCTATTATACAAAGTCAATAGTAGATCAGATTTTAACTGGTATGTTGTCAACTCAAAGTATGGTCTTAAAGAAAGATTTTCTTATTGCTATAGGAGGATGGAATAATACTTTGAGAAAATGGGATGATTGGGAACTCGGAGTTAGAGTATTGAAAAATAATCCGTCTGTTGGGTGGATAAAGAATAAGGCATACCATTCGATTTATCAACATACAGATAGTCTAACAGGAAGTTCTTTTTCAGAGCGATTAGATGATACAATACAAGCGATAAATACAGTAGAAAATCTTGTAAAAGAATCATCTAAAGCTATACAATCTTTACTAGCTAGAAAAACAATACTGGCAGGATATTTGTGGCGTGAAAAAAATACGAATAAGGCTGAAGAATTATTTGTAGAGGTCCTAGAATCTTCTACAAGTATGCTAAATGGTTATTTATTTAAACTATTATACTTGTATATTCGTATTGGAGGAAAAGGAGGCTGGTGGCTTTTTAGAACATTCTCATTTCTTTGGAAAGACTAATTCTTCTACTTGAGGTGAATTGCTTGAAAAAATTCATTGCGTTTTGATAGGTCCTCAAATACCCCAGAAAAATCACAAGTAGTCGTTGTTGAATTATCTTTTTCGACACCTCTCATTTGCATACACATATGCTGAGCTTCAATAACGACTATAACCCCTAATGGATTAAGAGCCTTTTCTATACATTCTTTTATTTGAAGAGTCATTCTTTCTTGTACTTGAAGACGATGAGAAAATACATCTACGACTCTAGCAATTTTAGATAATCCTGTAATATAGCCATTAGGAATGTAGGCAATATGTACCTTCCCGAAGAATGGTAGTATATGATGTTCACATAAAGAATAGAAACTTATATCTTTCACAATAACCATTTGTTTATATTCTTCCGAAAATTTGGCAGAATTAAGTATGGATATAGGATCCATGCTATATCCTCTAGTAAGAGACATTAATGATTTTGCTACACGCTCTGGAGTTTTTATTAATCCGTCTCGCCTAGTGTCCTCACCTATACAATTCAAAATCTCAAGAAAATTAGATTTTAATTTCTCAAAATTTTCGGCAATATTTTTTTCTTCCATGTTTGTGTGGTTATTGTAAATAAACTATACACTTAACAATTCTCGCCTCTTTGGAAATATGTAATTCTTTTATCTTATTTAAGTATTCTGATGCTTCTTCATAAGTTTTGAAATCTCCTATTCTACAAATCCATCTAGGAGAAACAAATTGTCTATATACAGATATTTCAGGAAATGTATTTTTACATTTATTCTCTATTCTACTTGCTTCTATTCTATCTTGTCGAGAATTTCCTCCTGTATATACTTGTACTCTAAAACCATGTGCTTTGCGTTTTTGTCCGGAGGATAATTTATTTTGTTTTGCTTTTTCTTTCCATAGATGTAGGAATTCTTTCCCTTTATCTGAATTATTTACAATTTCTTTTATTTCAGAATCTTGAATTAGGATTAAACTACCTTTAGAGTTGTTAGCACTTAGATGTTCTGTAAAAGTTTGTCCAAATGAACTTATACAAAATGTGAATAAAAGCAATATGAGAATATAATGTTTCATTAATATTTTATTTAATACAATAGGGGCATACACCCCTATTGTAATATTTAACGCTTAGTTCCAAGCATCAATAATGCCTTTGAAGTCTGCAACTTTCAGAGCAGCACCACCAATCAAGCCACCATCAACATTGGGCTTTGAGAAAATTTCTTTGGCATTGCTAGGCTTACAACTACCACCATAAAGAATAGATACGTTTTCTGCAACTTCTTGACCAAATTGCTCAGCTATAGTCTGGCGAATAAAAGCATGCATATCTTCAGCTTGTTCTGCTGTGGCAGTCTTGCCTGTACCAATCGCCCAAACGGGTTCATAAGCTAAAATGATGTTTGAGAAATCTTCATTGGATAATTCAAAAAGAGATTCTTCCAATTGAGACTTAACGACTTCATTTTGTCTGTTGCTTTCTCTTTCTTCAAGAACTTCACCAATACAGAAAATAACTTTCAAACCATTTGCTAAGGCCAATTTAGTTTTTTCTTTAAGAATCTCAGTAGTTTCATGATAATAGCTACGACGTTCGCTATGTCCAAGTATTACATATTGTGCTCCAGTAGATTTAACCATCTCAGCAGAAACCTCTCCTGTGTATGCACCGCTAACTTTATCTGCACAATTTTCTGCTCCAAGTCCAACAACTTTCTCATCTAACACATTATAGACAGATGCTAGATGGATGAAAGGAGTACAAATTACAACGTCGCAGTTAGGCTGCTCCTTTGTTAATACTTCATTTAACTCTTTTGCAAGAGCAATTCCTTCTTGCAGGTTCATATTCATTTTCCAATTACCTGCTACAATTTTCTTTCTCATGTTGTTTTATATTAAAAAGTTTTAGAATAAAGTGTTTATAATTCTTATAGATGTCAAATATTGTATCTAGGAATATTATTACCAACAAAGGTACAATAAACCAGAAAAGTAATCGTGTTAAAGGGAATTTATTTTTATTTTCTATGTTTTTTATATCCGAATTCAATTCTGGTAGATTATTATTACTCCATTTTTCTTTAATTATCCCATCTTTAAGAATAACTAGTCCCGGATTAGAACGAACTAAATATCTTAATTGCATTTCATCTCCTTTTAGAAAAGGGTATGCAGCTCCTGTTCGATCTTGCCAATTTGCTAAATCCATACTGTCAGATGTAATAACACCATAAAAACTTATATGATTTTCTTCACAAAAATCGTATAAATCGTTTATTCGGTCATTGCATCCATCATCAGCTGTTGCAATTTCTGGTATTGTAAGAAGGAATGTATAATTTGTATCTATTAGTATATCAAATGTGTAATCTTTTCTTCCGTCAATAGATGTTAGGTAGAATCCTAGTAATTTAGGGTCTTCTCCATTTATGATAGCTGTTTTTAAGTCAACATTATTTCTATAGGCAGTAAAATCTAATAAAGGAAGGTAGTGAATGGAGTATAAACTTAGGCCCACGACGTAAACTAAGGCATAAGTCGATATCAGCCATTGATTTCTTTCTGTGATAAATCTTCTTATAAATTTATTCTCTAATAAAATATATGTTGAAAGTATTAAGAGAATAATATTTTTAATAAAAGTTTGTTGATGTGTTAAGGTTATAGCATCTCCAAAACACCCGCAGTCATTTACTGGATTATATATGTATATATAAGTTGTAATAGCTGTCATTATTAACATAAACAAGAATATGGAAGATGTTGTTAATCTCCGACGTATTCCTAAGAATAAGCTAATGCCCAATAATGACTCTGATATACCAAGAAGAAAGGAAATAGAAAGAGGGATTAGTGAATCATAAGATATCATGATTCCTACACCCTTTAAGTATTCATTTATTTTATAAGACATGCCCATTGGGTCTACTGCTTTTACAAACCCAGAGGCAAGAAATATAGCAGCTATAAATAATCTACAAAAATTTACAGCCACCCATCTAATTATATGTCGTTTGCTATACTTCAATTATTAGTTTAATAAGTGCAAATACAGAATAGTTGAGCATATCCATATAATTGGCATCGATACCTTCTGACACTATTGTGTTTCCTTGTAAATTTTCAATCTGCTTGGTTCTGAAAATTTTCATTAAAATCAAATCTGTATACGAAGAGACTCTCATATTTCTCCACGCTTCGTCATAGTCATGATTTTTCTTCAACATCAAGTCTAAAGTAATTGCTGCGTATTTATCGTATAGTTGGATTATATCTGCTTCAGAATGATCTTCAATATCAGCGGCTCCTAATTCTAGCTGGATGAGTCCAATTAAACTATAATTAATAATACCAATAAATTCATCAGCAATTCCTTCATTAATTAGACTTTGTTTTTTTGTTTCTATAGAGCGTATTCTATTTGCTTTTATATATAATTGATCTGTAATAGAAGTTGGTCTCATGATACGCCAAGCAGCTCCATAGTCGTGCATCTTTTTTTGGAATAAATCACGACATATTTTTAATACTTGTTCAAATTCTTCTTGAGTATTTATAGGCTTCTTGTCATCCATAACTTATAATGAAATAGAATACTTTGAAAAAATATAAACTGCAGAGCAAATCCTGCAGTTTATATTTTATAAATTGAATATGCTTTATTAAATCAAATACTGCGAACTGATACTTTCATTATCCATCACACGGCGGATTGTTTCAGCTAACATTCCTGATACAGAAATCTGTTTAACCTTAGAGCATGTTCCTTTGTAAGGAATACTATCAGTGAATACGATTTCTTCGAGAGCAGAGGCAGCAACACGTTCGTCAGCCGGGCCAGACATGATACAATGTGAGGCAATAGCTCTAACACTATTTGCGCCATTTTCTATCATAATATTAGCTGCCTTTGTGATAGTTCCAGCAGTATCTACGATATCATCAACAAGTATTACATCCATTCCTTTGACATCACCAATAATTTGCATGCTGTCAACAACGTTGGCCTTTTTACGTGATTTATCACATAACACCATCGGGCAATCTAAATATTTTGCATAAGTGCTAGCACGTTTTGAGCCGCCAACATCAGGGGTTGCGATGCATAGATTAGGAAGGTTCAATGATTTCACATAGGGGAGCATTATAGTAGATGCGTATAGGTGATCAACGGGAACATCAAAGAAACCTTGTTCTTGATCAGCATGTAAATCCATTGTTATTAGTCTATCAATTCCAGCTACACTCAGTAAATCTGCTACTAATTTGGCTCCAATTGATACACGAGGCTTACTCTTTCTATCTTGACGTGCCCAACCAAAGTAAGGAACAACAGCACAGATGCTACGAGCAGAAGCACGTTTGGCTGCATCAATCATTAACAGTAATTCCATCAGATTATCTGCATTGGGGAAGGTTGATTGTACCAAGAAGACATCGCGTCCGCGAATAGATTCTTCGTAGCATACTTCAAATTCTCCATCAGCAAAATGAGTAATTACTAAGTTTCCTAATGGGCAGTTTAAATTGGCACAAATCTTTTCTGCAAGATACTTAGATTTTGTACCGGAGAAAATCATGAAAGAATTATTATTCATAGTATTAAAACTATTAAAATTGGAATTATTGATTTTTTTCTGCTATTTTTCTTAATTTACGGAAATGATTTATCAACTCCTTGAAATCTTGAGTAGAATGTAAGTCAAATCTATTCCAGATAGCCCCTAATAAAACGGCGCCACCAAAACCATAGTCTTTGACTTTCTGGATATTTTCAATGTCAATGCCGCCTAATGCCATGACTTTTTTGTCAATTACCTTTTTCTGAGCTTGCTCTTGCAACTCTAGATGCGAGAACGAAGAAGAGTAATCGACTTTTGAAATGCTGTCAAATATTGGTGAAAGAAATACATAGTCACATTTCTTCTTGTGTGCTTTTACTTCATCAAAGGTATGGCAAGAGCAACTAGTATGTCCTTTGTAATTGGGCTGAACTTCTGAGTTTCTAGAATTCAAGTGAATTCCTTTCAACTTATATTCATTTTTCAAATAGAAGTGGTCGTGCACTACTATTCGTTTCCGATATTCCTCTGATATGAGGGTGAGCAATCTTTCTGAATATACTGGCTCTGTATTCGGCTTTCTTAAGTGTAAAATTTCTAAACCTTCATCAAACAGAGCATTCAGAATCTGATGCTCCTCAACAAAAAATTCAGGTTTACTCATCAATATAAGTTTCATTTGATGAAATGGTTTTTGCTTTGTTGGGCAAAGTTACAAAATTTAACTTACGAAGACTATGAACTAGTAAAAAAAGTCTATAAAATTATAGAAAAACTATATCAACAATCACATTTGCCTTTATAGTGTCGTTCAATTCGCGTATCAATTCTTGCCTCTGCATCATAAGATTTGCCCTTAAACTGGGTGTGTTAAGTTTGACATAGAGCTTCTGATTATATATATATGCCTGTTCAGTATAAGTTTTAAGAGGATAGTCTCTCAGTGTATACCAAGTTTCTATCAGCCTATATTGGTTGAGAGGTGTTTCTAATCCAGATTCTCTAAGGAATTGGTTTAAGATATTATCCAGTTCTTTAGGTTTGCTACGTCTCATCTCCTATCGTATAACTAGAAGTGGTTTCTCCGGAATGAACTACAAAGATACGACAATCTGTGTAAGGAGTTTGTTTTAATATTCTATCCAGTCGGATTCTATCTGTATCTGTAATAAATATTTGTCCAAATTTTTGTTGGGTAACAAATTCTATAATGCGCTCCACTCTACCCTGGTCCAGTTTGTCAAATATATCATCTAATAATAATATAGGTGTTCGCTGCTCTCCTTTCTTCTTGAGAAGAGCAAATTGGGCCAACTTCATGGCTATACAAAAGGTCTTTGTTTGACCTTGAGAACCTTCGCGGCGCACTGGATATCCATTCAACTCAAATTGCAACTCGTCTTTGTGTATTCCGTGCAGGGTGTACCCCACTATTCTTTCCCTTTCTCGCCAGTCTTTCAATTGCAACTTCAGATTTCCTCTTTCACAATGAGACGTATATCTAAGGTCTATCTTCTCTCCTTCGGTATTGCATAGTTGAGAATAAATATTGGTGACGAGAGGAGTTATCTCTTTGGTGAACCCTTCTCTACATTTATATATATATGTAGCATCGTCGGCCATCATCTCTTCTAAGACGTCCATTACGTCCCAGTCTATAGTTTCTTCTTTAAGAAGGCTGTTTCTTTGCTGTAACGTCTTATTATATCTCAACAGTGTTTCCAGATAACAAACGTCATATTGGGAGATGATGCTGTCAAACAATTTTCTCCGCTCTTCGCTTCCGCCCTCTACAAATCCCTGGTCGGAAGGACTGATCATTACTATTGGTACGCTTCCTATATGTTCCGACAATTTGCGAAGATCTTTTCCATCCCGTTTTAATATTTTTCTCTTGCCTTGCTTCAAACTACATGCCACCTTCAATATTGAGTCTACATCGCTTATATATTCCCCTTGCAACATAAAGCCCTCTTCCCCATGCCTAATATTAAATGCATCTGTAGGGTTCGTTGAACTTTTGCAGAAAGATAAATAGTAGATAGCATCAAGGATGTTGGTCTTTCCCTGTCCGTTTTGCCCCACAAAGCAATTGATGTGAGGAGAAAAATCGAGAAACTCCTGCTTGATGTTTTTATAGTTGGCGATAGATATTTTTTGTAGAATCATAAAGAGAAATCCCAAAGTGCATGACAAAGGTACAAAAATAATAACTCTCCCCAAAATATCTATACTATAGCTGACATGTATTAAATAAGTGCAAAGCGTAAACTCATATAGGAATAAAGATTTTCAGTGTAAACCTATATTGGATTTTAAGTTTAACCAGTCAATTTTTTCAGTACACTTCAGTATCTTCAAGCCTTGACACAAAAGTTTCTAGCGCTTGACACAAAAAAATCATGCGGTTGACACAAAAGTTTCAAGCAGATGAAACTTTTTGAAGTTGCTCGCTTGATATCCTTGCGTTATGGCAAATTGAAAACTTATTTAAGTTGTAGACCGTAGCCTACATGCAGCTCGTTGTCGTTGCTCTTGTTTTTTTTCTCTATCTTTGCAACAAATATATAGATAACCTTAATGGCAAACGCATATTTTGACTTCAAGCAATTCAGAGTGTTCCACGATCGTAGTTCAATGAAAGTAGGGACAGACGGAGTGTTGTTGGGAAGTTGGGCCTCAGTGGATACTGCTCAAAACATCTTAGATATAGGGACAGGGAGCGGTCTTATCGCTTTGATGGTGGCACAGCGGAATTTGCGAGCCAAAGTAGTGGGCGTGGAACTTGATAAAGAGAGCGCTCTGCAAGCAGAGGAGAACGTTAAGGCTTCTCCTTTTTCCGGGTGCATAGATATTATAAATGCAGATATAAGAGAGTGGGCGTCTAATCAAACTTTTGACCTAATACTCTCAAATCCACCATTCTTTGAGGAGGACTTGCTTCCCCAAAAAGCTTCAAGAGCAAAAGCAAGACACACGCAGGCCGGTGGATTGACGCTGGAGGAACTAGTGGTTAATGTATGCAGACTGTTAAGCCCAAGGGGAGTTTTTGCAGTAGTGTTGCCCTCTCCTATCTCCCTAAGTTTTGAAAGGCTTTGCAATCGACAAGGGTTATTTCTTAAGCGGAAGACCGAGGTGGTTACTACTCCGGGGAAATGTCCTAAAAGAAACTTGCTGGAATTTTCTACACATATTATGGAGATAGAATGTTGCAACCAGATAGTTTTGACGGACCGGCAAGGTTTTCGGTCTTCAGATTATGATAACCTTACTAAAGAATTTTATTTAGATAAGATTTAATACAGAGAATATTTTTATGAAGATAATAGTTTTTGATGCCTCCTCTTTCAACGAGCAAGGCAATAATGAGAAAGAAAAATCGTTATCTATATATCCGGAGTCAACTCTAAGAGTGTTGCCGGACACAGCTCTGTTAATACCCAAACGTCCACTCTTTCTGCCAGAACTTCAAGGGCCTATAAAGGCTTATGTAGCTTGGGCTATCAAAATAAGCAGACTAGGTCGCTGTGTCTCAGAGCGATTTGCGGAGCGTTATTATGATAAAGTATCTATAGCTGCATGTCTCGTGGCAGAGGGCTTTTGCGAGCAAATGCGTTTACTCAATGGTTCAGATATTATAGGCTATAGTTTTGATGGAGCCGTATGCTTGGGAGCATGGAAAGACATATCCGAATTTGAAAAGCTGGAAGGCTCCATTCAAATAGAAGGTCAAGAGGCTTTGATTGAAGAACCCGACTGGACAAGAAAGGCTGATAAAGCTATCGCTCTATTAAGTAAATACCAAACCATTAGACAAGGTGATATAATCATATTGAAGACAGATGCCCATTTAGAATTAAGTATAGATAAACACTTGACCGGGGCGCTCGATGGCACAGAGTTGTTATCTGTTAATCTAAAATAGACATACCCATTAAATTAGACCTTATTATATATATAAATGAGAAAGTCCATTCTATTATTATATATCTGCATCGTTGTTTTTGCTATTTATCCAAGAACAATTTTTGCTGCGATTGAATATCCCGATACTGGTTTTGTAGAGCTGAGTGGCTATTCTTACCAATTAAAAGAAGGTAAGCCCTTGCCCTACTATCATGCTCAAATAGAACTGGATTCAGAAAACTATGGTGTAAAAATTACGTATCCGGAATATGTTTCTCTTAACCAGCAGGAAAAGCAAATTGTAAGAAAATTGAATGCTGTGTTTCAAGAAGAACCTATCATTGAAACCGTATTTTCCCGCAGTCGCAAGAAGACGTGGTTGGAATATAGATTTTGCCCCATTGTAAAACGTGGTGGTAAATGGATGAAACTGGTTTCTTGTAAAATTTCCATAGTTCCTAAAGAAACAGCCATTCGCAATGCGTTGCTCCTGAAGAGTACAGAAAAAACACAGAGGTATGTGGAAAATTCTGTATTATTTAAAGGTAAATGGGCAAAAATCAGAGTAAGCAAAGAGGGTGTTTACGAACTTACTCACTCTCAGTTAGCATCCTGGGGATTTAAGAACCCTGAGAAGGTAAAACTATATGGATATGGCGGATTGATTCAGAATGAAGAATTGGTGTTCTCTGGAGAAAATCAGGTGATTGATGACCTGAATGAAGTTCCGTTGTATCGCAAGAGCAATTCTCTCTTGTTTTTTGCAGAAGGCGTAATCCGATGGAGCTGGAATCGTTCAAGCAATAAATGGATACACCAATTAAATCCTTATTCTAATTATTCATATTATTTTGTTACTGAGGGAGATAATCCTTTGAAAATAGAGAAAAAATCTAATACTAGTTCTGTAGAGGGAACACTTGTTGAAAGCGTGATGCATCATGCGGTATTAGATGACGATAAGTTTAGTTGGTATGAAGGCGGTCGAGAATTTTATGATGGCTATGATTTCCAAACAGGAAATGCCCGTACATTCCAAATAGAAACACCGGGACTTGTAGAAAAAGAATCGGCAATAGTGGATGTCGCCTTCTCTGCAGCAAGTATAAATAAGGCTACAAATGTCAATGTAGATATCAATAGTAAGTTGTTAGGCTCTTTTTCTGTACCTACTTATGGAGAAAGAGAAAATGCAAGGGAGGTAAGAAAAACTTTTAGAACAAACCATTTATCAAAACAAAATGCTTTTAAGTTTACCACAACTGCTGGTAATTCAGCTCGACTAAACTATATCCGTATTTCATATTTGAGAAAGCTGGATGCAACAACAGCTCCTTTTGCTTTTACAGCTAATACAGCCGGTGCAACGACGTTTTCTGTGGCCGGTGCAAATAAAAGTACTCAAGTTTGGCAACTTGGAAATTCCCAACAGCCAATGATGGAACTGGAGGCAAAAATTACGGGTGATAATCTGAGATTTTATACAGATTCTCCTTCCAAACGTTTTGTCGTTGTAGATGTTAATGCCAACTACCCCGCTCCGGAGTTTGTTTCAGAAGTTGCTAATCAGAATTTACATGCAGATTCTAATTTGGATATGATAATCATCGTGCCCGCCAATGGAAAACTAATGGCAGAAGCAGAACGATTGGCCCAAGCACATAGAGAGAATGGACAATTACGCATAAAAATAATATCAGCAGACAAAATATACAATGAGTTTTCTTCGGGAACTCCAGATGCTACAGCTTATCGTCGTTACTTAAAAATGCTTTATGATAAAGCGACAACAGAGAACGATTTACCTCGCTACCTGCTATTATTTGGAGATTGTCTTTGGGACAATCGATTGGTGACAAAAAATTGGGGCAATTTGAGTGCCGATGATTTGCTATTGTCTTATGAGCGTAATAATTCAGAGAATTCAATTGGAACAATTCATTGCTATGTGACTGATGATTATTTTGGGTTATTGGAGGATGGTAAAGGAATAAATATTACCTCTGAAAAAGTAGACATAGGTATCGGTCGTTTTACTTGTACTACATCAGAAGATGCTAAAATCTTTGTTGATAAGACCATACGCTATATGCATAATGAAGATGTTGGCGTCTGGAAAAACACTATCTGCATGTTAGGTGATAATGGAGATAATAATGAACACATGATAGATGCCGAGAATGTAGTTAAGCAAATAAATAATGTATCTGGCAAAAATCTTGGCATTAAGAAACTTTATTGGGATGCTTATCCTCAAACAATGACAGCTACAGGAGTTAGTTTCCCACAAGTAAGTTTGATGGTAAAGGAGCAAATGAAAAAAGGAGCCATCATGTTCAATTATAGCGGACATGGGTCGCCCGATCAAATCTCCCACTCCAAGATTTTATTCACAGATGATTTCAGAGAACCTACAGTTGGCCTCCCAATATGGGTATTTGCCTCTTGTGAAATTACGCCTTACGATACTCAAACCGACAATATTGGTAGAGCTGCGATGTTGAATAAAAATGGAGGAGCTATTGCTTTGATGTGCGCTGCAAGAGCTGTTTATGCAGATCAAAATAACCAATTGAACATGGCCTTTTCCAAGTATATTTTAGGAAATGATAATACTGGTAAAAGATATACGTTTGGAGATGCCATGAGAATGGCTAAAGTAAGTATGCTCACAATGGGAGCAGACCGCACGATGAACAAACTAAAATATTTATTGATAGGTGACCCTGCTCTAACTTTATCAATCCCCACCTATAAAGTGGTACTTGATAGCATCAACGGAGAATTACTTACTGCAGATTCTTATAAAAAATTACAAGCTGGGCAGCTAGTCAGATTTAGTGGACACATAAGTAAGATAGACGGAACTTGCAATGAAGAGTTTAGCGGTATTCTTAATGCAAAAATTACAGATAAAGAAGAAACTATAGTTTGTAAAAAGAATGATAGTACAACAGATAAACCTATGGAATATAAAGACAGGCCCAAGGTTATTTATGAAGGAGCAGATTCTGTCAGAAATGGCAAATTTGTTTTGAATGTACTCATTCCCCGCGACATTGCTTATTCAAATAGTTGTGCAAACATATCTTTCTATGCAGTCAATAGCAAAAAAAATATGGAAGCTAATGGCCATAATGAACAGTTTTATCTTAATGGCACATACCAAGGCGCAGAGATAGATGAACAATCTCCTGAAACTTATATTTATCTCAACTCTCCAGATTTTCCGGATGGAGGCATCACTGATCCGAATCCAGTATTTGTTGCAGAAATAAAAGACAACCAAGGAATCAACACTATTGATAATATAATTGGGCATGATATAGAGTTGGTTCTGGATAATGACATTTCTAATATCTATAAGTTAAACAATTATTTCACCTACGATTTTGGTAGCTATAAAGAAGGTCGGGTGAATTATCAATTACAGGGATTGGCTCCAGGAAAGCATACTTTATCTTTCCGAGTTTGGGATATCAATAACAATTCCACGAGCGCATACCTTAATTTTATAGTAAAAGAAAATATCAAGGACAAGATAGATGTAAATGCCACAAAGAATCCTGCCAGAACTTCTACACATATAATAACATCATTTAGATCCGGAGATGAAGTTACCAAAGTGACCACAGAAGTTTATGATATTTCCGGCCGTATGATTTGGAGCAACACATCTTCAACTCCTTCCGGAAGCAACTATAATTCTGTAGAATGGCGGTTGGTAGATAATAATGGAGCTCCTATCCCGGCAGGCATATACCTTTATCGCTCAAAAATTTCTTCTGAAAGCTACAATGCCGATAGTAAAACAAAAAAAATAATAGTGGTAAGACAATAAACCCCATATTTTACGTTTACTTTAATAAGTGCCTTTACATAGAGGAAATAAAATATTAGTTGTATAAGAATATGAGAAAAACGATTATACTATTAGCCGTATTATTATCTGCCTCGGTTGGTAATATTTACGCTGACGAAAACGATTTGAAAGACCAATTTAACCCTATTATGACAGCCGTTACCTCCCAGAGCATTGCCCCCGATGCTCGTGCTGGTGGTTTGGGAGATATTGGTGCTGCCACAGACCCTGATGTGAATTCCCAAAGTTGGAATCCGGCCAAATATCCTTTTACCATAAGCCGTGCAGGTTTGGCTGTAGACTATACCCCATGGCTCCGTCAGCTTACGGATGGAATTGCTTTGGCTAACGTGGCAGGATATATTCGTTTGGGCGATTATCAAGCCATCAGTGCTTCACTCCGCTATTTTACATTGGGAGAAGTGATGACTGATGATGAGAATATGACAGTCAAACCTTATGAACTTGGAGTTGACGTCGCTTATTCCAGAATGTTGAGTGACCATTTTTCTGCTGCCGTCGCTTTGAGATATATGTATTCTGACCTCAGCGGACATTATGATGATAACACCACACCGGGTTCTGCATTCGCAGCAGATATCGCCTGCTACTACAACAACTATCTGATGATGGGAAACAGAGAGTGTCAATTGGCGTTTGGTTTGAACATTAGCAATATTGGTACGAAGATAAACTATGGAGATGACTACTCCTATTTTATCCCGACCAATTTGCGATTGGGATTCAACTATATGATACCAATCAATGAATATAACCGCATCTCTTTTTGCGCAGACATTAACAAGTTGCTTGTCCCTTCAAAGCCTTTGCAAAAGGTAGATGAAACGAATGAAGACTATGAAGAAAGAGTACGTAAGGATTATTATGACATGTCTTCCATCTCCGGTATGTTCAAAAGTTTTGGCGATTCAGAAAAGGGTTTCAAAGGCGAGCTTGAAGAAATCCAATGGAGCGTTGGTGCCGAATATACCTACAATGATAAATTTACCCTCCGTGGTGGTTATCATCATGAGAGCGAGGCTCAGGGAAATCGTAAGTATTTCACAGTCGGTGCCGGATTTCGTATGAACGTCCTCTCCATTGATGCTGGCTACGTTATTGCTACAGTACCCAGCAACCCTTTAGACCAGACATTGCGAGTATCTCTTGCTTTCGACTTTGATGGTATCAGAGACTTGTTTGGCCGTAGATAATAATAATATAATACACTATGAAGATAAGGACTGGCTTAGGCTACGATGTACATCAGTTGGTAGAAGGTCGCCCCTTGTGGTTAGGTGGAATATGCATTCCCCATCAATATGGACTCTTGGGACATAGTGATGCTGATGTGCTTATTCATGCTATTTGCGATGCTCTTTTAGGCGCGGCCAATTTGCGTGACATTGGCTATCATTTTCCAGATACGGGTAGTGAATTTGCCAACATAGATAGTAAGATTCTCCTTCGTCGCACTACCGATTTGCTGAAAAGTAAAGGTTACTCTATCGGAAATGTAGATGCAACCGTCTGTGCAGAGCGTCCTAAACTCAATCCCCACATTCCGGAAATGAAATCTGTACTTGCCCCCTTGATGGATATTGACGAGGAAGATATTTCCATCAAAGCAACTACTACAGAGAAGTTGGGATTTACCGGCCGACAAGAAGGAATGTCTGCCTATGCTGTCGTGTTGATTGAAAAATTATAAAATTATATAAAATCCACGCCACCATTACTTTCATTCTCAATATAACTCTACACTTTATCTCTTATAATATTATAAACAATAAAGTGTATTTCTTCCGTTCTAGGGTACGAACCGACTTATGCAAAAGCATTTCACACTCACTTTAGGTTTCAGCCTTCTCCTCCTCCTCTTCTCCACCCTGTTTTGTGCAATATTGTCCGAATGGATGCACATCTCCATAAATGAGTGGACACTCCCCATCGGCTATTTGGCTACTATGTGCATCATCTCTGCACTGCACATTCTTGAAAGATTCCCCATTGACATACGTTTCTTGGGGAGATTATTTGCTTCCGTTTTATTAATTGTTGCAGTGTCATTACTTTTGGGTGGTTATGCTTATGATTATGCTTATGATGGCATGTCTTATCACCAACCCATTATTCGTTCTTTGATGTCAGGGTGGAATCCTATTTATGAGCCTCATTCTCCTTATACTGCAGAATGGTCCTGTAGTTCATACGTTGACCACTACCCCAAAGCCATCGAAACTCTCTGTGCATCCTTTGCAAGTTTTCTTGGAAATATAGAATGTGGTAAAGCCGTTAATTTATTGATTGTCATTTCATCTTTCTGCTTTGCTAAATCTTTCGTTGATGCATATCTAGCTGAGCAATATAGCAAATCATCGAAAATACTTTTAGCTTTGTTGCTCACTTTATCTCCGGTGACCCTCTCACAAGTTTTTACCTTTTATGTTGACTACACGCTTTATGCCTACTTATTGATAGGATTCTCCAGTCTGTATTTGTACACAGCACACAACTCTTCGGCAACATCTTCACACGCCCTAAGTTCCTATGAACTTATCTTCATCATCACTATGCTCGTATCCTTATCGATTGGTACAAAAGTGATTGCTGCATTTTGGGTCATAATATTCTTTCTGTTGGCTCTTTTTAGCTCTGGCTTAAGGAGAAAAAAATGTGAGGTGCGCTCTATTATCCAAGGTATTCTATGTGGAGGTTTGTTGGGTCTTTTTGTCTTTAGCTACCATCCCTACATCACCCACTTGCAACAAGGCTACCACATGCTTCATCCTTTTATGGGAAACGAAGCTGTCAATGTTGATATCCTGCAAGCTGAGACGCTTCCGGAAATCAATCGAGTTGAGGCCGTAATGAAATCTCTGTTTTCACGCCCCTACGAGGAGCATCCCATTGAAACAAAATGCTATCTCCCCCAGTTTCAAAACATCGTAGCATGTGGTAAAGCTGACGTGCGAATGGGGGGCGGAGGAATTCTGTTTATTGAGATGCTGATAATGGTGCCAATACTTTTACTGCTTTCCTGGAGAATATCTCCCAAGTCTATCCTACGCCCCATCTGCATAATCTCCGCACTCGTTGCAGCCCTATTTGTATTGCCCAATGGTTGGTGGATCAGATTTACCCCCTTCACCTACTTTATACCTCTTTGTGCATTTTTTCACTATCTGAAACTAAGCCCTCAACAAGGGAGTGTGATGAAATGGTGTGTCTCTGTTATTATGCTTGTCAACATATCGGTGATTGCCATTGTTTCATTATCATTGATGCAAATGCACCGTTCAAAAATACACTATTTATCGGATGTGCTAAAACAAAGTCCGACAGTTCGTATACAGAGCAATAATCACACATTTATTCATCAGATAAAAGAGCAAGGTTTCAACTGTCAACAGGTTTCCACCGCACCTCGGCAACTTATCTTCCCAGGTCCTCCCGTATATTCATATTGTGAAGATTGGAACACCCGTGGCTTGAACATATCAAATTACCCTTTGCTGCAATGGTCTAATATCAGTCAAGACATTTTCTATCCTTTTGTACACGAATAGCTCCTTTTGTCAAAACTGATAAAGAACAACAGTCATGATATTCGTATAATTCATGTTTCCCTTAATATGGCAGAAGAGAAAAGGCGCCCTATGTGAAAATTTTATGTTTTATTATCAATAGATTACACAGATACCTAATTCATATCAATTCAGACACAGAGAAAACAAAATTAAGTGTAATCTTATTATCAGAATAAAACCACGCAACATACTCCATATAAGAGAAAGAGAAAAATCTTTACCCTATATCCTCTCTTTCAGTTTGGGGACAATTTATTAGTAAAACTTAGGTAAAAGCTAGGTGAATTTCGGTAACTACTAGGAAAAACTAGGTAACTACTAGATTTTCTTAGTAAAGGTCTAAGTTTTTATAAGTGATGCCCCACCCTTTTCTGCTTTTGCTTTCTATCAGTTATAAGATAGATTCTCTTTTCAACCACTATGTTTTTTCGCCTTTTCAAAGAGAGTCTTCTATCTACTGGATTTCTAAAAACAGAATAGGCCGATCTCCCCAAAGATGGTATCGGCCTATTCTTGTTAAGTATAGTTTAGATATTTAGAACTTATAGCCTAAGGTCAACATGACGTTGTGTCTGTTCAAATCTACATTAGCTGCCCTCAGGCTGTTTGTTTCGCTTCCTCCGGAGGGTACGTGGAAGGTATAAAGCTCACCATCCTGATGTTGGTATTGGTAGGCTATGTCTGCATACAGATGTTTTCCTCTTAATCCCAAGCCTGCTGTGAATCTATTGATGGCTCCGAGGTTTACGTAGTCCGTATTGGTATTGAAATAGTAAGAAGAACTTTCTGTAAACAGATTCAGATAAGCATCTTTTTCAAAGGGCGCTGAGACGTAGTTGTATCCCAAACGAGCATAGAAATTGGGACTTAAGCGTGCTTCTGCTCCCACGCGGAAAGTGCTTTGTGCTTTCAAAAATCGATTGGCTTCTTGGTTTAATGCGTGGTCTTGGTCTCCTCCCCAATCATATTGGTATGCATTATCATAGTCGGGATATGATATTTTTGAGGAAGCCAGGTTTTGGTACTCATATTCAGCATCTACTGCCAAGAAGTTGCCGATGGTGGTGCCCAAACTGAGGTTTACTTTCCAGGGAGTCTTCACTCTATACTCGTTGGGGATGTTCTGTGTATAGTAGCCTTCTGTATAATCGAGTACAGTGCCGTCTTGCATTGTAGACTGGAATGGTGAACTCATATAGAGCCACGCGTCTGAGTTGAGATTATAGAAAGTAGGTGTATGAATGGCCAACCCGATGCGGAACGGAGATTCTTCTATGGGGCGAAGGATAAGTCCAAACTTGAAATCATAGCCATTACCCGAGAGCGATTCTTCGTTCTGCATGAGATATTCATGTAGTCTTCCTGTGCCGTCGGGGAGCAATTCTGCATAGTCTGTAGCCGAATGCATATTTACATTGTAGACCCCGAATGTGAAACCAGCATATATCTGGTCGTTCCAGTTCATGGAGAGGTTGAAGTCGTATTGTTGTATGCCGCCCCATTGCACTCGTCTATAATTATACGTCTCTGCTATAACGGGATTGTAACCTTGAAAATTTCCTTTATCGTCGTATGACTTTTCTAACATTTGAGTGTCATATCCCAGACAAGTCAAGGGCGTAGTCCATTCTCTGTCTCTCTCATCGTCGAGGTCCAGCCATCTATTTGTTTCTGCTAAATGCATCATTTCTATAGACTGAGAGAGGCCTCCGGTGCTGAAATTATCAACTCCGATATAGTTCTTAAAGTTTTTACGTTTGTTATAGTTGAATCCGAAGTTCACATATTTAAGTTTACCAAATCCTATCGGAGTTGAATAAACGAATCCCACCTGGTCAAACGACGCTCTGGTCTTGCCGATATCGCAGAAACTTTCTGCTCCGGGTTGGGTAATGATGCTTCCGGAAAGAGCCACATCTGCTCTTCTGTAAAGACCGATGCCGGCAGGGTTTGTGCCTATGGTTGAAAGGTCTGCTCCCAGTGCGCTCATAGCACCGCCCATTCCTACGAAGCGAGCAGTACCGTTGAGGTCTGATCCGGCCAAACTTTCCATCTTGTATATATCTTGCGCATACGTGTTAGTCACTCCGAACACAATAAATAATATATATGCTATTTTCTTCTTCATATCCTTTGCTCTTTTTGTTAGGTTGGACCTGTGGCTAAGTTGTACATATTGCTACAACACATTTATCTTTTCTTTTATCTCCTACCTCCTCTGCTTCCACTTCCGAAACTTCTGCCGCCGCTTCTGCCGGAAGGTGCGCTGTAAGATGGTGTGTTACCGAATGAACGCGACGGCGTATAGGTAGAGGATGGTCTGCTGTTTGTGCGAGGCTGACTGCTTCCTTTCTGTGTACTGAAACTTCTGGAAGGTCGCGTGGTAGACTCTCTAAATTGCGTACCGGAGTTTTTATCATTTCTTGAAGACGAGTAGCGCGATGTTCCGGGACGGCCTTCATGTTTATCCTTACTTGGCTGATAAGTGCTAAAGTAGCGTGAAGAGGGACGGGTAACTCCAGACCCTCCTCTTCCTCCATATCTGTTGCCGGGTCCTCTGTAAGCATACGATGGTCTTCCGCTGTAGTATATGGGGCCATAATAGGAAGGACGCGGAGGATAAATGCCCCACCCCGGTCCGTAATACCATGGATTCCAATAATAATTGTATCCCCAATAATAGGAAGGATAATAGCTCCAATGATGCCAGGGGTCATAAAGGTATCTGTAGCCCCAAGGATCGAAAGTGAACATCCAATCGTAATAATCTATATAATACGGACTGCTGACTATCACGCCTACTGTTGGACTATGGAAACGGATGATGCGCGAAGTGTATGTGCCGTCTTCAGGGGCATCGTTTGTCGGCGCTTCCGGGATGCTATCGGCCACATACCTGCGATTGTAAAGGTCGATGTCCTTGTCGCTATAGTTTTTTGAGGCATCATATCGGTAGTCTGCTTCGTTCTCTATTTGAGAATATTCAGAAACAACCTCTTTTGCTTTTTCTTTTTTAGCTTTTGAGGGGATGAAATACAAATCGTCTTCTTGAGAGAATGCGGGTGTATAGAAACATCCGGCAATCAGACATAGGTATACTAACTTTTTCATACTCATCAATATTTATAGTTTATTTCTAAGAGGGATTTCGCTCCCACTATTTTTGCAAAAATACAGAAAGTAGCCCAAACAGAAGCCTTTTTTACAATATTTACCATTCGTGTTTACTTTTTAGAATATGAAAAAGCAAATAATAGGGCCTTCTGCGGGTTGGAATATATGATTGGAATCTAATTTTCCCAAAAATAGTTTTGGTTACATGAGAAGTAACCTCAAGTTACATGGCTCGTAACTCTTGGTTACATGAGAAGTAACCAGCGGTTACAAGCTGTGTAACTTAGTCTATTCTTTACTTTATCTGATTCTGAGTTTATCTCCTGCTTCGGCGCTATAATTTTCCGGAAGATTGTTCAGCTTGTAAATGGTCTTTAGCTTCACGCCGTAAATCTGGGCCACAGTATATACAGATTGTCCGGGAAGAAGGATGTGGTATTTCCCTTTCCATTTTTTCTCTGCTTTCGATTGCTTCTTTTCCAGATAGACAATATCGCCGGCAGAAAGCACATATCTTTTGTCTACCTCGTTGTATTTTCTCAATTTCCTTTCAGAGACCCCCGTTCTTTGAGCAATGAGCTTAAATGTGTCGCCTGTTCTAGCTATTACATAGTAGTTTTTGTTTCGCATGCGTACGGCAAGGTCACTTTCTTCTGCATAACTTGCCGGGGAAACCACCTTTGTTGCCGGAATCTGAGTCACATTTTCAGAGTAGCGTTTACCTACTTTGTCATATTGGTGCAGGTCATACTCTTCTATTATTTTAATAAGGAGAGATGCGTATTTAGGATTAGTGGCATAGCCTGCCTTTTTAAGCCCATGTGCCCAACCTTTGTAGTCCGTAATCTTCAAAGAAAACAGAGGAGCATAGTGTGCACGGGTTGTTAAGAAAAGAGAGTGGTCCTCGTACGACTCTAACGGCGAATCGTAGGCTCTGAATTTTTCTCCCCTGCGGTCATCGTTGTGGCGCATATATTTTCCGGTCCAGTTGGAGCCGCATTTGATACCAAAGTGGTTGTTTGCCTCTTTCGCCAGTTTGCTCTGCCCTGCCCCGCTCTCCAAGAGTCCTTGAGCCAGCGTAATGCTAGCCGGAATTTTGTGCTTGTTCATCTGCTCAATGGCCACATCTTTATATTTTGCTATATAGCTGCGATAGAGGCCGTTTTGTTGAGCAAATAAAAAGAAAGGCATACACAGCCCTAGGATAATCAATATCTTTCTAAGTTTCATATTTTTCAGATTGTTAGTATACTGTTTGCAAAAATAGTAAAATCTTTTCTTAAGCCGAAAAAATAGCGATTGCAACAGAGCGCTATATGCGTTCCCTTATTCCGTTTTTTAGCAAAGGGTGAAGAAAATATCTCTTCATGATGCACTATCCATTGGGAGATTGTGTTTATATTTGCAAACGCAAAAGCAAAGCTCAGAGCATCTATAAATGATAATAAGATTGTCTCCGGAGCAGCTTAGCATCGTTCTGCATTGGATAGCTGCTTTAGCTGAAGATGCGAACAAGACATATAGAAAGGCGTTTACTACGCTTTGGTTTTGACTCCTTGAAATCTGGCAGTTTCAAAAACGAATGTCAAAAAACAAAGCAACGGTAGATGCCCCATAAGTGTGTTATATACATACCTCAAGTGTTGTATAGCCATTGGTGTATCCATATGCCAACGGCAAACATTGGCGTTGAGGGATTATTATACATACTTGCGTGGGGCTTTCTGCGTTGCTCGTTTCTGACATTCGGGCTTTGCCAGAGCCTCAAGGAGTGAAGCGAGCATAGTGCAGGGCTTCACGCTCTTTTTTATGTCTGAACACCTAACTGCAATTTTTCACCGCGGTATTTGTAGCCCTTAACCGCATTTTGTTAAGGCTACCATGTCGGTTGAAGAACACAGAAAATCTCAAATCAAATCCAAAGAAAGGGTTAGCGACCACGGCGAGGTGTTTACTGCCGAGCGAGAAGTAAACGCCATGTGCGACCTTGTGGCCAACGAATGTCTACGCCCCGACTCTCGCTTTTTAGAGCCTGCTTGTGGAGACGGCAACTTCTTGTCTGTCATACTTCAGCGCAAGCTCTCCGAACTCAGAAGAAAGTACAAACAAAGTCCACGCGACTATGAAAAGCTATCCATCGTGGCCATCGGCAGCCTTTATGGTGTGGACATACTGAACGACAATGTGGTAGCTTGCCGCGAGCGCCTATTCTCCATTTGGGATGAGGAGTACACCGAACATTGCAAGGGCGAAGCGTCGGACGATGTGCGTGAGGCGGCTCGCTTCATCATCGGCCGGAACATCATCAATGGCAATGCGCTGACACTGATGTGCGTCGATGCAGCAGGCAAGGACACCACAGCACCCATCGTTTTCTCGGAATGGACACTTATCAACGCCACACAGATGCAACGCTCAGACTACACCATGTCCGATCTCTTGCTTTATAATGAGGAGGGAACACTCTTCTCTGCCCTCTCAGAAGATGAAAAGGAGGAAGGCGGCGTTTTCCTCCGCAGATATGTTACACATTATAAAAAGGTACACGAATATTCGTAGAGACGTCACAGTGTGGCGTCTCCCTCCGGGTCGTGGCAGTTGTGCTACATGAGAGACGCCATGATGTGACATCTCTACATCAAAATAATACAGCGATGACCGAAAATCTTTTTCAGAATGTTTATAACCCCGATGTGCTCTCTTGTATCGCCAACCTGAGCAACGACGAGGTGTTCACTCCTCCCGAATTGGCTAACAAGATGATAGATATGCTCCCGAAGGAGTTGTTTGAGAACCCCGACACCACCTTCCTTGACCCTTGTTGCAAGAGCGGAGTTTTTCTGCGTGAGATAGCCAAGCGCTTGATAAAAGGCCTCGAACCACAAATACCCGACCTTGAAAAACGCATTGAGCATATCTTCTCGCGTCAGCTCTTTGGCATTGCCATTACGGAATTGACCAGTTTGCTCTCGCGCCGCAGCGTCTATTGCAGCAAATACCCCAGTAGCCCATTCTCCGCATATCAATTCCCGGAAAACCAACCACAGGGAAACATTATTTACCAACGTATCAGGCACAAATGGAGCTTAGGCAGATGTATTTATTGCGGTGCTTCGCAAAGTGAGTACGACCGCGGTTCAGAACTGGAAACCTACGCTTATCAATTTATCCATAATATAGATGTAGAAAAAGTATTCAATATGAAATTCGATGTGATTATTGGCAACCCGCCGTACCAACTGAGTGATGGAGGTAATGGGGCAAGTGCCAAACCTATTTACCATCTCTTTATAGAACAAGCAAAGAAGTTAAATCCTCGTTATCTAACTATGATTATCCCTGCTAGATGGTATGCTGGAGGTAAAGGATTAGATGAATTTCGTGGTACAATGCTATCCGATAAGCAAATAAGAGTTATTAGAGATTATGTAAATGCTAAAGAATGTTTCCCTAATAATAGTATTGGAGGAGGAGTTTGCTATTTCTTATGGGAAAAAGGAACAAAAGGATTATGCGACTTTACTACCATCCTTAATGGAAATGAAAGTCGCCAAATAAGAGCACTTGATGAATTCCCTGTATTTGTTAGACATAATTTTGCGATCCAGATAATTCATAAAGTAAAAAAGAAAGATACAGATTCATTGTCGGAAATAATGTCATCTCGTAATCCTTTTGGTATAGCATCATATGAACGAGGTTCAGAAAATAAAATTGATAAAGGCTATATACTTTATTCAAGTAAAGGTACTGGGTATATTAGAAGAGACTCCATTTTACAAAATTTAGATTACGCAGACTCTTACAAAGTAATGATAAGTAAGGTGACTTGTGAACATGCTGGAGAACCCGACAAAGACGGTATGATGAAAGTACTTTCTACAACAAAAGTATTAAATCCTCAAGAAGTCTGTACTGACTCATACTTGATTTTGGGTAAATTTAATAACCTGAATTATGCAAATAATCTTTGTTGTTTTTTAAGAACTCGTTTTGCAAGATTCTTATTATTGCAGGCTGTTTCTTCTATCAATCTATCAAAAGAAAAATTTTGTTTTGTTCCAATGCAAGACTTCTCCAAACTATGGACCGACGAAGAACTATACGCCAAGTATGGATTATCGGAAGATGAGATCGCATTTATTGAATCAATGATACGCCCTATGGAATAATGTCCAATGTAGAGACGTCCCATTGGGGCGTCTCTCTAATGCACCGCATGGCAAGAAACATGGATATATCAGATTTCTTTAGACGCCCCACTGGGACGTCTCTACAGCAATGAATAATAATGGTATGATGGATGGAATGATTTTTAGACGCCCCACTGGGACGTCTCTACAGCAATGAATAATAATTTAATAGAAATAATTGCTTAAAATAATCTCATGCGCTCTTTGACTTGAATAATTTAATAGGTATCTTCGCAAAAGATAATCAATTAGGATAATGGAGAAATACAAGGATAAATATAGGATTCCTTCAGCACGTTTCTACTCGCATAAATACAATGAAGGTACATTTTTTATAACCATCTGTACTCATGAACGTAAACAATATTTTGGCGACATTGTAGAAAAAGAAATGCATTTGTCAAACTTGGGTAGATATGTGGACTATTGCATTTCCCAGATTCCTGTTGTTAATGAGAATGTAATATTGCACTCGTACGTTGTAATGCCTAACCATATTCATTTGGTGTTATCTGTTTATAGAAACGTAGAGACGCCTCAATGGGACGTCTTAAAACAATGTGGCATCTCGGAAGGCGAACCACAATCGTTGAAGACTTTACCTCAATCATTGGATACACCCCAATGGGACGTCTCTACGCAAATGAAATTGACAGCTAATTCTTGTGGAAGGTTGTCGCATATAATTTCTCAAATGAAAGGTGTAGTTACGAAGTATGCAAAGGAGGAACATATTTCATTCGCCTGGCAAACCCGTTTTCACGACCACATTATTAGAGATAGTGGTGAGTTTGATAGAATCATGAATTATGTCATAACCAATGTGGAAAATTGGGTAAATGATTGTTTCTGTATAGAACCTATGTAATTATTTCAGGTTAATCTGCGCCATAACAAAAGTGATAATATGGTACAGAATAACTATTTTCCTCAACGACCAACCGTTACTCCAACAATATATGCCTATCGCTTGATTGGAGTAGATTCTCACAAAGGCTATCTTAAAGTAGGTTACACTGACCGCACAGCCAAAGAACGCATAGATGAACAGCTGCATACCAGCAAAGTGCAGTATGAGATTGTATTGGTGGAGTCGGCTATGACGCACGACGGTTCTTGCTTTACCGATAAAGATGTGCACCGCATCTTAGAGCGCAGAGGACACGTCCGCCTTAATCCTAAGGATAGAACGGATGAGTGGTTTCGCTGCTCTGTGAAAGATGTGGAGGCTGCCATCTTGGCTCTGCGTACAGATTCTGCCAATGCGGAGAACCGTACACAAAGTTTCGCCATGCGGCCTGAACAGTTCCGTGCAGTAGAACAGACAAAAACCTATTTTGAACAGGCACAGAAAGAAGAGCCTAACCGCATACCAAAATTCCTTTGGAATGCCAAAATGCGCTTTGGTAAAACTTTTGCCAGCTATCAGTTGGCCAAGAAGATGAAGTTGTCGCGCATCTTGGTACTGACATTCAAACCTGCAGTAGAGTCGGCTTGGCGTGAAGACCTTGTTTCGCATATCGACTTTGAGGGGTGGCAATATATCTCCAACAAGGACGCACGCAATAACAATCTGAATATAGACCAAGAATTTCGCAGAGCCGATAAGGAGAAGCCCATCGTGGTGTTTGGCTCGTTCCAAGATTTGCTGGGTACAAACGAGAGCGGCGGCATCAAGACTAAGAATGAGTTTATCCACGCTACGCAATGGGACATGGTTATTTTCGACGAGTACCACTTCGGTGCTTGGAGAGAACGGGCCAAAGAACTATTTGAAAAGGAAGACGAAGAAGACGCTGTAGACTTTGACGCTGAGAAATACCAAAAGGACGAGGCTAACAACGCTATCAACGAAACATGGTTACCCATCTCCACACGCTACTACTTGTTTTTGTCGGGCACTCCCTTTAGAGCTATCAACAATGGAGAGTTTATAGAGGAACAGATTTTCAACTGGACTTACTCGGATGAGCAGCGAGCCAAAGCCGAATGGAAAGGGAGCAACAATCCCTACCTCGCCCTACCCCGAATGGTAATGCTCACTTACCGCATGCCCGATGAGATACAGGATGTAGCCAAGCAAGGAGAGTTTGATGAGTTTGACCTCAACCTATTCTTTGCAGCAGAGGGCAAAGGCGAAGCCGCAAGATTTAAGTATGAGAATGAGGTGCAGAAATGGCTCGACCTTATCCGAGGTGGTTATTTGCCAGCTAGCATAGATGACCTTAAACTCGGACAAGACAAACGACCACCCATGCCCTTCAGCGACACTCGCTTACTCCATGTACTATCTCATACCTTATGGTTCTTGCCCAACGTGGCTTCTTGCTTTGCAATGGCTAATCTGCTCAAGCAGAGACAGAACAGATTTTATCACGATTATAAGGTGGTAGTATGTGCCGGCACCGGAGCCGGTATAGGCCTTGATGCTTTACGTCCCGTGCAAGCCAATATGGATGACCCTCTAAATACGAAAACTATTACACTTACTTGCGGTAAACTGACGACAGGTGTAACCGTAAAGCCTTGGACTGGTATCTTTATGCTTCGCAACTTGAAGAGCCCAGAGACCTACTTCCAAGCAGCCTTCCGTGTGCAGAGTCCTTGGGAGGTAAAGAACGAAGAGGGAAGCAAAACCATAATGAAGAACGAGTGCTATGTATTCGATTTTGCCCTCGACAGAGCCTTACGACAAATTTCTGACTACAGTTGCCGATTGGATATAAACGAAAGTAACCCCGAAGCCAAAGTTGGAGAATTTATAAAGTTCTTACCCGTGCTTGCTTACGATGGTAGCAGCATGAAAGAGGTTGATGCACAAGACATCCTTGATATTGCACTTGCAGGAACATCGGCCACACTGCTTGCAAAACGTTGGGAGTCGGCATTGCTTGTTAATGTAGATAACGATACACTGAAACGCTTACTGGCAAGCCCAGAGGCGATGAAAGCCTTGATGAACATCGAAGGTTTCCGCAATCTCAACAGCGACCTAACCACCATTATCAATAAATCTGAGGCAGTAAAGAAGGCGAAGAAAGAAAATCCCGACCCGACACCAAAGGAGAAGAAAGAAATCTCTGCCGAAGAGAAGGAGATGAAGAGCAAAC
>CALCHR010000192.1 GCA_937901185.1 uncultured Bacteroidales bacterium
AAACTCCGAGTTTTTCCTAGAAGTTTACTAAGAAACGCCCAAAAATCACTATTGATTTTCAGGCGTTTACAAAGACCATTTCCGAGGCTCTTTCTTAGAAGAATATCACGCCGCAGGGATGGATGCCGGTCTCAAATTGGTGGAGCAACTTGCCGTTGGCGTCGTAGCGGTAGAGCAGGCCGCTTTTCTCGTAGTCCATCGGACCGCGATCGGCGCAGACGTAGAGGTCGCCGCTTTCGGTATCTACCTGGATGCTGACGGGCGATGCGGGGTTTTCTTCCTGGTCAAAGAGGGGGGCTTTCACCACATTGCCGGTGCGGGTGTCGATGGCCGAAGCGGTCACGGTGGCGGTGTTGTTCACATAGTCGCTCTGCACAGCGAGGGCATAGAGCACGGAGTGGCCCACGGCCATGAACGAGGCCGTAGCAAAGGCGGGCGTCACCTCTTGTGTGAGGGGATTTACCTTTTGCACCTCGGGCTGCACGTCGGCGTAGTTGCCGCGGCAGAGCACGAAGATGTTGCCGTGGGCGTCTTTCTCCACCTGACCGGGATTGAGGCCTACGGGAATATCGCCTGTGTGGGTGAAACTTTTAAGATCCACCACGGCCAGGCGCTTGCCGTTCCGGTAGTTGTTGTCGTAGTTGTAGCCGTCGGATATGGCGACGTAGAGCTTACCGCCCAGCGTGGTCATACCAAAGGGATTGGGCCCTACGGCCAGGCGCTTGTCGATGGCCAAAGCGGCGGTGTCGAGGCGACTCACGTAGCCGTCGTTGTTGCTCACAAAGACATAGCCCTTGTCGGCGCAGAGCGCCTCGGGGGCAGTGGTCTGAATACCGTCGATGATGGAGAGCGTGTAGCGATTGAGCACCCACACCAGGTTGGAGCCGAACACGGGCACGTAGATTTTACTGCCGTAGGCGATGCCGCCCTGCGGAGTGTCGCCCAGGCTCTGTCCGTTTTTCTCGGAAAAATAGTCGCGATAGTAGGATGTGGGCAGGCCCGAGGCTTCGGTCGATACAATCACGCGGTCCATACCTCCGGCGATGCCGCTATAGATGTTTCCCTGATTGACCACATAGAAGCGCGCCTCCACCAAACCTAATTCTCCGTCGCCGTTTCCGCCGCCACCGCCGGGGCCGTTGTCGTCGTCCGAACAAGCCGCCAGCACAAACATGGCAGCCAAAGCATAACTTGCTAACTTAAAGATTTTCATAGCTGTAAAGTTTTAGGGGATAATGGATAGGGTAAAAATTTAGAAATTCACTTTGAGGGACAATTTATAGGCGCGGCCGGGCATGGGGTAGCGGCGCACTATCTCATATTGCTTATCGAAGGCGTTGAGCAAGTCGGCGCGGGCCTCCCAATGAAGACCTGCCAGTTGCCATTGTTTATACACGCCGGCGCCGGCCTCTACATAGCCCGGCAAGCGGGTGGTGGCGAGGTGCTCGTTGGTGCTCCAGCGCTCGGAGCAATAGGCCAGGCGCACCACAAAGTTGACCCACGGATTCTCGTAGGCCACGGAGGCTCCGCCGCTATGGCGCGGCATATAGGCGGGCTGTTTGCCGTAGCCCACGGAGCCGCGGGCGGTGCGGTCTTCGGCGTGTTGCAGTGTGTAGTTGGTCTGGAAAATCAGGCTATGGCCTTTTGCCACCTCGCAATGGCTTTGCAGCGTGGCGTCGAGACCATAAATATCTACGCGTCCCATATTGGCGGTGCGCCACACAAAGAGATTGTAGGGCACACTGGTGATGCGGTCGGTCACACGGTTGGCGTAGGCATCGAGTGTAAAGGCGAGTTGCTTCCACCAAGCGGCGGGGCGTGCCTGCATGGTCAGTCCGAGGTTCAGTTGCCTTGTCTTTTCGGGCTTCAGGTTCTGCTCGCCGAGGTGGTAAAAGTAGGCTTCGGTGAAGGTGGGCATGCGGAACATCTCTTTGTAGCCCAGGCGTCCGTGGACCACTACTCTCCTCCCCTCTGCGCCTCTGCGCTCTGCCAGGAGAACGGCGAGCGATGCCTCGGGCGAAAAGCGGTGGGTGGTGGTGGCTTCGCCTTGTGGTGCAGTGGTCTTCTCGCGATGCAGGTCGGCCACAAGGCGCGCCGTGGCATTAAGGCGGCGGTGGCGATAGCGCAGGGAGAGACTCTGCAAAAGACTATGGCGCACGGGTTCTTGGTCGGTGGCGAGATTGCTTTGTAGTGCGGTGAAGGCATAGTCGGCGGCATAGGCTATCTTCACGCTGCCCAACCTGCCGGCCACTCCTGCGGTGGCGTAGGCTTCCTGCTGCCAATAGTTCTGCCTGAGTGCGCCACCGGGATATTGCTCGTCGAGGTCGGCATACTTGCTCTCTTGCCAGTAGTACTTGGCGGCGGCATAAACCTCCACCCTCTCCCACTTCTGCGCCCATCGCGTTTGCACAAAGGCGGTCTGTTCGTTGAGGCGCTCGTGGTTTTCGTTGGTGTAGAGAATCACCTGGCCCGGCAGTTGGCGGCGGTTGTGATAGTAGTAGGCCTTGGCGCTCCACGATCCGTTGCCTGTGGTGGTGCCTGTAAAGTTGAGTTCACCTGTCCAGGCTTGCATCTTGCTGTTGGTGCGTCGTTCGCGGTGGGTGGCCACTCCGTTTTCCACGGTGAAGGGATAGTTGTTAAAGCCATAGTAGAAATCGGCGGCGGCCGAAACGCCGGCGCGCTTGCCGAGGCTGTGTGTCAAAAGGAGGGAGGGATTGTAGGTGGAGAAGGAGGCTTGGCGCAGAGCGGCATAGCCATGCAGACCTTTGCGGTCGTGATGGGGTTGCAGGGAGGTGAGCGAGAGGGTGGCGGCACCCAAATTGCGCACGGGGCAGAGCAGTTCTTCCTGTCCACCCACTTGGAGCGCCATGCTCTGCAAGCGGTCGGTGGAGAAGCGGCCCAGGTCTATCTGTCCCTGACGGCTATCGGCGAGCGCCAGGCCATCGTAGGCTACCACCGTATGGGCGGCTCCGAGTCCGCGCACGGATACGGTTTTCAAGCCGCCGGCTCCGCCGTAGTCGCGGAGGTTCACGCCGGCCATGCGACGCAGGGCATCGCTCATGCCGGTAATGCCGAGGCGGTGGAAGGAGGCGGTGTCCATCGTCTGCGTGGCGATGGCCGAAGAGGGGGCGCTACGGAGCGAACGGGCGGTCACCACGGCATAGTCCAAGGTGTCGCGCAGCGTTCCTACGGTTTGGCCCTGCAAACTGAGAGCCATACATACCAAACAGACAGCCACACCTAAAATACGGCGGGCAGCACAGTGGCATTTGTGCATCATGTAAAAATAAAATTGTGTACAGACAGACTCTTCCTCGAGAGCGATTGTCCGACGGAGTTAGACTTTAACGGCAGGTCTTCTGGCTCGTCCTCTCTCAAACGCCTTCCCGCGCCGGGCGCAGTGGCTCTTGTGTTTGAGAAAAAGAAAGGACATACAGCAGCGGGACTGCACGGGATTCTCACCCGTTTCCCTTTTCATCGCACCGTGGAGGGGTGCGAAACCGTTGTGGGGGCAAAGGTATATCTTTTTGGGATACTACAAAAATATTGCCTCTCTTTTTTTCTGAAAATAGGCAGGGGAATGGGATTGATGAATAGAAAAATCTGCGACTACATCACCCCCGATTTCTTAGTAGCTTTCTAGGAAAACTTAGTAAACTTCTAGAAAAAACTAGTAAACTCCGAGTTTTACTTAGTAAACTCC
>CALCHR010000193.1 GCA_937901185.1 uncultured Bacteroidales bacterium
TATAAATTCAAATGTCATTATTCTCTCCCCTTGATTATGGTTTCAACGATAGTAGACAACGTTGCAAGCGCCATGCCCTGCTCTTTATCGGAAAGCGTTTGCAGCATTTCGTTAATTTGCGGAATGCTGATTTCGTGATTGAATACGCTTACGCCAAACACAAATACTGACCGATACAGCCAGCTGCGTGCTGAATCTGTATCGCCCGGAGTAAATCTATGCTTGATAAACTAGCGGCGGTCAATAACCGCTTTGAAGAATTATGCGCCCGGTCGGAGCAGCCGGATTTTTATAATGACCCCAAAAAAGCCGCGGCCTTGCTGCGGGAAAAGAACGATCTGGAGCCGGTTGTGGAAACCTATCGGGCTTATATGCAGGCCGGTCAGGATATGTCTGACGCGCAGGAATTGATGAATGACCCGGAGATGAAAGATTTTTGCCATTATCTCTTTGTGGCTTTAATTCCACTAAGTCTTTTGGAATATCGTTCATCGAGCGAGTGAAAATATCGTTTGCTGCTTTAACAAGGCTTTCGCGTGAGCGCCAAGATTTATCTAACTCTTTATTTATTTCAATTTCTTTTCTAAAGTTTTCATATTCGAAACTAAATCCTTCAACATATAATTCTAGATGATTAATTTTTAAAGTTGCAAATTTATCAACTAGTTTTTTAAGTGTTGAAAGTGTAGGAACTTTGCTTCTACTTATATCAAGCATTACACCTCGTAATTCTAAATCTGGATAATCATCAATTTCCATACAAGGTATTTGTTCTTCTTTTAAAATTTGTTGTAATGTTTTAATACTATAAAAAGCACCATTAAGTGTTGAGGCAGAAACGATTATTTGTTTAGGTTTAATTTGGATTTTATATTGTTCTTTTAATAACGTTTTATCTAATTCAAATATTAAAGGAACATCTAAACTTTCTGTTTTTTTAATACAAATATTAATTTTTTTAAGTTCTTTAAATATTCGATCATCTAAGAAAGCTTCAAAATTAACATTTTCAATTAATACATGTTCAAAATAGCCTTCTAAAATCTCAATTTTTTGGGGTTTTGGAACAATTTTCAAACCTCTCACCTACCTCTTTTTTATGGCATTTAGTCACAATAAGCCATATTAATCCTATCATATCTTATTATACCAAAGAAAGCGTTTTTTTGCAACTAAAATAATAGTTAATTTCACAATTACAAAACAATAAAAAATAGTCTCTTTTTGTAGAGACTATTTTTATATTTATTTATTATTCCAAAGTGCTTTTAATTTAGCCAAACACTCGTCTTTTATCGGATTTTTGCCTGGAACTAAGTCTTTATAAGTGAAGAAAATTGTACCTTCAATATTATCAAAATTACAATTAAATTTTAATTGATTATTAATTTCTTCAGGATTTTGCCATGTTTCAAAGCCCCATCCTTCGCTACTTCCCATATGATAAATGCCTTGTCCCATATAAAGAGTTGTACCAGTTTCTTTACAAATGTTACTCCACCACCATGCTACATCATGATATGTAACGTCTCGACGTTCAAATGAGAAATAATTTTGTGGAACTACATAATCAATCCAGCCTTCTTTCATCCATTTATAAACATCTGAGTAAAGTTCACTATAACATTGTAAAGCACTAGAAGCGTTATATGATCCTTTTTCCCAACCATCTTCTTTAATACTGTTATGAGTTCTATAAACAGCAAATGGACTAATACCAAATTCTACTTTTTTACCAGTTTTAGCAAGCATTTCTTTTAATGCATCACTAATACTTTTAATCATTTTATCAACATTCATTCTTCTAAAATCATCGAATGATTGTTCTTCAGATTCACGATATTTTAGGTAATCTGCTTCTTCTAGTTCAAATGGAATCTTTGCATAAGGGTAGAAGTAATCATCAATATGAACACCTTCAACATCATAATTTCTTGCCACTTCCATAATTGATTCTGTTACAAATTCAATAACCTCAGGATGAGCAGGAGCTAAAATGACTTTTGAAACACCATCTAAAACAGTATGTTCTTTATTTAATCTTGCCCAGTTATTTTCCGATAATGTATCTAACCATTCATCTTTTGTCATATTAAGAGTTCTAATATCTACTGTTCCAACACGATAAGGATTCATCCAAGCATGAACTTTAATATCACGCTTTTTAGCTTCAGCTATGAAGAATTCTAATACGTCAAATCCAGGATCTTTTCCTTCAACACCAGTTATAAATCTTGACCATGGATTAATTTTTGATGGATAATAAGCATCATTACAAGGTCTTACTTGGAATACTGCAGTATTCATATTATAACTTTTCATGTTATCTAAAATACTAATTAAATGATTCTTATACTGTTGAAGTAGTTGATGTAGTTGATTCTTCAAGAAATAAGTATTGGCTCAAAATTAATTACAAATTATTATACAATATTAAATTACAAATTTTACTATATAATTATATATTTTATTTTATATTTGAATTTTAATATATATAATTATATATTTATTTATATTTAATATATATATTATATACAGTATAAAATTTTAAAATTTTAATTATAAATGATAAATTTTGTTCTGTCTATCAAAGTTCTAACTTCAACAGCATTATCCAAATCATTTATTACATCTAAAGTACCGCCTCGTTGATACTTTAAAGTATAGTAATAGCTTCCAGGTGAAAGTTGTCTAGTATCATTTGGAGTAATTTTTATTAATAATTCAGCGTTCTCAGCATTCTGGTCTTCTGCAGTATAACCTTTTACTATAACAGCATCTTCAAAAGCTTGATTTGGTAAAACTATAGCAAAATAAATTACTTCATCTGTTTTTAAGAACTGCAGAGCTCCATTTTTATCTTTAAATACAAAAGGAAATTCATAAGAGTCTCCCTTATTAAGCTTTATTATCTGTGTAGACATTTGTAACAACTCCCTATAATATAACCTATAATAATTTAGCATTTAAAAGATCAGAAAGCAGCTTAATAAAAGAATTAAGCTGCTTTCTATTTTATGGAATAATAATCAGTATATCGCCATCTGAACCCGTAGGCAAGTCTTCATCAGCATGTATTACAGATATTCGTTTCTGATAATAATCTGATATAACATGGTTTGCACTATCTTTTGTCGCTACTTGTGCTCTTGTAGCTGAGTCTGCCTTTGGTACGACAGAATTGCCGTTTTCTATATCAGTAAAACGCGTTATTAAACCTTTTACCTCTTCTTGATCCAAAAGCGGTGTTTCTAGTTGCTTAAGGCGCGTGTTAAAAATGTCTGTTAGGTCAGTCCCTAACGTACTAATCGCGTCATTACACGATGTTGTAACGGTATTAAATCTCGCATTAATATCCTCTACGGTGAGGTTATTCTCTGTATTATACGGATCATACAATGTGCGAGCTAGTGAAGCTCGATTGCAAAGTTTCCGACACAATCCGTCAGTTTCTAGCTTTAAATAAATCTCACCATAGCCATCTGTGCAGAAATACAGATAATTCTTTGGTTCTTCGCTAGAAGATAATCGCAAAGCAGCTAAATCTGCAGAAGTACCAGTAATAACACAAATATTAGGAACAGTTTCATCATTTGTGGGTAATGTAACTAGGTTAGACCCATCCCACGCAAAAGCTGGCAATCCTTTTACTTCTGTCAAAAGAGACTCTATGTCTTCTCTATTAAGTATAAGTTTCTTATTTTCTTTGCTCTTACTTAAATTATTGGTTACCCTTAGTGCCACAGGACCCTTAAAAGAACCACCATCGGCAGGTACAATAAAGACATTGTTACTGGCGCTGCCATTATGACTATGAACCGTTGATGAAGCGCCTACATCAGCTGAATACTTTTTAAGCGTTAAAGTTCCTTTCGTTTTATTAGCAGTTTCAGCTGTTACAGCTGTTATGTTATAAAGCACATCATTCAACGCTATTTTGTTATCTAAATCTGCCATAAAAAGCTCTCCTATTTTACTTGTTTATTTAAACAGAGACCTCTTCATCTTTACCGTGTTTAACTTTAGAGGTTTTGATAGCTGCTAGATTGACAAGCTCAACACTGCAAAAAGTGAAAAAAGCACCCGTTAGAGTTGGACTGATTTCACGAGCAAACAAAGCTTCAAGTATAAAAGCGCCACTAGTGTAAAGAACTATTAATGTAATTATAATCACTAGCATAATATTAGAAACTTTTCTTTTTGATTTGTTTTCCATAAAGATACAACTCCTTTTAATCTATATATAATTTAGCTTATCTATTATAATTAAGTTTTGGTTAGAAAGACTTTATATGGTTGATTTAGAAAACAAACTGATTTAGACATTAAGGTATTTAACTCATTATAGACTTTTTCACCATGTAAGTCTGTCACAAAAGGTGTAATACCAAATTGAATTGAATCCCCTAAACCAAGTGTGTAGTCTGAGAAGTATAGACAAGTATCTGGAATGAACTGCTCTTGTTCAAATACAGGCACTTCTAATGTTTTAATACAGACCCCATTTACTATCGCCTGAACAATATATCCAAAGTTATTGTTATTTGGATTAACACTAGAATTTCGCCAATAACCCCACTCAGCAGGTTGTCCAATTTTTAATGAATAGCTGCTATCAGGAAAGTCTAACATATACTTATCGCTATTGATCAGCTCTAGATTAGATACTATTTGTGGATAATCTTGTTCGGTAGTAAATGTAATAGACTCTTCAAAAATATCTTTATCCTCATCTGCGTTTTTACCCTTTATCTCAATCGCCAGGTTATATGTACTATTAGGTATCAAATCCTTTAAATTGATAAGCATAAGCTTAGCATTACGAAGTTGAGGCTTTTCTTTGGATTCTTCTTCCGAAGTCTCGGGTACAACAGGCTTTACATCAAGCTCTTTTTCTACTATTACGTTATTATCTGCATCAGTGAGCTTGTACTTACCAGTTTCTCCTAAGTTTACTAGAAATGAAAGTTGTGCAGTTGTGGTATCTACAGAGTCTAATTTAAAATTAATAACTTCAAAAATATCTCCCCAACCTGGTGAGTACTGCAGAAGATAATTAAACCATTTTTCACCTCTATCACCGCGTAGCTGAAAATTCGGATTAGCGGGGTTTTCATAGTTATCCAGGAAAGCCTCAGCTAGCCATCGAGCCGGTTTTGTGCTGACACTAAAGTCTTTAAAAGATATTTTATAGTTAGAACCGTAGGTAATCCACTGTTTTTCATTTTCTTTTTCCCAGATAATGCGTTCTAGATTACTATCTATGTCTCTAAAGTCTATTTTCTTGTCATCACACCATTTGATTAACTTATTGTGGTCCCAGTGAATACGGTCTTCGGCAGAACCAGAGTCAGAAAAAGTCCAGCCGGTTAAACCACAGCCTGGATATCGTCCGCGACTTCCTTCAGAATCATAAGTCTTATAGTATGAGTTTAGACTTTTATATTTTTCAAAATAAGCCTCTACTTCTGCTCGCGTAGGGGTACGACCAAGAGATGCTCCATTAATCAGCTCATATCTATTTGGACTGATCGTACTCTCTGATTCCATGTTGCCAAGCATACCTGCAACAGCATTTAATGTCCAACCTCTACTACCCAAGTACTGCCATATATATCTAGCATTTTTTTGCATTTCCGATTCAGTTAAAAATTTATTTTCAGCGGTGACGTCCGCTTTTGATACATAGTCATTTACAACTGCACCGGTCACGGAAGGGCAGTATATAAACCCCTGAAAAACATAAGGCGAAGGCTGGTCCCAGTTGCCATCATTTTTACGTGGTGTAGTCCAGAAATGATTTGAATTATTTGGGTTATACTCAGGTTTTGCAGTTAAATAGCCACTTTCTGAGGTTAGAATTTCTGCAACTGTTCCGTCGTCATTATACGTAATTTGTTCAACTATAGCAACGTGACCTGCGTCGCTTCCAGGAACATTTGGGTCATCACCTAAGCTACCTTTTCGCCAGCATATGACGGCACCGAGTCTTGGCTCAGTACCACGCTCATATCCATCTTTGGTATTACCGTACCAGTCTTCTGCATTGCTTGTACTTAGGTTAGGAACAGGATTATCATTAGGTAACGCTGGTGCGGTGCCCAGAATTTCCATAAATCTGCCCCAGGCATAACCGACACAGTTTGGTAGTACTGCACCAGTAGAAGAGGATATAATTAGACACCTATTAAAACCACCATAATTGCCTTGATTGCTAATCCAATATTTGGCCTCTTCGCTTGCTGTTGTTAGGTCTGGTGCCGTCGTTCTTGGTACAAAATTTCCAATAGCAGTACCGGAAAAACCAATAAGCTTACTTTTTACATAGTTTGATACAATATCGCTAGTACTTTTAGTTAATAAAAAACCATCTATAGTACTTAAGCCTGTTTCCTGCACATATTCATTAGTGTCTATATAAGCAGCCTTACAGTGTTCTTGTATATACGTATTAAATAAACTAATCTGTGAGTTTATTTCTTCTGCTGAAAAAAATCCTTTTTCACTGCTAGCATCTGAAAATACATCATCAACAGGTAAGACAGAACAAAAATAAAATTTTACATCGTTAAATTTATCAACCAGTGTCTCAACTGCATCACAGTATTGCTTCGCATAGTCTTTTGTTAAGTTATCTGCATCATAGCCTTTTAATGCTGCAAGTCTACAGCTATGCAAACAGTCAAAGAAACCATTCATTATAATTATTTCATTATTAGCTCCGCTAAAGTATAATAATTGAGGAGTAGCAACATCATTAAACCAATCAATAGCTCCAATATCATTTGTGATGAATTCGATAGCTAAGTCTTTTGTGTTATTTTTTTCCTCTTCTTGGTTAGATTCTTGCTCTTCCTTTTCCTTTTCAGCAAGGTCGTGCCAATATTTTAACTGTTCAACCCTAGCATCGCCTATCCAGACTCTTGTCAAGCTATCACTCCTTCAAGTTTGGGCAGTGAAGAATTGCCCTAGTGATTTTATTACCAATATTTAAAAATAATTTATCAATTTTATTAGCTGTATGCCGTGCGTATATGGTATCTGTGCATACAGGACCTTTTTTACTAAAAAGCTTACTGTCAGATATTTGCACCCATGTTTGAATACCAATTTGTAAAGTGCTTTCAAAGGGAATCACTATATTAAGGTGTTCAATAAGATAACCTAAATCTGTTGTAGTAAGAATAAACTCTCGCTGTTTTTGACTTATTGCTATCAAACTATCTGAGCTATATGCTTCTTTGCCATCGACATAGAAGACAGTTCGATATCCGCAAACTCCTTGTGAGCTATTTAAAAAGCTATTCGGTGGTTCAATATTAATAGATAAAGATAGTTTGTTTGAAGTTAGTTGATTTAATTGACTACGTATGTATAAAATGTCATTTGGGTAGTCCTTATTAGTCATAATACGTCCTGCTTTAAGCGTGGTAGTAGAATTATATCTATCTTTGGTTAAGATACTTATATCATAAAAAGTATCAGGCTGCAAACCTTGAAGAGAAAAAGACGCATTCTCTGAACTTACATTAAAAGGCTTAGTTACAACGCCACCTTCTAGTGTAGTTGCTTGAGCAGTCCAAGAATAATCACTAAAAAATTCACAAGCCGTAAACGCTGCACATATACTTCCTGCAGTTACATCTGTAAAACGAAAATTTTCAAAAGCCGGAGCTATTCTAGCATTAACCGCAGCCGCTATAAGACCATGTCGCTCGTATAGATAAGTACCTGGACATGTTTTATTTGCATAATCGCGGTGAACGGTCATGTTACAGCCATTACGATGTTCCATACGGTCTGCCTTATTTTCAGACCATACTAATTTTTTTATATTATTACGTCTACATACATCTGCTATAAGTTCTATTAGTGCACTATAAGCTTTATCATTGACAGCATAAGGTTCTCTAGAGTCAGATGCTACCTCAATAGTTACTGCTCGTTTATCATTAGCGCGACTCGACGTACACGCAGAGCGCTTTGACTCTGGAACACTTAGCCCTATTAACCCATCACAACCGACAACATAATTGCATGAAGCCTCGTCATTGCGATGGCTAAACCCATCAACACCTTGCTTAGCTGTAACCTGACCGACATAGCAGTGTATAGTAATTGTATCAATTGTACCATCCCAGTCGTCTACTGTACGTTCGTAAACGTTAGAGCTGCCATCAGTAGCATTATAAGCAGGAACATAATAAGTAGCTAAAGAGCTGCTGCAGTCTGGTATATTATAAGCCATATAAGTCACTCCATAATGTTATTTCCATAGGCCGACAACCGTAAAAGAAATTTTATAATTAGCTTGTTGTGCACGTTTTGTATAGCTAACCAGTCTATACTTAGCAGTTTGAGTACTATTTCCTTGAGCGGAGGTAGCTATCCATACTAATTCAGTATCACCGGCTACAGTTACAGTTTCAACCGGTGCCTCTATGAAGCTAACCGGAAAGCTAAACTGTTCTAGCTTTGTGTTATTAGTGTATAAAGCAACGCCAGAAAGCTCTTCACATATTGAAGTTTCAAAAGTGTAACTGCCATAACATTCAGCTCTACCAGATTTCCATTTTCTATATTGCCAAATACCATTTTTACCATGCTCTATAACATAATCGGTTTCTGGTTCAGTGTCGTACTCCTGTAGATATACCTTACCAACGGTATTTTCATCTGGTCGCTCTGTTCCATAAGTTATGATTGCTTGCTTGTCTCTACTTAAATCTAAACCAACTAAATTACCAAGGCTTTGTAATAGTTTATCAACAGCATTAAATCTCTCTTTAGCATTTTCCTCTGAGTCTAAAATTTCTTCAGAAGAAAGACCTCCGGCATAGGGTAACTCTGGCCAAGAATGCTCACCGTCACCTACTTTAAGCTTTTTTCGGTCAGTGTCATAGCCAGGTTGCCCTGGAGCAAGAGGCTCCATACTAGTGCTTTTACTAAGCCACTCTGAAGTTTTTCCTCGTTTAAATTGAATCATGGTATAACCTCATTTTAAAAAGTGGAAGCACTTGCACTTAACTGTGCAAGTGCTTCCACCGTTAATTATTGAAACTTTGTAAGCTTAACTGTTGCTTCAATCTGGTTGGTAACGTATACCTGCAAGTCACCTACAACAGATTCAATATACTTTTTAGCTTCATCAGTTAAGACTGCCATAACAGCATCATAAGTCATCTCAAAGGCTTTTTGCTGTGCCTCTTTGTCAAAAGCATTTTTGCCTTTTAAGGCATCAACATAAGTTTGAGTAGTAGCTAAAACTGCATTAGTAATAGTAGTATCCAGCATACTCAAGTACTTATCAACTTGCTCATTATTACTTTTATCCTGACCAGCTTTAACAAGCTTGCCAACATAATAAGTAAGAGTAGTAGCGAGAGCTAGCGCTGCAATAGGTAACAATGCTTGTACCGCTTGATTTGCAAAATCTAACCAATTCATAAGTTAATCTCCTTACTTTTTAAAACAATTAATAAAAATTTCAGCAAGGCGCTTGAGCACCTTAATTATGATGTTAACAATAGACTCAACATCAGGCTCCACGTCGTCTTCTATCGGCTCATCGATATCAGGAGTATTAGGAATCGTTTCTTCTAAGTCTGGCTTTTCTGGCTCAGATGTGGTCGTATCATCAGGCTTTAAAAGGTCATCTTCTACTGAGTTATCAGGTATAGGGAAATATAAAAGTAATTCTTCATCTGATACTGCGGTCGCATTTAATTGTTCAAAAATCTTGTCAATTTTTTGTCCATAAGTAGTTCCGTTTTGCATAGAGAGTGCTGGATTATCTCCATCAAAACCAGGAACTGCCCATCTACCTGCAAGCTGTTCCCAATACTCAGCTAGACCTCTTGTTACATATTTAAAGCGTGGATCAACAATTACTGTTTCCCCCTCCGGCAATGCATCTTTACAG
>CALCHR010000194.1 GCA_937901185.1 uncultured Bacteroidales bacterium
TGACGACTACGACACCCCCGACGGCTCTTGCATCCGCGACTTCATCTACGTCATCGACTTGGCTAAGGCCCACGTAGCTGCTATGGCTCGCATCCTTGAAGGTAAGAACGAAGACCCCGTAGAAATCTACAACGTAGGTACCGGTAAGGGTGTCAGCGTATTCGAGCTTATCAACACCTTCGAGAAGTGCACCGGTGTGAAGCTCAACTACAAGGTGGTAGCCCGTCGTTCCGGCGACATTGAGAAAGTTTGGGGCAATGTAGACAAAGCGAACCAGAAACTTGGCTGGAAGGCGGTACACACCCTCGAAGAATCACTCTCCACAGCTTGGAACTGGCAGCTTGAGCTCCGCAAGCGTGGCATCATGTAATAAACAAAATGGTTGGCACACGAGGGTTCTATCTCCGTGTGCCAACTTTTATTATTAGCCTAAACCCACATACGAAGAGAACAAAGACGGTACCATCGCCGCCTTTTTTATTTACACAACAAGCTAAACAATAACCACTTAAGCAATATAGCTTAAAGTGAAAAACGAAGAGCAATGAACACACCCTATTATCTCATAGAAGAAGAAAAGCTACGCCGCAACCTATCGCTCATTCGCAGCATTGCCGAAGAGGCCGGCGTGGAATTTATCCTTGCTTTTAAGGCTTTTGCCCTTTGGAAAACATTTCCCATCTTCCGCGAGTATATCACGCACACCACAGCTTCAAGTGTTTACGAGGCTCGCTTGGCCTTGGAAGAGTTTGGCTCGAAAGCCCACACCTATAGTCCGGCTTACGAAGAAGGAACCTTCGACGAGATAGTGCGTTGCTCCAGCCACATCTCCTTCAACTCGCTTTCGCAATACGAGCGCTTCGCCTCAAAAGCCCAAGGTGTATCGTGCGGACTACGCATCAACCCCGAGTATAGCGAGATTGAAACCGAGCTCTACAACCCCTGCGCTCCCGGCTCGCGCTTCGGAGTTTTGGCTAAAGACCTGCCGGCAATTTTGCCCGAAAACATCGAGGGATTCCATTGCCATTGCCATTGCGAAAGTAGCAGTTACGCATTGGAGCACACATTGCAACACATTGAGGAGAAGTTTGGTAAATGGCTGGATAGCATCAAGTGGCTCAATCTGGGCGGCGGCCACCTCGTTACACGCAAGGACTACGATGTGCCCCACCTCATCGCTCTGCTCAAAGCCTTCCGCGCCAAGCATCCCGGCTTGCAGATTATTCTAGAGCCCGGTTCGGCTTTCGCTTGGCAAACCGGCCCGTTGGTGGCACAGGTGGTGGACGTGGTGGAGAACCATGGCATCAAAACGGCCATTCTCAACGTGTCGTTCACCTGCCACATGCCCGATTGCTTGGAAATGCCTTATCATCCCGCCGTGCGTGGTGCCGAGACCTTGGCCGACGAGGACGCTCACGGACACGAAACGGAAGCCTGCGTTTATCGCTTGGGCGGCAACTCCTGCCTCTCTGGCGACTTCATGGGCTATTGGCGCTTCCCCGCTCCGCTCATGGTGGGCGACGTGGTGGTGTTTGAAGACATGATACACTACACCACCGTGAAGACCAATATGTTCAACGGCATCCACCATCCTTCCTTGGTGATGCAGCATACCGATGGAAGCCTTCAGTTGCTTCGCGAATATCGCTATGAGGACTACCGCGACCGTATAGACTAAAGATTTAATTTAACAAGCATAAATCACAGAATTACAATATGTATAAGAATAAAAAAGTACCGGCACATTTCGCGTTCTGCTTCCAACAGGGATGCGCGAAAGAAGCCACCTGCCTACACAAACTGGCTTGCCAATATGTGGAGAAAGAGAAGCAGCAAATCATCTGCGTCAACCCGCTCCACGTAGAAGGCCAAGAGGGCGAACACTGCCCATGTTATGAAGAAACTGTTCAGGTAGAAATGGCGCGCGGTTTTCTCAACGCACTCGGCACAGTGCCGTCGGCCAAAGTGGAAACTGTAGCCCAAGAACTCATCAAGAAGTTCAACCGCTCCTACTACTACCGCATGCGCAAGGGAACAATGCCCATCACTCCCTCTCAGCAGGAAGTGATTGCCCAAGTGCTTATCAAAGCCGGCGCACCTGCTCCCATCGTCTTTGATAGCTACGAAACCGACTATTTGTGGGACAGAGAATAAGTTCTCTGCGTTTCTGCAAATGTCAATCGCGTTGACACTTTTGTATCATGCACTTGAGAAAAAAATTTCATGCGCTTGAAATTTGTGTTTCATGCGCATGACACTGGAGTGTCAAGCCTTGAAAAAACTCTCGACACGTACCTATGGCTTTTCAGAAAAGGTGGGCATATCAGAAAATACACATCAAACGTCTGCTTACAGCCTCCTATAATATAACTATACCACACAAAATCACAGAGCTAAGATGACCGAGAAAGAGAAAATGCTCCAACAGATGCTCTATAATGCCAACTATGATGCAGAACTCATTGAGGAGCGACGCCTGGCCAAGGAGCTTTGTTACGACTACAATGCACTGCGCCCTTCGGATGAAGAAGAACAACAGGAGTTGCTGGGCAAACTACTTGGAAAGAAAGGAAAGGGTTGTTGCATTCTGGCCCCATTCTGGTGCGACTATGGATATAACATAGAAGTGGGCGACAACTTTTTTGCCAACCACAACATGGTTATCCTTGACGGAGCGAAGGTAACCTTTGGCAACAACGTGTTTATCGCACCCAATTGCGGTTTCTATACCGCCGGCCACCCCATCGATGCTCAACAACGCAATGCCGGAATCGAATACGCCTACCCCATCACCGTGGGCAACGACGTGTGGATAGGTGCCGGCGCACAAATTATGCCGGGCGTTAGCATTGGCAACAACGTGGTTATCGGCTCTGGAAGTATTGTCACCAAAGACATCCCCGACAATAGCGTAGCCGTAGGAAACCCCTGCCGCGTCATTCGAGCAATAGATAAATGCGAATAAATTACTAATTAAATACTATACAACCAATGAAAGAAACCAATCTTCCCGACAACGCTTTCCGCGAACTGCGCGAGGGCGAAGAGTACACTCCGCTGATGAAACCGGAGCGCACGTACAGAGAAGTAACCCCGTGGAGCATCTTCTGGGGGATCCTGATGGCAGTTATATTCTCGGCCGCCACGGCTTTTTTGGGTCTAAAAGTGGGCCAAGTGTTCGAGGCCGCCATACCCATTACCATTATTGCAGTAGGCCTTTCCGGAGGTATACATCGCAAGGACCCCTTGGGCGAGAACGTCATCATCCAGAGCATCGGTGCCTGTTCAGGTATGATTGTGGCCGGTGCCATCTTCACCCTGCCCGCGCTCTACATCCTGCAATCTAAGTACCCAGAAATTACCGTTGACTTCTTCCAGGTGTTTATGGCCTCGTTGCTCGGCGGTGTGCTCGGCATTCTCTTCCTCATCCCCTTCCGCAAGTATTTTGTGAAGGACATGCACGGCAAATATCCCTTCCCCGAAGCTACAGCCTCTACGCAGGTGTTGCTCTCCGGAGAGAAGAGCGGTAGCCAGACCAAGCCCCTCTTGGTGGCCGGACTCATCGGTGGACTCTACGACTTTGCCGTGGCTTCTTACGGCGCTTGGAGCGAAAACTTCACCAGCCGAGTAACAGAGATGGGTTGTACCTTTGCAGAGAAGACAAAACTGATGTTCAGCATCAATACCAGCGCTGCATTGCTCGGTATGGGTTACATCGTAGGCTTGAAGTATGCCGCCATCATTTGTGCAGGCTCTGTAGCCGTGTGGTGGCTCATCGTTCCCGGCATCGCCCTGCTCTTCCCTGAAGTTGAAGTAACAGGAGGAGTGACAGCTGCTGCAGCTTCGCCCGAACAAATCTTCGGCTATGCCAAGAGCATTGGTATCGGAGGTATCGCCATGGCCGGTATCATCGGTGTGATTAAGAGCTGGGGCGTTATCAAAAGCGCTTTCGGGCTTGTAGGTAAGATTTTCAAAAGTGCTGCTGCCGAGGAACAAACCGTTCGCACGCAGAAAGACCTTTCTATGAAGATTATTGCCATCGGTGCACTGCTGACCATCGTTATCACTACGCTTTTCTTCTACTTCGGCGTGATGGGCGGCAACCTCTTGTTCACCGTTGTGGGCATCCTCATCGTGGCCATTATCTCTTTCCTCTTTACCACCGTAGCCGCCAATGCGATTGCGATTGTAGGTTCTAACCCCGTGAGTGGAATGACCCTGATGACCCTTATCTTGTCGTCTATCATCATGGTGCTGGTGGGCCTTAAAGGTACTGGCGGAATGGTGGCAGCCCTTATTATGGGCGGCGTTGTATGTACGGCTCTTTCTAGCGCCGGAGCTTTTATCACCGACTTGAAAATCGGCTACTGGCTTGGCTCAACTCCCAAATATCAAGAGACTTATAAATTCCTCGGCATCCTTGTCAGCGCAGCCACCGTGGGCGGCGTCATCATGATGCTGAACAAGGCTTACGGCTTTACACCCGACAACTCCGACGTGATGGCAGCACCCCAAGCTCGTGCTATGGCGGCCGTCATTGAACCGTTGATGTCAGGCCAAGGCGCACCCTGGTTGCTTTACGGCATTGGTGCAGTGCTCGCCATCGTACTGAACGCTTGCGGCATCTCTGCGCTCGCCTTTGCCCTCGGTATGTTCATCCCCTTGCAACTCAACTTGCCGCTCATCGTGGGCGGTGCCGTAAACTGGTATGTGAATAGCCGTAGCAAGGATGCAGAAGTGAACCGCTTGCGCAACGAGAAGGGTACCTTGCTCGCCTCTGGCTTCATCGCCGGAGGAGCGTTGATGGGAGTAGTAAGTGCCTGCTTACAATTCTTCAAAATCAACCTAACTATTCCCGGATGGGGAGAGACCACAGGTGCCGAATGGCTCTCACTTGGCATGTACTTGGTATTGATTGGCTACTTGACCAAAGCGTCGATGTCTGTTAAACAATAAAAATATATTCAATGACTTACTTCACCTCAGAAAACGTCCTCTTTGTAGGCTCCATTCTGATTTTTTGCAGTATACTCATCACCAAAGCAGGAGGTCGTTTCGGCCTTCCTGCCTTGTTGTTATTCCTGGTAGCCGGTATGCTATTTGGGAGTGACGGTCTTGGCATTGAATTTGACAATGTGGGACAAGCACAATTCATCGGTATGGTGGCGCTTTGTGTAATCCTCTTTACCGGTGGTATAGAAACAAAACTTAGTGAAATCAGACCCGTCATGGGACCGGGACTGACTTTAGCCACCATAGGAGTTCTGCTCACAACGGTCATCACCGGTGCTTTTATATATTCTCTCTCCTATTGGGAATGGCTCTCATTTGAACTTCCTTTGGTTGCTTGTTTCTTGCTGGCCGCCACCATGTCTTCTACAGACTCTGCATCTGTCTTCAACCTACTAAGAGGAAAAGGCATCAACCTAAAGAACAACATGCAACCCATGCTTGAACTGGAAAGCGGAAGTAATGACCCCATGGCCTATATTCTCACCATTGTACTGATTCAGCTAACGTTAGCCATTGACGCTTCCGGCGCGGAGCAGGTGCAAACATCCGAACTTGTAGTCAATTCCTTAAAGATTCTGATGCAACAGTTTGCCATCGGCACAATGCTGGGTTTAGGTGTAGGTTATGCTACGGTATGGTTTATGAAGAAGATTGAGATAAACAACATACCGCTCTACTCCATCATGCTTATGAGTATCGTATTCTTCTCATTCGCTATGACAGACATGCTCGGAGGTAACGGATATTTGGCCGTATACATCGCCGGAATTGTAGTTGGAAACAACAATATTAAAGGACGAAAGCAAGTATTGTCTTTCTTCGATGGTATGACCTGGATTGTACAAATCGGTATGTTTTTGGTATTGGGACTATTGGTAAATCCGAGCGAAATGTGGAAAACTACACTTGCCGCATTACTCATCGGATTATTTATGATGCTTGCCGCCCGTCCTTTGAGCATCTTCATCTCTCTATTACCTTTTAAGGAGATTTCCGTACGCTCCAAACTCTTTATTTCATGGGTAGGTCTTCGTGGTGCTGTTCCCATCATCTTTGCCACCTACCCCGTAGTACAGCACGTGCCGGGTAGCAATGCTATTTTCAATATTGTATTTTTCATCACCCTACTCTCTTTAGTGATACAAGGAAGTACGATAGTGGCAGCAGCCAAGAAATTCAAACTGCTGCTTCCTACGGCAGAAAAGAACCAGTTTGACGTAGACTTCCCGGAAGAAGCCGGCCAGCAGACAGAAACGACCATTACCCAGGAAATGATAAACCAAAAAGGAAATACGCTAAAAGATTTACAACTTCCCCATGGAGTTTTAGTGGTATTCATCAAACGCAATGATAAATATATCATACCGTATGGAGGAATCATACTCCAACCTGGCGACCACTTGTTGATGATTGCCAGCTCAGAGGTAGAAAAGGCATAACATTGCTATTACCACTATCTATAAAAAAGCAGAAATCCGCGGATTTCTGCTTTTTTGTTACATTTAGGATAACCCTTTGAGATATGCGAGAAAGATCACACATTTTTTGTATGTGTATAACCTAGTCCTCACGCATGTTCTACACTAAAAGTTCTATTTCTGAGAAGAACTTTACTTCGAACATCTTATTTTCTTCATATTATGATTAAATTTGCACAATCAGTGGAGTCTTTCTTAAAAAGACGTGTACACCATCAACACGAAAATTTTATCACTACACATCCCAAAAAGAATTGGAATATGCTTCAAAATAATGGCATATTTGTCTTAATGAATAACTAGAAGGAGCTTTATCTATTTAAAAGATTCTGAAATCAAACAAAAAAAAGAATATGAAACACACATATATTATTATATATATATTGTTTTTTTCCTTTATGGGAATAGCTTGCAATAGCCACAGAGGGAAAAGTTCGGCCGAGCCTTCAGAAAAAAGAAGCATGATGGAGAAAAATGGGCAACAAATGCTTTTGGATGCCAGACAAGCATTACTGGAGGGCAACTACAACGGAGCGAGAAAAGCCATCAAAGATTTAAGAGAGAACTTTCCATTAGCTCTCAATGCCAGAGAAGAGGCTATTCTCCTCTCCGACTCTATTGAACTTTTAGAATCCCAACAACAATTAAAAACTGTAGACAGCCTGATCACCATAGAAAAAGGAGATAGCCTCCAGTTGCAGAACCAATATGAAGAGCTATGCCAAAAGGTTAAATTCTATCTCCGCAAACTACAGTATGACAAGGATAACCAACAGAAACACTAAACTCTAACAGCCGGCATCATGAGCCTACCCGACCTTTCTAAAGAACTTAATGAAAGCCAACTGCAAGCCGTTACCTATTGTGGTGGTCCTCTACTCGTTATTGCCGGAGCCGGTTCCGGAAAAACCCGAGTGCTGACTTATAAAATTGCCTATCTGCTACAAAACGGGTATCATCCAAGCAGCATTCTCTCCCTGACCTTTACCAACAAGGCTGCGCGAGAAATGAACCAACGTATTGCAAAGCTCGTAGAGGGAAACCATGTTTTTCAGATATGGTCAGGAACTTTCCACTCCATATTTTCCAAGATTCTGCGCAGGGAGAGTACAGCAATCGGATATACTTCCGACTATACCATTTACGACGCATCCGACTCCAAAAGTCTTATAAAGACCATCATCAAAGAATTAAATCTTGATGACAAAAAATACAAACCATCACTAGTGGCTTATAGAATTTCAGAAGCCAAGAACCGATTGATTCTGCCTCAGACATACGGAAGCGACTCCAGTATTTACCGCAGAGACCAAAGCGAGCAGGTACCACTTCTAAGAGATATCTATAAGCTATACGTCAAACGATGCCAACAGGCCAATGCCATGGACTTTGACGACCTGCTCCTCAACACCTATCTGCTTTTTAAGAACCAAGAAAATATCAGAAAAAAATACGCTGAACATTTCAAATATATCCTTGTAGACGAGTATCAAGATACCAACTTTGCTCAGCAACAAATCCTATCTCTTCTGACAATAGAGAATAAACATATATGCGTTGTGGGCGATGATGCACAAAGCATCTATGCTTTCCGAGGAGCCGACATCAACAACATTTTACAGTTTACCTCTCAATACCCCCATGCTCGATGCGTAAAGTTGGAATGCAACTATCGTTCTACCCGAACAATTGTTGAAGCCGCCAATACGCTCATCAGTCACAATGTCAGACAAATTACAAAAAATGTTTACAGCAACAATGAGCAAGGAGAGCAGATACATCTAATGGAATGCTGCAGCGACAAAGAAGAATGTATCAGGATAGCCACAGAAATCAGCAAACTGAAAAGGAGACTGGATATAAGCTACGATGATATAGCTCTTCTGTATCGCACCAATGCTCAAAGCCGTCCTTTTGAAGAAGCCTTTAGAAATGCCCGGATCCCCTATCGGATATATGGCGGACTTTCCTTCTACCAAAGAAAAGAAATCAAAGATATCATAGCCTATCTTCGCCTGATCTGTAACCCCAACGACGAAGAAGCCTTCAAAAGAATTATCAACTATCCCGCTAGAGGCATTGGCGATACCACTCTAAAAAAAATACAACTAGCAGCCGGCCAATACTCCATGTCCCTTTGGGAGGTAATTCAATCGCCCGGCACCTATCATATAGACATCAGTAAAGCTACAGCCACCAAACTCTACAATTTCTACCAACTGATAAGAAACTTTCAAGAGGCAAGCAAAGATACCGGAGCCTACGAGCTGACAGTACGAGTTTTGAAAGAAAGCGGAATGGCTACAGAATTTGCTAGCGGAAACAATCCTGAAGAAATCAGTCGCCGAGAGAATGTAGAAGAGCTGATAGGAGCTATCAAAGAATATGAAGACGATATATTAGAAGAAACCGGCAATAGAAAAATAGAGTTAGCCGATTTCTTGAGCCATGTATCATTACTTACAGACTCAGATAAAACAGACGACGAAACTCCCAAAGTGACCCTCATGACCGTCCATGCAGCAAAAGGCCTTGAGTTTGGCACCGTATTTATTTGTGGAATGGAAGACAAACTATTCCCCAATGAAAACGCAAGCCACAATCCCAAGGAAATGGAAGAAGAGCGCCGCTTGTTTTATGTAGCACTGACCCGTGCTAAAAAACTTTGCTATTTAAGTTATGCTCAGAGACGTCTGAAGTTTGGAAACATAGAATTTTGCGTACCCAGCCCATTCATAAAGGAGATTGGAACAAAGTACATCCAAGAATCCAACGAAGACATCTGGGGATATTCCACAGCACGTCAGACACAACCCGAGCCGCGCATTACAAACTCGTTTACCCTGTTCCAGCGCAAGCCATCCAATCCAGCTCCGCACCTGCGACCGGTAGCCAGCGCAACCGCAAATCCCTTGCAGAAATCACCTTCCGATACCACTCTGAAAGTAGGAAATATCATTGAGCATGAGAGATTTGGTATCGGAACAGTAATCAACATAGAAGGCGTAGGCGAAAGCATAAAAGCCCGCGTGCAGTTTAAGCACATCGGAGAAAAGAATCTCCTCCTGAAATTTGCAAAGTTTAAGGTCATAAGCAGCTAAGCTACCCAATAGGGAAATGCCTCATTTTCTATCTCCATAAGCTACTGATTTTCAGTAGCTATTTTTTGTCATTTCTTCGGTAACTACTAGGAAAAACTAGGTAACTACTAAGAAAAATTCGGTAACTACTAGTTTTTCCTAGTAAACGCCTAAGAAAAACTAGTAAAAATCTATCATCAGACAGCCCAAACAGACTTATTGAAAATATTTTTGCGATTTTTTCAAATAATATTTGGTGGTTGTTAAAAAAACACGTATCTTTGCACCGCATTTGAGAGAAAATGCTATACCAAGCGGAAATAGCTCAGTTGGTAGAGCACAACCTTGCCAAGGTTGGGGTCGCGAG
>CALCHR010000195.1 GCA_937901185.1 uncultured Bacteroidales bacterium
TTCTTCTAATGGGGTGGATTCAATATTCAATATCGGAATATTTTCTTCATCTTCTTTCTCTTCCTCCTTCTCTTCCTCAACGGGTTGAGCGCTTGTCGGCTCCGTTACCTTTTCAGGCTTCTGAGGCGCCGGTGCAGGCTCGGTCTTTGGAGTTGCGGTGTCTACTGATATAAAGGCGCCGCCTGATGTTTTGAATGCTTCGAGGTTGTCCGCGATGCGGTTGAGTAGTGCGCGATCTTCCGCGCTGAGTTCGATGGTGATGTTGTTCATGTTTATCTCCTTTTATTTGTTCTTAATGTAGCCGTGTCTTTTAAGGTAGGCAGTGTGCCTTCTCTTCCAGACGAGTCGGCGGATGTAGATGCCGAGCGGTATGAGCGGGAGCAGTGCTACCCAGAAAAAATTAACTATTATAAATTGTGCCACTTTTCGCTTCCTTCCTTTTTATAATGTTTTTGAGTGCGCTCTCGGCCATCTGTTTCACGTGGCGCTCGCGCTTGGCTTGTTCAGCCGGTTCGAGGTTCGGCTTGAGGACCGTCACCGTGAAGTTGCCCCTCGTGATAGTCTTGCATCTGTAGCCGGGGTGCTCGGTCGATGTCGTCCAGTTGTTCATGCTTCTCTCCTTTGTTCGATTTTATCGAACTTTTACGGTAAAAAAATAAGTGCCTATCTGGTCCGCCGGTATCTCCAAGAGCTCGCTTATAACAAGCACCTCTTCAGAGCGGAACGTCGTCTTGTTGTTAAGTCTGCAATGTAACTGCCCTTTAGATAGCCCAGCGGCTTCCGCGAAGGCTGTGCGCGTCGAGAACTTCTCAACTATGCGCCCTTTTAGTTTATCAAAATTAAAAACCAACGCTTGCTTCCTCCTTTTTTATTTGTTCGATTTTTTCGAACTATCGTTATATTAGCATAACTTTTTTTGCTTGTCAACTATTTTTGTTCGATTTTTTAGTATTTTTTGTTGCGCAGTTCGATTTTTTATGTTATCCTATAATAGCCAGGAGGTGAAAACAATGGAAAAATCAAGGGAAAGACAAGCAAAACTGAGCACAAGACTGAGACAAGCTTTGACCGTGCGAGGTATGAAGGCGGCAGAACTTTGCGAGAAGACCGGCGTGCCTAAAGGTGCCATAAGTTACTACTTAGCGGACAAGTCTCAACCGAAGGCCGACCGACTTTATAAGATCGCCACCGCGCTCGACGTGAGCGAGGCGTGGTTACTTGGGTTTGCTGTCCCTATGGAGAGGACCGCAGAGCAAAAAAAGAACGACGACCTTGTTCAAGTCATCGCTAAGTTAAGGAAGGACCCTGAGTTCTTCGAGGTTGTCTCTATATTGGCAAGCCTGCCGCAAGCGGAGTACGCAAGCGTCAAGCTGTTAGTGTCACGTCTCGGTGATAAGTAATTTTAAAATGAGGTCGAGCAGGTCCGCGTCGTTTGTTGCCTGCACCAGCTCGAAGATGTGCTTTTTTACGAGTTCAAGTTCTATCATATAGTGACCCCTTTCCTACCGGGAACGTTTGTTTGCTATGTTAGAATAACAAAAAATCTTAAAACTTGCAATACTATGCAAAAAACACAAAAAAGTAAAAAAATTAAAATAAAAAGAGGTATAAGTCATGGGAGAATATAAAAACAACTTAATGATTTGGGAATGTTATCTCATATACTTGAGGAAGTCACGCCAGGACGACCCTCGTGAGACAGTCGAGCAAGTGCTTGAGAAGCACGAGACTATTCTGCAAGAGTACGCGCAGCGAGAGTTCGGTGGCAAGATACCGGAAGAGAATATATACCGAGAGGTCGTGAGCGGTGAGTCGATAGACGACCGCGAAGAGGTGCGGAAGTTACTCGCACGCATCGAGGACCCACGCATCAAGGGCGTGCTTGTCGTCGAGCCTCAGCGTCTCAGTCGTGGAGACTTGGAAGACTGCGGCCGACTCATCAACGAGCTGCGCTACTCTCGTACGCAGGTCGTCACGCCGTACATGACCTACGACTTAGAGAATAAAATGGAGCGCAAGTTCTTCCAGGACGAGCTGCTTCGTGGCCGCGACTACTTAGAGTACACAAAAGAGATATTATTCCGCGGACGCGTCGCTGCTGTCAAGCGCGGCTGCTATCTCGGGAACTACGCGCCATACGGCTATAAAAAAATCAAGATAGGCAAGGACCGTTTCTTTGTATGGTATAGTAACGTTTATCGCCTTAAAATCTTTCTTGCGCATAAACGCGTCAAGCTCATCCTTCGGCACCTCACACAATTCATAACTGTAATCAAAAAGTCTGTTATGAATATCCTTTGAAAAACTGTGCCCTATTTTTTCAGCAATATATTTTACTAATTCATTACTAACGTTTTGGTTTATATCAAATTGCTTGCTCATAAACCTCACCCCTTGTTTTGTGTAACTTAGTATACCAAAAATTTAAAAAAAGTCCAATTTTTTCATAAAAAAAAGATGTATATTACATCTTATAAATCGTTATTAACTTTATCTAATACAGCATTAATAATTTTTCTAACATTATCATCACTATATTTCTTAGCTAATTCAATAGCTTCATTAATAGCAACTACATTAGGAGTTTCATCTTCATATAACATTTCATATAAACCAATTCTTAAAATAGCAGCACCAGTCTTATCTATTCTACTAATTGACCAATCCTTCATATGTTTATTAGCTAACTCATCTAAACTTTCAACATGAGTAACAACACCATATACTATATTTCTAACAAACTCATTATCAACTTCTAAATTCTCAGTAATTAAATTTTCTACATTATATTCACATTTGTTACTTTTTAATATATCTATTTGTGTATTATTTATCTTTCTATGTCTGTCTATTTCATAATCAACTTCTCTGTTTTCTCTTGCTCTTTCTAATACACTTTTTATATCGTAGTCTTTTTCTTCTTTTTTAGATACTAACTCTTCGATTGTTTGTACAAATTCTCTTGAGTTTAAGAAAACTTTATTTAACCCGTAAATTTCAGCATTTTTTATTTTTTTGCACCTAAATATATTTTATAATTGTATTAATAAATTCAGATATTCATTATATGAATATTATATTCAAATAAATTATTCGGGAAATGATAAGATTTATATTCCAGTAGAAAAGATTAGTACTATATTTAAATATGCTGGTAAAGAAGGTTCAATGCCTAAGTTAGATAAATTAAATAGTACTAGTTGGGTTAAGAAGAAGAGAGAACTACGTAGTAAGATTAAAGATATTAGTGGTGAAC
>CALCHR010000196.1 GCA_937901185.1 uncultured Bacteroidales bacterium
TTTGGGCCGTTTCTTAGTAAACTTCTAGGAAAAACTCGGAGTTTACTAGGAAAAACTCGGAGTTTACTAAGTTTTCCTAGAAAGCTACTAAGAAAAACGGGGTGCGTAGCCCTGTAAAATTATATACCTCCCCTTTTAGGGGGAGGAGGGAGGGGCCAATGGGGGTGATGTAGGGATGAATAAAGAGGTTCGCAACGCTTGCTGCGAACCTCCGGTTTTTCTGCTTCGGGGCGGTCTGTTCTTCGGCCGCCTATCGGAATATCTTTTGCGTGCTGCCGTTGGTGTAGCGCACAATGCTGACACCGCGCTGCGGAGCGTCGAGGCGGCGGCCGTCGATGCCGTAGTAGCCCTCGATGGCTGCGCTGCTCTCCGTGGTGGGTGCCTGGTCGATGCCGGTGGGATAGAGCGCCACCTGGTTAGCATTGACCACGTAGCCCGTATTGGCATCAAGCAGCATGGCCACTACGCGCACGTTGGCTGGCTGCTGCATGTTGCTCACCGTAAAGCTGTGGTCGAACGAGTAAGTCTCTCCGGCCTTCACGCTGGTGGGCACGGATCCTTCAAAGCCATAAAGGTGGTCGGCAATGCTCAGTGCCACGTCGTTGAAGGTGAAGGGCACGATGCGGTCGGGCATGTTTTCGTAGCCGTCAAGGTCATACTGCGTCTGGCCGCTCATGTAGTTGGTCTGATAGAAGCCGGCGCCCTCCAGTTTGTCTTCTACCACCACGAAAGCCCAGCGGTAGTTGGCCGCATCGCTGTTCACGGCAAAGCGCGCCTCGGCTTTCACGCTGATGCGCTTGTTGCTCTCCTCGGCGGTGAGGCTCACGTCGGCAATGGTCACCTCGGCCTGCTCTCTGAGCAGGGCCGTTTCTACGCCACCCTCAAGAGTGGTGTATTGCTCCTTGCCGTCTTTTTCCACCTTGACCATCGGCAGCGCCTCATACTTGCGATTGAGCAAGCACATGGGGAACTCGGTGAAGTGGATGGTGCGGGCATAGCCCTCCACCTCAAGGATGTCTTCGTAGTGGCTGGCGATGCCGATGAACGTATCGGGATATTTTTCTTTCATGCGCTCCATGCCCACAATGCCAAGGGTGCAGTAGCCGCACCACATGCCGGTGCCTTCTTCCACCACCGTGCGGCGGGTGGGGGCAAACATCAGGTTGACGAAGCTGCTCTCCAGCGTATCGGGCAGGTAGCCTTCGACGTCCACCCACATCTGGTAGCGCAACGTGTCGCCATAGGAGACGGGGACAGACTCTTCAAAATCAAAACGATAGTCGCTGCCGCTCTTGAGACTCACACCGGAGAACCGGCGACTGTATTCCTGCTCGCCGACGCGACAATAGGCTGTAAAGTCTTTAACACCGTCGAGCTGGTAGGAGCGGAGAATGCCCGAGAGCTGATAGGCCTCTTTTCCAAAAGTATGGCTGCCCATGCCGTCTACCACTTCGTAGGCTCCGTGGGCGCACTCCACGCGGATGTCGTCGATGGCAAGAATCTCGCCCATGTGGGTACGATTGACAAAGGCAATGTAGACATACTCTCCGGCATACTTGCCCAAATCGGCAGTGCGCACTGTCCACTGGTTGATGTTCTCTGTCTCCACGGTGAGAACGGGGGCGTCCACAAAGTCCTCGGGGCGGTTTCCGGTAGTAGATACGCGCACCTCATAGGTGTCGCCCTTCATGGTATTTTCACAGAGCGACTGCGCTCTCCAGGTGAGGTGAGCATCGCCGGTGAGGATACGCATGCCCGGAGTGACCAGCCAGTCGTTAGCCGGTTGGGCCTCTTCTCCCTTGGCTACCTTATATTTTGACGTACCGGCCACATAATAGTTGGAGGCATTGCCTCGCTCGCGCACCGCCGTCCATGGATTTCCAGTATCCAAGCCGGCCTGCACCATCGTGTAGTGGTGGGTCTGTCCGTCTAAATCGTAGGTGGCATACTCCGCCGGAATACCATTGTCGAAGTTACACTCGTGGAGCAGCACTTTGTCAGAGTCGGCCTGCGCCGATAGTGCGAGGCAGCAACTCCAAAAGAGTATTGTTTTTTTCATCCGTATAAAATTAGAAAAGGAGGCAGAGTTGGCGCTCCGCCTCCTTGGTAACTGTTTGATAGTGTGATTATTTTACAAGCACCTTCTTGCCGTTGATGATGTAGAGACCCTTGTTGGGCTGCTGAATCTTGCGGCCGCCCAAGTCGTACACTTCTTTCTTGCTCTGGCTGCTTACCACCTGCTCGATAGCAGAAGGATCTTCGGCAAGTTCCGACTTGGCCATGCGCCACAAACCGCTGTCTTTCCAAGTGTCGGCCCACGGTGTTTGGTAGCAAGCCAGGTAAACGTAGTTCTCATCTGTGCGGATAGCCATCGGAGTGCAAGAAGCGGGATAGTTCTTCTCGAGCTTCTTCCAAGTCTGTCCGGCATTGTTGGTGTAGTAGAAACCGGTCATCTGCATACCTACGAAGAGGTGTTCGCCCTCTCCAAACATCGCACGCACGTTGTTATCATAGGTTTCAGGGCGGGGAAGAGCACCCCATTCGCCTGCTTCGTTCAAGGTAACAATGAAGTCGGCTTCGTAGCTGTCGTTCATCACGCTGCGGCCGAAGCAAACAGAACCTTGATAGAAGGCAGAGACAGACATAAAGTTGCTGTCGGTGCGGATGGTTTCCCAAGAATTGCTGGCTGCGTCATAGCGGAAAACGTAGTACACACCGAAAGCATAGAGGTTGCCATTGTAGGAAACGAGGTTGTAGATATTTTCTACGGGCTTCTTACCCAGTTTCGGGTCATCCTCACCGTAGGAAAGGGTGGTAATATCTGTATTCACCCAGGTCTCTCCGTTGTCTTCAGAGTAAACAACCCCGCCGCCGCAGAAGTCGCCCACGAAGAGTTTGCCATCGTGTATGGTCATGGCGTAGGCGTTTGAGTATTCCACGTTCTCAGCACCGAGATAGTCTTCCACTGTGCGGCCGTAGCTGAGAAGCTCCCAGCTTTCTCCACCATCTTCTGAGCGAGCCACCTTACAGCCCATACCGGCCGCGAAGATGTAGTCGTCGTTTTCTACGAAGAGGTTGAAGGCGTAGTCAGGCGCATTGGTCTTCGTCCAGTTTTCGCCCTTGTCCTTAGATACGTAGATACCGCCGGTACCATCGAATGTGTAGTCGGCCAGAATGAGGTTGCCTTCACTGGAGATGTGCATGGCGTTTGTAGTGGGGAGTTGGTAAACCTGCTCCCATCCTTTTTGAGCATTGGCTATTGTGCCGAATGCCATCATCACTACTACTAAAAAGATTTTGGTTACGTTAGCGTAAAATTTTCTTTCCATAAGCTATTAAGTTTAGTATAAGTTTTGCAAATATATACAATAAAACAATATCAGCAAACAATCTGTAAAAGAATGTATCTATATTTTTTACAGTTGATAGGTTTGGCTGAAAAAATCTATTAAAATGATAGGAAAAAGCTTCTCTGAAGCACTATTTTGTAACTGCTGATTTTTCTTCTGCGCCTCCTGCCTACACATATAATATATATTATGGGCGCGCGCGTAATATATATAATGTGTGGGTGTTTGTGGGTAAAGAAAAAGCCTTGCGCCAATTGGCGCAAGGCTCATATCCGGGATTCAGATAAGTTCTAAATGATTAGAGCTTAGGACCGGCTGCTACGAGAGCCTGACCTGCTTCGTTGCCAGTGAACTTAGCGAAGTTCTTGATGAAGCGACCGGCGAGGTCCTTAGCCTTTTCTTCCCACTTGCAAGCGCAGTCGTAAGTGTCGCGAGGATCGAGGATGTTAGGATCTACGTTAGGCAACTCTGTAGGAACTACGAAGTTGAAGTAAGGAATAGTCTTAGTAGGAGCGGTGTTGATGCTGCCGTCGAGGATAGCGTCGATGATACCGCGAGTATCCTTGATAGAGATACGCTTGCCGGTACCGTTCCAACCAGTGTTAACGAGGTAAGCCTTAGCGCCTACTGCGTTCATCTTCTTCACGAGCTCTTCTGCGTACTTAGTGGGGTGCAAGCTCAAGAAGGCTGCGCCGAAGCAAGCAGAGAATGTAGGAGTGGGCTCGGTGATGCCGCGCTCAGTACCTGCCAACTTAGCGGTGAAGCCAGAGAGGAAGTAGTACTGTGCTTGTTGGTCGTCGAGGATAGATACGGGAGGCAATACACCGAAGGCATCTGCTGAAAGGAAGATAACTTGGTGTGCGTGAGGACCCTTAGATACGGGCTTCACGATGTTGTTGATGTGCTCGATGGGGTAAGATACGCGAGTGTTTTCAGTAACGCTCTTATCTGCGAAGTCAATCTTACCATCAGCAGCAACAGTTACGTTCTCGAGGAGAGCGTTGCGGCGGATAGCGTTGTAGATATCGGGCTCGCTTTCCTTGTCGAGGTTGATTACCTTAGCGTAGCAACCGCCTTCGTAGTTGAACACACCTTCTTCGTCCCAGCCGTGTTCGTCGTCACCGATAAGGAGACGCTTGGGGTCTGTAGAGAGTGTAGTCTTACCTGTACCGGAAAGACCGAAGAAGATAGCTGTGTCAGTGCCTTCCATGTTGGTGTTGGCAGAGCAGTGCATAGAGGCGATGCCCTTCAAGGGGTTGAGGTAGTTCATGATAGAGAACATACCCTTCTTCATCTCACCGCCGTACCAAGTGTTAAGGATTACTTGTTCGTTGGTCTTGAGGTTGAAGACAGTAGCAGTCTCAGAGTTGAGGCCGAGCTCTTGGTAGTTGTCTACCTTAGCCTTAGAAGCATTGAAGCAAACGAAGTCGGGTTCGCCGTAAGCTGCGAGTTCTTCCTCTGTAGGACGGATGAACATGTTCTTCACGAAGTGAGCCTGCCATGCTACTTCCATGATGAAGCGCACCTTCAAGCGAGTAGCGGGGTTAGCGCCGCAGAAGGTATCCATCACGAAGAGGCGCTTGCCGCTGAGCTGCTTAACAGCCTTAGCCTTGAGGTCGGCCCAAGCTTCTTCAGAAACGGGCTTATTGTCGTTCTTGTATTCTTCAGAAGTCCACCATACAGTATCCTTGCTGGCTTCGTTCATCACGAAGAATTTGTCTTTGGGTGAACGGCCGGTGTAGATACCAGTCATTACGTTCACTGTGTCAAGCTCAGTTACCTGACCTACTTCATAACCTTCAAGGCCTGCCTTTGTTTCTTCTTCGAAGAGCACTTCGTAAGAGGGGTTGTGCAGCACCTCAACAGCACCGGTAATACCGTACTTGCTTAAATCTAATGTTGCCATAGAATGTTATTATAAAATAAAGAGTTAATAAATTGCGTTCGTTTCTCTCGCACAGAGAGAGGCTCTTGGGGATGTCCCTAAGAGTCCGAAGCAAAAATACAAAAAAGATTTTTCTGCAAAAATTTTTCTGCCACATTTGTTAGGTGTAAAAAGAAAAACCGCAACCTTTTTTTGGAAAAAATAACACTCGCCCCATTTTTTGCTATCCCCATATAGCAAAAGCAGGGCCTTTCCGTGCTGCTGCTCGCAGCCTTTCTGGAGGGCTGGCGGCCCTTCTATTTTTGCCCCTACATCGCCTCCGTTTTCTTAGTAGTTACTTTCGTGTTCTTAGTAGTTACCGAAATTTTCCTAGTAGTTACCGAAATTCACCTAGCTTTTACCTAAGAAACGCCCGAAAATGACCCTTGATTTTCAAGCCATTACAAAGGCCATTTTTGGACTCTCCGGGCTGCAAGGAAAGGCTGCGGCTTTGTGCTTTGGATTTTTCTTCTTACTTTTGCACACCGCCCCTGCGCCCGCGTGCAAAGAGAGGCGGAGCCTTGTAAGTTAAATCTATAATTCTTCAAACACATAATCCTTATGTACAAACATTTTCTGACTCTCCTCGCTACCCTCTTTTTGGGAGCGTTGAGCGCTTGGGCCGAAGGTAAGCCCCAAGCCAGCACCGAAGGCAATGAGCATTGGTACCTCGTTCAGTTCATGAACGGCGGCAATGCCTTGACAGCCGAAACAGAAGGTGCGGAAATCACCACCGCCGCCGCCGTAGGCAGCGAAGCCCAGTTGTGGAAATTCACAGGCAGCGACGCCGACGGTTACGTCTTGACCAACAAAAAGGGACTGACGCTCTACACCTCAGGTGGTCAAAAAAACAACAAGGTATCGGCTTCCTCAAAAGCCAACGGCGTGACCCGCTACAAGATTGTGGCTGCCACCCACGCTTCTTATAAAAGCGGCTACGAACTGCAGCCCTACAACAACGCTTCTGTCTCCATGAACCTCTGGGGAGGTCCGGAAGAAAATCGCGGTGTGGGTCTTTGGGACAAGGGCGACCAGAATAACGCCGTAGAGTTTGTCTCCGAGAAAGAACTGGCTGCTGCCGCCGGTTTCTCCATCGTGCCTTATCCCCAAAGCCTTGAAGTGACCAAGGAAGGTGCGCTCAATTTTGCCACCATCACCACCTTGGCCTACCCCGACTTTGCCTCCATGGCCCACGCTGAAGAGTTTGCCCGCATGTGGCAGAACGTATCGGGCGTGGAACTGAACCTCGTGGAAGGCACAGAGGATGCCAACGTGCTCCAGCTCAGCTACGACACCACGCTGCCCGAAGAAGGCTATCGACTCAGCGTCAGCGACGGCCGCATAGACATCAAAGCCTCGCAGCAAGCCGGTTTCTTCTACGCATTCCAGACCCTGAAACAACTCCTTCCGCGCCAGGTTTTCGCCGCAGAGAAGCAGCAGGGCGTGGAGTGGACCTTGCCCTATGTAGAGATTGCCGACCAACCCCTGCTCAGTCACCGCGGATTCATGATGGACATCGCCCGCCACTTCTTCAACAAGGACGAGGTGAAGCGCGTGCTCGACGTGATGGCCCTCTATAAGATGAACCGCTTCCATTGGCACCTGACCGACGACCAAGGCTGGCGCATCCACATGGACAAATATCCCTTGCTCACCGAAGTGGGCGCCGTGCGCGCCGGCTCGTTTGCCAGTCCCGGCGAAGGCGGTAAGTTCTTCGACGACACAGAATACGGCCGCGGCTTCTTCTACACCAAAGAAGAACTCAAGGAAATCGTGGCCTACGCCAAGGAACGCCACATCGAGATACTCCCCGAGGTAGACCTCCCCGGTCACATGGTGGCCGCCGTGGCTTCCTACCCCGAGTTCAGCTGCGACCCCGGCAAGTCTTATAGCGTGCGCATCGACGGCGGTATCTCCCACGACGTGCTCAATGTGGGCAACGACAAAGTGATTACCTTCCTCAAAGACGTGCTCGACTACTTGGCCGACGTCTTCCCTTATCCCTACGTACACATCGGCGGCGACGAATGTCCCACAGACCAGTGGGCCAACAATGCCGACTGCTTGCGCCGCGTACAAGAGGAAGGCCTTAACGGCGTACACGAGTTGCAGTCATGGCTGGTGGAAGAGCTCGGCATCTATGTGAAGGAAAACCACGGCAAGGACCTTGTCGTTTGGGACGAGTTGCTCAGCCACTGGTCAGATAAGAACACCGTGAAGCCCGTCATTATGGCCTGGAACAGTTTGGACCATAGCGCAAAAGCAGCCAGCCGCGGCTTTAAGAGCATCGTTGCGCCCTACTCGCACCTGTATCTCGACTTTATGCAGGTAGGCCCCAACGAAACCCTCGTAGATGAGCCCTACTACGGAGGATGGAGCGACTCGAACACCAATACTTTGCAGGAAGCCTATACCCTCAATCCGCTCGGCTCGCTCAGCGGCAAGGAAGATTTCTGTATGGGTGTGCAGGGCAACTTGTGGGCCGAGACGCTCAACGACTTTGGCGAGTTGCAATACCAGCTCTTGCCGCGTATGCTTGCTTTGGCCGAGACCGGATGGTTGCCCGCCAAGAAGAAAAACTGGAACTCCTTCTACCTCCGCCTGCAGCAGCAGGACGAAATCCTCGATGCGCTGGGCTACATCTACGCTAAGCACCACATCGTGCCTGCTGAGCAGACCGAAGCCGAAAAGCTTCTGGCCGAAGCCGCCGCCATCCTCGAAGTTTCCCAAGGCGGACAGGCAGGATTCCCTGCTAAGAGCGTACACGACCAGCTTGCTGCCATCTACGACGTGGCCAAGATGATGCCCACAGAAGCCTCTGTGATCGAAGCGCTCCGCGAGAAGGTAGACGCCTATAAGGCTGCCGAGATTGTGCAGCCCCAGGCCGGAAAATACTATCAGATTGTTTCTGCCTCCACCTATTACAGAAAGCAGTTTGAAGGCTCCACCATGTATCAGGACGGCGCGCAGGTGCGCATCCACTATACGCCGCAGGTAGAGCCCGAAGAGTTGTGGCAGTTTGTAGAGAGCGGCCTCTCCGGCGTGGCTGCCTATAAGTTGCAGAATGTGTGCAGCGGTGAACTCCTCGCTATGAACACCTACAACGCAGCTGTCGGCATGGGCGGTGCGCCCACCAACGTGCGTGTAGACAAGGCCACCGTGGCTACAGGCAAATACGACTTCATCCCCGGCGTGGTAAACATCTCTGCCGTAGACGGATACAGCGCCACAGAGAAGGGCAGCGTGAAGCGCCTCAGCGCCCAGGTGTCCGGACTGGTGTTTGCCAAAGACGAAGCAGCGCTCTGCTATCCCGGCACCTGGTTGCTCGTGGAGGTGGAAGACTTCACCGCGCAGCTCGAAGGCCTCGTGAAGAAGTGTAAGGCCATCATCCGCGACGCCAAGCCCGGCGAGATGGACCAGCCCACTGAAGAGGCGTTGCAGTATCTGCAGCAGCAACTCATTGACCGCGCAGAGCTCACCCTCAAGGCTTCTGGCCCGGTGGAGAAGAACGTCTACGAGCAATACCTCGACTGCTACCGCACCTTCCTCGCCATGCCGCGTGCCTCTCTGCTGGATGCCATCAGCGAGCAATACTTCTACAGACTGGAGAACGCCTACTTCACCGGCAACTATGCTTGCGCCAACACCTCCAACGGTAAGGTGGAACCCAAGGCCCTCAACACCGCCAACGACGGCTTCCTCTGGCGCTTTGTGAAGAACAACGGCACAGTGAAAGTGGTGAACAAGGCCACCGGCAAGGCTGCCTACATCGACGCTTCTAAGGAAGGCGCCGTCTTGATGGCCAACTATGCCGGCAGCGGCTTGACCGACTGGACCCTCGAGGAAATCAAAACCGACCTCGGCGGTAGCGGCGTAGCCATCGTAGAGCCCTCGGGCACCTACGGCTGGTATGTGAACCCCAGCGCTTTCCCCACCGTGATTACCAAGCCTAAAGACTGGGGCGCCAGCATCTGGAACCTCGTCAAGACCGAAACGCTCACCGGCGTAGAGGCTGCCCTCGTGGAAAAGAAAGCCCCCGTCTACTACGACCTGAGCGGACGCCGAGTGCTCGTTCCGCAGCAGGGCATCTACATCACCGGCGAGGGCCAAAAGCGCCTCTTCTCAAAATAAGCGAGTGCTGCCGGAGGGCAGCGCTCCAATTCTTAAAATCAAACCGGCCATCTGCAAAAGAAAGTTAAAGCCGATTTGCATTTTGCCCTCCAATGTATTATCTTTGTAATAGCGAAGCGGGAGCCTGAAAAGGACTCCCGCTTTTTTCTGTATGATAGATTCAAAAAAATGGTTTTTTTGTGATGCTTCTTTTGTGTTGCAAAATTTTTCTTCGGCGTTTACTAAGAAAAAATCGGTAACTACTAAGAAAAATTCCGAGCCATCTGCGAAAAACTTTGCGCCTTCTGCTTTTGCAAACTGCTTTTCCGCTCTCCCGAATCCCTAAATTATCTTAAACTTTCTAAACGCCCCGTGTCCCTAAAAAAAAGAGCCTCTCATTTTTCAGAAGAGGCCGGAAAAGACGGAGACCGTTTAGAGCAAGCGCTTGCTGAGATGGTGCACCGGATACCACACGGAGCAGGCGCCCACCACCACTACGGTAAAGAATATCAAGAGAATGTCGGGCAGATGAACGCTCACGGGGTAGGCGTCGACGATAAACATGCCCACCGAGTCGCCCAGACGGAGCAGACCAAACTGCTCTTGCAGCAGGCAGAGGAACAAACCGATGCCGATGCCCACCACGGCGCCCAGCAGCGTGATGAGCCAACCCTCGTAGAGGAAGATGCGCACGATGCTCTGCTCGTCGGCGCCCAAGTGGCGCAGCACTTCCATGTCGGAGCGCTTCTCGATGATGAGCATAGAGACCGAGCCGATGATGTTAAAGCAGGAGACGAGCAGGATGAAGGTCAGGAAGAGGTAGGACACGGTCTTCTCGATGTTCATCACCGCAAACATGTCGGCCTGCTGCTCTATGCGGTCGTTCACCTGGAAGTGCTCGCCGGCAATGGTGCGCAGCTCTTGCTTGACCTCGTCGGTGTCGGCGCCGTCTTTCAGGCGCAGCTCGAGTTGCGTGATGCAGCCCTCCTGCTCAAAGAGTTGCTGAGCGAAGGAGAGGGGAGCGAGCATATAGTGGTCGTCGTATTGTCGCTGACTGACGTGGAACACCAGGCGCGGCGATAGGAGGTCGCCCATCGTAAAGCTCTCGGAGGGATTGACCACGTTGATGCGCTCGCCTTTGCGAGGTGCGCAAATGGGCACTTTACCATAATCGATGCCGCCCAACTGCTGAGCCAGTCCGGCGCCCGGCACGCCATAGTCCACGCCGCCGGCATGGAGCAGAAAGTCGCCATCGCCATAGAGAATGCTGTGTATGTCCGTGCAGCTGTCGAAGTTTTCGCCCACGCCTTTGAGCACAATCACCGTGGGGTGGCCCTGAAAGAGAATCAAAGCGTTCTCTTCCAAGCATTCAGTGGCCACAGCCACGTCGGGATAGGCCTTGATGCGCAGCAGCAAAGAGTCGTCGGCCGCAGCAAACTTGCCCTTGCTCGGCGTGACCTTGAGCTGAGGATCGAAAGAGGTGTAGAGGCTGCCAATCAAGTCGCGGAAGCCATTGAAGACCGAGAGGGTACACACCAGAGCCATCGTGGAGAGCGCCACGCCCACCACGGAGATGATGGAGATGACGTTGATGGCGTTGTGGCTCTTCTTGGAGAAGAGATAGCGCCAGGCTACGAAGAAAGGAAAGCCCTTCATCCTATTGCTTCAGCAGGGAGTCGATGTGGTCGATGTAGTCGAGCGAGTCGTCCAAGAAGAATTTCAGCTCGGGGATGATGCGAAGCTGGTGGCGCACACGGGTGCCCAGTTCGTAGCGAATCTCGCGAGCGCTTCTGTTGACATTTTCCAAAGTCTCAGCGGCACGCTCTGAAGGGAACACGCTGAGGTAGGCGCGACAAACGCTCATGTCGGGGCTGATGCGCACGGGGCTCACCGACACCAGCATGCCGTGCATCGCCTTGGTCTGTTTCTGAAAAATATCGCTCAGCTCTTTCTGGATGAGGCGGGATATTTTTTGTTGTCTTGTAGTTTCCATGTAAAAAATCTTGTCTGTAGTTATTAAAAACGGAGGGAGCATCTGCTTGGAAAGGCCCTCGAGCCCCTTCTCAAGGCACAAAGGTACGGAAAAAACCCCATAGCCCAAAGAGTTAGGCCCGATATGCCGGCCGACCAACTCAGGAAAACCGCCCGCGCCCCCTCAGATTTTTATGCAAACCCTCCACAGCTTGCCCAAAGCCCGGTTTTCTCTTTCGGCGCCTTGAAACCCCGTTTCGCTCTTCTATAGCCCCCGGTTTTTTAGATTTATTTTATCTTAGGAATATATTTTTAGAAATTAGCTTGGAACTTTTTCAAAAAAGTAGTACGTTTGCAACTTACATTATTGTCCTTTTTGGGAACCTGTAAGAATATACACATTTATATATTATATATAGGAACATTTTAGAACACTTTTTTATTAACCTAATTTATTAACAGTATGAGAAAAATTACTTCTTTGATGGCGCTATTGCTGGCAGTATTCACTACCGCAATGGCACAGATTGACACCAGTAAGGAGTACCGCGTGAAGGATGTAGCTTCTGGCAACTATATGAATGCCAGCAACTACGACGCTCACCCAACAGGTCCTCTTGGTGGTGTTAATTTCGCAGCTAAGGCAGAAAGTGACGACCAGGTCTTTACTTTCGAAGCTGACGGCACAAACTACAAGTTGAAGACCAAGAGCGGCAAGTATATCTTCTGCCAATCTTGGAACGTAGACGCATTGGAACAAGGTTCTGCTTTGACCTTTGTTGACAACGGAGATGGTACTTACTACATCAAGAACGGTGGTAACTATTTCAAGGTTGAATACGTATCAGGCAAGCCTGTTGCAACAATCGATGGCCAGCAAGTAGATCAGGCAGAAGTGAGCGGTTACTTCCCTTACTGCGACGCTGCTTATGGCGCTGCGGCTAAGTTCGAACTGGAAGTAGTAGAAACTGTAGTAGAACCTGAGCCCGAAGTTCCCGCAACTCCCGTTGTTATCACAGAAGTAGCTCAGTTGAGCAACGCTAAGTGCTACACCCTCGTTTCATCCGACACCGGCCGCGGTGGTATGTACGCCCTCGCTGACAAAGTAGATATGTGTGGCGTAACTTACTCAGCCGGTTCTGATGATTGCCACAAGGTAGAGCGCAACGCCGCTGATCCTAAGCAGCAATTTGCTTTTGTAGAGTACGAAGGCAAACACTACCTCTACAGCGTAAGCGAGAAGAAGTTTGTGATAAAGAGCGGTGATACCAACGCCCTCGTAGGCGAAGCGCCCTACGAATTTGTGACTGTAGAAAAAGTTGGCGAGAACACTTTCGCTCTCAAGGCTAACGACACTCACTACTTCACAGCTTCTCCGGGCTGGTGCTCTAATCCCTCACGCGCTACTTGTATCCAGTCTACGACAAGCCAGAGTGAAGGCGATGGTTGGGACGCAGGTGCTTGGTTTACTATCACCGAGGCCGGCGAGTTTAATCCTGAAGAAGCTTTGGCTATGCTGACTCAGCAAGACCTAAATGCAGAGTTGAAAGCGAAATTGGCTTTGCTCAATGAGAAAATCTATCAGCCCATAGTGGAAGATTTTAGTAACCACGGTCTGCTGAAATCAGCTTCGCAGTTGTCAACCAACAAGCAGGAGACAAAAGAAGGACACATCTCAAACTTGCTGGACGGCGATGGTAATACTTACTTCCACTCAACATGGAGTTCTGTAAATACGGATAACGCATACCACTTTATACAAGCAGACTTGAAACAAACCGTTGATAGTATCACGGTGAAATATGTGCGCCGCAATCACTCTTACAATGATAGTCCGAAAAGCATACGCGTCTTCGCAACTAATAATCCTGCAGGAGATTGGGATGAAATAGCCGTACTAGAGACTCCTACGCAGCAAAGCTATTTTGGAATTATCCTCAGTGGAGGCACACTGAACTTCAATCTGGGTAATAAATACCGTTATGTTCGCTTCGTGGTAGAAGAGACCCACTCAGGTCAAGTAAACAACGACAATCTATTCTTCTCATGGAGTGAATTTGGTATTTGGGATAATAATGGTGAAGAGTTCCTGCCAGAAGATAAGCGTACAGAAATCAATAATGTCATAGCTACAGCCAAGCAGGAATTAAAAGACCTGGCGGCGACTCAATCGACGATTGACCAACTCGTAGAATGGGCTGCTTATGTAGATAAATATGTATTCCTCACCGACGGCGAAGCATACACCAATGCCACCGAGCAGGAAACAGAGCGCATCACCTATACCCGCGAGTTTAAGAATACACAATGGCAGTCCTGGTACGTACCCTTCGATATGGACTATAACGACATCA